>BLLW01000016.1 GCA_011959285.1 Lachnospiraceae bacterium | reverse complement strand
TCCGGCGGGCTATTTTAATTCAAGATTCCTCCGGCAGGAGGAATTTCCTATTATAGAACATACCGGCAATGCTTCCATAGCCGGTGTTATAATTGTATTTTCTTTCCACCACCTTAATCTTTTCCCTAAAAAGAAGATTGATGATGTCCTGATCCGGGTATTTAAGAAGCTCGCCCTTTTCTTCTACCACGCGCTTAATATCCTCTAAAATGGAACATTTCCGCATTTCATCCAGATCAAATAATAGTACGCCTGAATTAATATACTGCTCCTCCTGCCCAAATCCCAATTTCGTCTTGTGGTCAGACAAGATTGTATTCACAGAAATATCCCCGATTCCCGCCATCACATTTCCCTCAAGCGGCGTCTCATACAAGGGCAAAAGCGAACCCCTTATCAAAATATCCGGGTCTAAATAGAGCATCCTTTTTTCTTTTGTAAAAATCATCCCTGACAAAAGCCGATAATACATTTCCTTTGTAAAATACCCGATTACCGGCACGCCCGACAGAATGCTTTCCTCCACTCTGACAGGGCAGAAACGGCTCCCATTCCTTTCAATCAACTGCCGCAGCTCTCCAAGCTCTATTTCTTTTACATTGCTGTATAACAGATAAATCGTATTCTCCTTATCATGAAACCGAAAGAAAGAAGTCAACATTACTTTTAAGGGGCATACATAATTGCTGTCTACCGTCACCAGAATATTCATTTTCCTTCACTCCTGCCTGCTTATCATGTCTTGTAATAACTGGTCCCACTCGTCTAAAATCTGTTCCCTGCAAAATCGCCTTGTAGATTTTCTTGCCTTTTCCCCCATCTTTCTGCGCTTATGCTCATCCTGCATAAGACTCTCCATCTTGCGGGCAAACGTCTCTATTTCACCCGGCACGACCAAAAAGCCATTTTCTCCGTCTTCTATAATTTCTCTAGGTCCTGCCTTGCAGGAATAACCCACTGCCGGAAGTGAAAAAGCCATTGCTTCCAGCAGAACCATGCCAAATCCCTCATCCCGTGAAGGCAGGACAAATAGCTCCGCTTTTTTGTAATACTCCTCGATCCGGTCTGTATTCCCAACCAGAAAGAAACGTCTGATTCCTGACGTTTCTATTTCTTTTTCCAGTTTTTTTCTGTCTGCCCCTTCACCTGCGACCAGCACCTTCCACTCCGGATATCTATCCTCAAGCAGCTTCCAGCTCTTTATGAGGAGATCGAATCCCTTCACCCTCGTCAGCCTTCCGGCGGCAAAGATGATCGGCTCTCCTTCCTGCTTAGGCGCCTTATCCTCATAGGGGTTGGGATTGTAGATACGAATAATCCTGCACCTTAAATTCAGCCTTTCTTTATAATATGCTTTGTCTTCTTCCGACAAGACGATCAGACATTCCGAATAACGTCCGACCAGCCTTCTTGCAATACTGCGGAGAAACTGATTTTTTTTGAAATGATAATAAAAATTGAAATGTTCCCAGGAAATCCAGTGCACTTGCGGCGTAAACCTTTTCAGAAACAAAGAATAGAAACAAAGAATAATATCTACATCGACTAGAAAATCTATGTTCTCGTGATTCAAAAAGACCGCAAGTGATTGAATTTTCTTTATGATGCCTGCTTTGGGAACCTCTTTTTCAAGCCAGTAAAACTTGATTGCATCCGATACCGGGAAGAAAACGCTGCCTTTTCCCTTAAGGCTCATAATGTAAACATGATGCCCTCTCTCCGACAGCCCATTAGCAATTACAGAAAGCACCCTCTCCGTTCCCCCGGAGCTTTCCATATTTCCAATAAAAAAAGCAATGCGAAATTTTTCTCTGTCCATACCTAAATTCCTCCCTCATCTCTATACTATGCAGTCGTAAGTCACTTGGAAAGAATACATGCGGAATTTGTAGGTTGTAAAACTGTACTTTTCCGTACCTATAATTTTGATATGTAACACTATCATTTTACTACAAAAAAAATATTTTACAAGAAAATATTTGACAAAAATCTACAAAAAGGAAACTTAAAAGATTTTTCCGATAAAGTACACTATTCCGGACTTATAAGTAATATTACTACTCTAACTGCTTTGCTTTATCAAAAAAGGTACTTTTTGCCAAATTGCATATTTGAGCCGCCTGTTGAAGCGTTATTTTTTTTGCTTTCCACGCTCCATACACTTCGTCAAAATTCTCTGGCAGCGGTACGGACGGTCTCCCGAATTTAACCCCTCTCGCTTTCGCCGCCGCAATGCCCTCCGCCTGTCTCTGCCGGATATTGATACGCTCATTTTCTGCAACATAACTAAGAAGCGCTAAGACAATATCACTGATAAATGTTCCAAGCAGATTTTTTTCCCTTCTGGTGTCCAGAATCGGCATATCGATCACCACAATATCCGCTCTTTTTTCTTTTGTTATGATTCTCCACTGCTCATTCAAATCCGCGTAATTTCTTCCAAGGCGATCGATAGATTTTATATATAAAACGGAATTATCATCCAGCTTCCTGAGCAATCGCTTATACTGGGGTCTTTCAAAATCCTTTCCCGAAAGCTTATCCATAAAGATCCTGTTGTCAGGCACCCCCATATCGCGCAGCGCAATTCTTTGTCGGTCCTCATTTTGTTCCCTTGTTGATACTCTGATATAACCATACATTTTTAATTTTTCCATATTATGCCATTCCTTTCTCTATCCAAACGTTTCCGCGCCTCGCGCGCAGCTCATTGTAACAAAAATCCCATCACTCTTTACATAGTAATGGGATTTTTAAAGCAAAATATCCTCTTTCATTTTTCGTCACTTGATATATTTAGGAATCCTGCTATGATATTAATAGAATAACGTGCTGGGGGCTGATTTCATGCGTACAAAGTTATTTATAAAAAATAGTATTGTCATACTGGTAACTAAGATTCTGTGCTACCTTACCGAATTTGTCGCGCGTACCGTGCTCATCCATACGCTTTCCATGGAATACGTAGGCGTCACGGGACTTTTTACGAATATTCTCACCGTCCTTTGTCTGTCGGAACTTGGTTTCGGCACAGTTCTCGTCTACAGCATGTATGTCCCTATCGTGCAAAATGACAAAGAAAAACTTCTTGCTCTTACAAACTTCTATAGAAAAGTATACGGCATCGTCGCCCTACTGATGGGTGTCATCGGAGGCGCGGTCACACCGTTTCTGCCCTACATCATAAAGGATTGCCCTGACCTGCCCGGATTATCCATATTCTATCTGCTTTATCTGGCGAACACTGTGCTTTCCTATACCTTTACCTCCCGGCAGTCACTGTTTCTTGCCGACCAAAAGATGTATATCACCGATTTCTACTCCAACCTGCTCCATATCATAAGGACCATTGTCCAGATTATTCTTTTGGTTACGCTACATAGCTTTACCCTTTATGTATTGATTCAGCTGCCTTTTACCTTATGCACTAACCTCCTCCTTTCTTATAAAGCAAAAAAGGCATATTCATTCCTAAATTCCAAGAAACGTCCCACGCTTTCCCCAGATGAAAAGAGGTCCATCTTTAAGAATGTATATGCCATGTTCTATCACCGTATTGGGAGCACCGTTGCAAATTCCACAGACAATCTGCTGATCAGCATCTTTCTGGGTCTTACCGCGGTTTCCAAAAACAGCTGCTATACCCTGTTGGTGACTTTTTTTAAATCTGTTATCAATCCTTTGTTTTCCTCGCTCAATTCCGGCGTCGGAAACTATTATGCGTCCAAGACCAAAGAAGAAACTTATTCTTTGTTTCATCTGCTGTATTTTGCAGGGTTCTGGTTTTATACCTTCTGCACGACCAGCTTCTTTTTATTAGTCAATCCATTTATTTCTTTCGTTTGGGGCGATGCGTTTCTTTTTCCGCTTCCCGCCGTTTTACTGATTGCTGCCAATTTTTTTGTTGCAGGCGTGCGCATGGTTACAGTCACCTTCAAAGAAGCATTGGGAATCCTTTACCAGGATCGATACTGCCCCGTTGCAGAGTCTCTCATAAACTTAATTCTCTCCATTCTTCTCGTACATTTTTGGGGCATCAGCGGTATTTTTGCGGGAACTTTAATCAGTATGCTTTCTACTTCTCTCTGGATAGAAGTCCGCGTTCTGTTCCGCTACGGCTTTCAAAAATCCCCAAAGTCCTTCTGGCTGAAAAACATCAAATATCTTTCAGCAGGCGTTTTCAGTTTTGCCTTGACTTTCCTGTGCTGCCTTCCCTTTGACCTGCCGCCGCTTGCGCTGATGGGCACACGTATCCTTCTGTGCCTTACGGTCCCCAACCTATTCTTTTTGCTGATTTTTCACCGAAGCGCAGAATTTCGCAATTTGATTTATATTTTAAAGGATGTCATCCGAAAATAAGATTACTGCTCCGCTATCCACATTCCCATGCGGGATTCTATAATATAAAAAGGGGCTGGACCTGTTCTTAAGATAAAATCATGAAATTCCTTTATATCAAAATCCTCTCCCAGTTCCTCCATTGCCTCCTCACGCAATTCAAGGAATTCCAGATATCCGGCAAAATAACTCAAATAACCTGCGGGATCATAAAGAACCGCTTCATATACCCCATCAAGCGTCTCTTGATCTACATCCATGAACATGCTTAAGACTTCCTTCACGTCTTCCTTGTCCCATCCTTCATAGTGTATTCCCAAATCGATATAAGCGTAAAGTGCCAGTGATA
Source organism: Lachnospiraceae bacterium (assembly GCA_011959285.1). Taxonomy (GTDB): domain Bacteria; phylum Bacillota; class Clostridia; order Lachnospirales; family Lachnospiraceae; genus Suilimivivens. The sequence goes on along the minus strand of BLLW01000016.1, from coordinate 57,744 downwards.
CCGCAGAATTTCTCGCATAAAGATCTACCGCCGCTTCGCTGTGGCCTTCCGCTGCATATGGGTATCCATATTCAAATTCTACATAGGTAGCCCATCCTTCTGTATAACCCTTGTAGGAAATCAGATTGCGAATTAGCGGAAGATCACAAGACACGGTATAGGCATTCTGATACAAGTGTCCAGGATAACCTTCGTGCGCCAGCGTAGTATAAAGTTCCCCTCCACCTTCTGCGCCGTTTTTCGTGTATTTTTCATTGATATAAATAGAATTATTTTTTATGTCATCGATAGGCGTGGTGAGATAGAAGGCCGGGCTAAGATAATCCTGCATAGACGGATGCACATACTTGACTGCAAAATCTACCTGCGGCGGCTCGGGGAAATCCTCTTCCATCTTAATTAACAGATTCTGCAGCCCTTCCTCAGGTTCCATATCCGGTAAAGAAAAATTCATGATTTCCTCATACACTTCCGAAGACTCTATCGCAACATCATATAGATCCTGCATGAAATCGTTTATATATCGTTCTATCTTTTTCTCTAATCTTTTCACGGAGTCGTCCACACCCACCTCAGAGTGGATGAGATATTCATAGTATTCCTTTCCGTATTCATAGTAGCACAGCCCAAGTTCATTTGTGCCGCTTCCCTTAAGCGCGCGCATACCGTCAATCAAGGTCTGATAAGCATCCACCACCTCGGTAGTGACAATCTCATCATGTCTTTCCTTATATTCTTCTCTTTCCTCCTCGGAGAGTCCTTCAAAAGAATCGATCTTGTCATTAAAGACCTCGATCATGTAATTATTTTCAGGCTCCTGAATAAATTCCTCACACTGCTCGATAACCATATCTGCCGCATCGTCAGACATAAACAGCCCCGCTTCTGCCTTTTTCTCTTCATACGCAATAATCTGTGCGTAATATTCATCCATCTGCGAAAGCAACGTCAGATAGTCCTCGATATCCTGCTCTTTTCGAAATGTATATTCCGCAAGAATAATCGGCAATTCCGCCTGGTATCCGTAAGTCGGCTCTAAAAGCTCGTCATAAAATTCCAAATGCGCCACCGACTTCTCCGTCTCTATGTAATCCATCAATATCGTATATGTAAGCTCCTGCTCCGGTGAAAGATCTGCTTCATAAAAGGAATGGATCACCTCCTCCATTTCCTTCAGTTCGTCCGCACTTCTTTGCAGATTCTCAACAGAAACATCCCCCAGCGTGACCGGATAGTCCGTAATCCCGTAATTCTCCGGGTACGCAAGGGTATAGTGGAGATTTATAGTATTCTGCACTACCAGTTCTTTAAACATTTCATCCATACAAGCGTCAAAGGCTTCCGGATCATCCTGCCTATTATCTATGAGGATTCCAATAATCGCCATAACTCCACATATTGTCAGACAAATCGCTACAACTGCAATTATGACCGCCATCCATGCACTGGGCCGCTTTTTCGTTTCATTCTCCATTTAAAAATTCCTCCTTGGCAATATCGTTTCGTAATATTCATTGTACCATATCTTTGCAGGTCTGCGAAGATATGGTACAATAAATATCATGGATAATTGGGAGGAATCGAACATGTATCTTTTTACGGATGACTGTCTGCTGGGCGTGCCCGAAATCGACAGCGAACATGAAAGACTTTTTGAAATCATAAACGAAATTCACGCTCTGTTAGGTGACGACGCCAAGAGCGACCGATACGACCATATATATGAATTGATTGAACGTTTAAAGCAATATGCCAAAGAACATTTTCAGCATGAGGAAGCTTATATGGAACGTATCCATCATCCTGAGCTGGAACTGCAAAGGCACCAGCATGCCGTCTTCTGCGACAAAATAAACGAGGCAGACATCCTGCTTTCCGGCAGCGATCAGACACGCTTTCTGGACGATCTTTTAAAGTATCTTATCACTTGGCTTTACCGGCACATTATCGGCTGCGATCTGATGATCGGTAAGATGCCTCCTGCAGACACTGGGAAAAAAGTTCCGGTCTTCACAAACGAGTACCTGACCGGAATCGGCTTAATTGACGATGAGCACAAAGAATTATTCCGTATTATAGGAGAAGTCCACCGTATCATCCATGATGAATTTATCGCTGACAAATATGACGAAATCGTTTATCTGCTGGAGGAGTTAAAAAACTATACAAAATTCCACTTTGCAGATGAAGAAAAATATATGCAGAGCATTCAATATGAAGGACTTGCCGCACAGCAGCGCGCCCACGACGCCTTTGTTGCACGGCTGGAAGAAATGGACTTTCAGCAGATCGAAGGGCATCAGCAGGAAACCTTGGAAGAAATTCTGGAATTTCTCACCGACTGGCTGATCAACCATATTTTAAACAGCGACAAAAAAATCGGAACGCCGGTATCATGACAAAACAAGTTCCATTTCATCCTTCATTTTCGTAAAGCCGAATTTCTCGTATAAGGGGCGTCCCATGTCTGTTGCTTCGAGGGAAATCGATGTAATTTCCCTTGATTTTATATCCTCTACCAACAGTTCCAGCGTCCTATACGCAATCCCTTTTCTTCTATAATCGGGATGTGTGTACATGTTCATAATATATGCTTTGTTTCCGCTGGGGTTATGATAGGTAGGCATGACTTGAAAATAGCTTACCGCTCCTGCCCCAACGAATCTGCTTCCATCAAATACGAGGTATGCCGTATGCGTTCCATCCGACAGCGCATTCTGATAATAAAGCTGGGAATATCTAAAAACCTCCGACATGTCTGCATCTGCCCCTAGCTTATTGGCAGCCCGCAAAACCTCTATTCTTGTTCTTACCAGTGCTTCTAAGTCCTCTATAGTTGCTTTCCTATAATTTAAATTCATAATGCTCCTCCATCTACCAAAATTTCACGCAACATTCATATATAAGAGTTTTACTTAATTATTTCCAACATAGTTGCAATGTCCTCGGTTGCCATTGTTACTTTTGACTTTTCAATCAAGATGTTTCTTCCAGTCATTATGTATGACGGCATTACCCGAATACCCTTATAATAGATTTCACTATTCCGCAATTTATAGGTGGAAACGGCGGGAATAACATTTTTCTTTGTTGACTCTTTCGCAATCATGTTAAATGCTTTCTTTGCAACATCCCCCATAAGCATAATAACCTTTATATTGGGAAATAAAGAAAGCTCTGCTTCTAAATAAGGCAAACTGTTTTCAATACTGCTTTTATCAATGGTATAGTCTGTCTTTGGAATTTTTACGGCATTTGTGATATAGATACCCAGTTGCAATATGTCTTGCATGGAAGTAACCGCCGTACCCGCCCCTTGCAAAAGAGGAATAGTTGTTTTCAGATAATCAGCGTCGGGGATTCCATAAAAATCCTGCAAGGGGTCAGCAGGAACTACTTCGTTTATCATAATTGCCTTAATCGTAAGCGGGTCAATGTCAATGCTGTTTAGATGAATGCCGTTTGCTATACCTACTTTCGTTTCAAGTTCTTTTTTAATGTTCATATCTTTATTCTCCTTTATAATGCTCTCTTGCAGCCTCATGTTTGGTTATTAATATTTGACAAATAGAATTAGGTCGAATTATTGTTGCTTTGTTTCCGAATGACATAAGAAAATCGTATGGTCAATTATTTCCCTTCAATTCATCACCTTCATAGCTTGATTATACTACAATAACCTCGACAACGCTATGTCAAGGTTATTACATTTTCTATTTATCCACTCTTTATTAAGAAAGACCAAGTGCAATCATGCAATAAGATAAGCAGAAACTTGGGGGCATTATGGTACTGTATCATGGAAGCAATATTGCAAATATTAAAGTGTTAAGACCAAATCAGGCTGATCATGACCGACCTTATGTATATATGACTACAATCGATGTGGTTGCCGCCTTCTATTTATGCAATGCGGTAGAAAGGCCCTATTATTGGTTCCCTTATGGTTTTGAAGGCGGCAGTAATATACCTGTCTATCACGAACTGTACCCGAATGCGCTGAAAGAAGTTTCGGAAGGCGTCAGCGGATATATCTATGAAGTCCTTGCAGAAGAAAATCAAATCATTCCATTCAAAAATATTCCATGCGCAAGATTGGCGACAGAACCTATTGAAGTAATGAAGTGTACCAAGGTAGAAAATGCATATGCTTTATTTATGGAATATGTGAAGCAGGGAAAAATGAAAGTGAGTCATTTTGAAGATAAATCAGAGCAACAGTTGGAATGGTGGTATTCATGCTGTGTCGAATATTTAGAGGAAAAGCATATGATAGAAACCTCGGAATGCTCTTATGCTTCTTTCATAAAAGAAAAATTGCCGCAAGTATGGGAACGATATGTTAATGGAATGATTGATTGACAATGTAAACGAAATGATATACAATGATCATAAAAGAAAGAAGGTGAACTTATGGCAACTGTGCAAACACAAATAAGAATAGAAGAAGATGTGAAAAAGCAAGCAGTAGAATTGTTTAATCAACTTGGAATTGACATGTCCAGTGCTGTAAATATGTTTTTGAGACAGGCGATTATGCGCGGCGGACTTCCTTTCAGTGTGGAACTTCCTAAATATAAGCAGGAGGTGATAGAGGCTATGGAAGAAGCAAAACAAATCAGTAGAGATCCTAAAACAAAGAGATACTGCAGTTTTGCGGAGGCGCTGGAGGACATTGATTTATGAAATACGAGTTAATCCTTACCGGAAAATTTAAAAGAGGATTGAAGATTGCTAAAAAGTGGGGATTAAATATTTCTTTATTGGAGGATATTGTAGAACGATTACTACACAAAATTCCTTTGGAACCAAAAAATAGAGACCATGCGCTTAGTGGAAACTATAAAGGGTATCGAGAATGTCATATTCAGCCAGATTGGTTATTAATATATTTGATAGAAGATGATATATTAACATTGACATTGATTGACACAGGCACACATGCGGATTTATTTGATGAATAGTCGATTATAGATATGCATTAAAAAAGGAAACCTCATTCATCTCAAGGTTTCCTTTTTCTGACTGCGGAAGATGGGACTTGAACCCACACGAGCGCAATGCTCACAAGATCCTTAGTCTTGCTCGTCTGCCAGTTCCGACACTTCCGCTTGACTCACGCCACGAATGATATAATACCACCTCACGCCTCATAAGTCAATACCTATTTTCATTTTTTCTTTATCTCATTCACTGCTTTTTTCAATTCCTCTAAAGCCTCTCCAAAATATTTAGAATGCATCGTAGGGTTACCCTTTAGAAGCGCCCTCTGATAAAAGTCTTTAAGGCTTCTGAATTGAAGCCTGTGCTCCTTTTCAAACATATACTTACCAGTCAATTCAACGATTTCATCCCGTACTTCATCTACAAATTCCGCTGGATAGATCTTAATACGTTCTTTGAGAGCCCCCAGCTTCAGTTCGATGCTTTCCATCAGTTCATCGGCACGCATGCTCTTCTCCTGTCTGCGAGCCGCGCGCTCATCATTGACCACGGCGATAATGACATCAAGCCGCTTCTGGATACGCTCCATTTCTTCTTTTGCCTTTTCCAGTCCAACCAGAATATCCCTCAGATCCATAGCAGCCTTGAATGAAAGCGTAAAATCAACGATAATATACACCGTCAGAATCACCGTTATGACCGCTACTGCCGTATATGGAATTATAAATATAACTTTTTCAACGCCCCTATGGACGATCTCCGTCATCAGGATCGTTAAAAACCCCCATGCAATCGTTGATGAAAGACAGATATGCCCCTTATAGTTGAACTTCTGATTAGAATAATCCCAATATCTTACCTTAAACAGCGCTTCCATCGTCACTCCCGTCACCAGCTCCAATGCGGTAGCGCCAATACAGCCTGCTATATAGGTCAGAAAAATATTATCCTGAAAGGGCATGGATACGACCAGCATCATAATTGCTCCGCTTCCGTAAATCGGCAGAAAAGGTCCCCGCATAAACCCTCGGTTTACAAATTTCTTACTTTTAAGCGACACAAAAGTGGACTCAAAAATCCAACCGAAAAAGCAATAAAAATAAAAGAAGAACAGCCACTGAATTGATGAATAGTGATACATAAGAAACTCCCTCTCATCTTTTCCTTAATATTTTACATAAAACTGATAATTTCCTCCTTAGGAGGTTTTGTCTGTTCAACCGAAGCCGCTTTGAGAACCGGTCCTTCGCCGCCGTAATCTGCAAAGTATTCCTTCGTCACCTGCGCTGTCACCTGCACCCATTGCTTATCCGTAAGTTCATGTGCCTTATCATATTCGCAGGCAAATCCCAAAAATGCCATATCCTCCGCACAACAGGTCATTGCCATACGCCCCGGCACAAAGTATCCTTTCGGAAAATCTGTCGGCTTTAATACCATAGCAGTGAATCGGATCGTCTTTCCGATGTATCGTTCCAAGTTCTCCAAACTATCCAGGTACCAGATTCCATACCCCTCATTGTTCAATTCAATCACAGAATCATCCAAATTATAAGGAAGATCATCTTCAAAAATCTGGTTCACTTCTCCTTCCTCATCCTCAAAAATGATGTCAGCCTGCTGGTTAATCGCCTTCACGTTCCTTTTATAAATGCTTAAATCCTCTATACCATCACAGCGATTGAAAATAATCATCTCTGATTTCCGCAGCATTTCCGCAAGCAAAGATTTCATGTTGGTAAAATACATGGGAAAGGTGGATGCATCGATCATCGTAATCTGCTGTTCAATGGACCAGTGAAACGGCAGCTTCATATTTTTAAAATTCCACATGCCATTATATTCGATGATGATACGTTCCGGCTTATACTTCTTTTCCAGCTCAATCAGATGAGCAGTCGTAAAATCCTCCTCGTCCTCAATCCTTACGAGATCCGTACGGCTCTTTTTCAAAAGCTTTTCATCATACTCCTCTTCCCCCTCTTCGCAGACAATCAAAAGTGTCCTTCCATTTATCTGAAAGTAGGGCTGCTCCAAGGTATAGCAGATAAATCCTGTCTTTCCACTTTCAAGAAAACCATTTATCATATAAACTGGTTTCATTTCAATCCTTCTTTCTATCTTTCTAATTTACAAAAAGTGATTTCAGCTTGTCTTCTCTTAGCTTTGAACCAATTACACAGAATTTGCCGGTTACGTCCGGTTTTCCCTCACGCACATTGCTCTCACCGGGCACATAATCAAAATATACCCATCCACCTTCCCTTCCGGGAACCATTCCTTTTGCCCGCAGCACAAAACCGTACTCTTTTTCATCCTCCAGCGCTTCCAAAATATGCTCGATATCCTCTTTGCTATACGCCGATGGAGTCTCCATTCCCCAGCTAGTAAATACTTCATCCGCATGATGATGATGCTCATGATCATGGCACCCACAGGTACAGTCCGGTCCATGCTCATGATGATGCTCATGTGCACATCCCTCTTCATGGTGATGATGTTCATGACCGCACGCTTCTTCATGATGGTGTTCATGACCGCATCCTTCTTCATGATGATGGTGGTGATGCTCATGTTCTTCTTCTCTATTTCTGTGCGCCTCCAGTTCTGCCATCATTTCTGCCTCCAGATCCTTTGCGCCTTCGATGGTAAGTAGAATATCCTTTCCGTCCAGTTCCTCCCAAGGCGTTGTGATAATGGTCGCCTGTCCGTTATGTTCTCTGATCAGTTCTATACACTTGTCCAGTTTATCTTCTGAAATATTGCCTGTACGGCTCAAGATAATGGTTCCTGCATGGGCAATCTGATTAATAAAAAATTCCCCGAAGTTCTTAATATATATCTTGCATTTGGCAGCATCCACCACGGCAACTGCACTGTTCAATACTACTTCCTTTGTATCGATTACGTCCTGTACTGCCTTCATGACATCAGAAAGCTTTCCTACACCTGAGGGTTCAATCAAAATCCTTTCTGGCGTATACGTTTTCATGACTTCCTTCAATGAAGTGCCGAAGTCTCCCACCAGCGAACAGCAGATGCAGCCGGAGTTCATCTCCTTGATTTCAATACCGGCTTCCTTTAAAAACCCTCCGTCAATACCAATCTCTCCAAACTCATTTTCAATCAGAACCACCTTGGTATCGCCAAGTGCCTCTGCAAGCAGTTTCTTAATCAATGTAGTTTTTCCTGCTCCTAAAAAACCTGATACAATATCAATTTTCGTCATTTTCATTCCTTCTTTCCAGACTATTTGCACCATTCCCCAGCGCTCTTACATATGCAAAACGACCTTTCTTCCTGTAGCGCCCCTTTTATCATACCATTATAATGACTTAAATTTCATAAGTCAAATATGTTCCTTCCACTGTTCCTCTTTAAAGCCGGGGCAAATATAATCCTGCGTTACCAGAAGCGGACGTTTCACCAGCATGCCGTCTGTTGCAAGCAGGCGGAGCTGTTCTTCTTCCGTCATATCTGCCAGCCTGTCCTTAAGCTTTAGTTCTTTGTATAAATTTCCGCTGGTGTTGAAAAAACGCTTTAAGGGCAGACCGCTTCTTTTGTACCATTCCTTTAATTCCTCTTCTGTAGGATTTTCCTCCTTGATTGGTCTTTCCTCATATGCGATATGATTTTCCTCCAGCCATTTTAATGCCTTCTGGCAAGTGCTGCATTTCCTATAAACAAGTACCAATGGTTTCATCTTTCATTCTCCTCTTTCTTATATTTTTGCATCAAATCATAGTAAAATATGTATTGCTGCAGAGTTCCTTCGTATCCTCTGTATTTTTCAAAAGGGAATCCATCAGGATACTGCCGGCAAAGCACTCTATTGATATGGGTATCTATCGGGAACGCCTCTGTCTTATGAAGCCCAAACAGACAAATGCACTCCGCCACCTTAACCCCCACCCCGCACAGCTTTAAGAGTTCTTCTTTTGCCTTTTCATAATCCATTGTTTTTAACGCTTCAAGATTTACCTCTCCTGCACAGATACTTGCAGCAGCATTGTGAATATAACGGCTGCGATAGCCCAGATTACAGTCATACAGTTCTTTCAGCGGAGCTTGTGCAAGCGCGTCCGGTCTTGGGAAATCATAATATCGAATGCCCGATAATGTCTGTTTTTCTTCGCCGTACCTGCTGCAAAGAAGGTGGATGCATTTTCGAATGCGTTTGATATTGTTCTGCTGGGAAACAATAAAAGAAATGATCATTTCCCATAAGTCCTGCCTAAGTATCCTGATTCCACTTCCGTAAGCGGCTGCTTCTACAAGATAGCTGTCTTCTTTATCTATAAGCCTTATGATCTTGCAATAGTCTTCCTCCAGATCAAAATAATTTTTCCAAATCTGATCAAATTCTTCCTGCGTACAAAAAAAAGAAATTTCATCCGCTGCCTGCTCTATCTCCAGATATTTTCCAAGCGCCGTCAACGCATATCTTTCCTTCTCTTCTCCCCCGACTTCTTTTTCTACAAGCTTTTCAAGCCGGAAGCACTGACCTGAATCACAGATCTGGCCTATAGAAAAATAATCTTTCTTAATCTTAACCATGTTATCTTATTTCCCCTATTTTTTCCCGTATGTTTTGAATCTCCTGTTTGTGCCCCACATCATCCAAGGGCGTCTCAAGATAAAACGGCAGTTCTTTAAGCATCGGGTGCTGTATGATTCTGATAAGCGCATCAGAACCGATCATGCCGTCTCCAATCGTGGCATGACGATCTTTATGGGAAGCAAAAGGCATCATACTGTCGTTAAAATGAATCGCGCGTAACAGTTCCAGTCCCAGTACGCGGTCAAATTCTTCAAGGACGCCGTCCAGATCGTGAACAATATCATACCCCGCCGCAAACACATGACAGGTGTCCAGACAGATTCCGATTCTCTCCGGATGTTTTACCCCGTCCCTGATTGCCTTTAGTTCCTCGAAACTTGCTCCTATTTCCGTTCCTTTTCCAGACATTGTTTCCAAAAGCACGGTGATTTGCTCCTGTCCCGTAATCGCCTGATTAAGACCTGCAATGATATTCTCGATGCCCTTCTCTGTGCCGATGCCGGTATGGCTTCCCGGATGAAATACGAGCATTTCCATTCCAAGCGCGTCCATTCTGGCAATATCTTCTCTGATCACCATACAGGCAAATGTATAGACTTCTTCTTTTTCGCTGGCAAGATTCATAGTGTAAGGGGCATGCGCCAGCAGGGGACCAAACTGATTAGCGCTTCTTATTTTCAAAAAGGCGTCCGTTTCCTGCCGGCTATATGTCTTATAACCAGATCCCCTTGGATTCCGGCTGAATATCTGCATGGTATTTGCCTTCATGGACACCACGTTTTCTGCTGCTTTTGCAATGCCGCCGGCTATGGACATATGGGTTCCTATGGTTAACATAACTCTTCTTCCTTTTCCGGACGCCATGCCTGACCGAATTTCACATCCTTAAATAAGGCAGTCAGCCCTGTAATCTGCTTCAATCGCAGCACTTCATCCCTGTCCATACCAAGATGCTTGCATATCCATGCGTCAGAGCGTCCCAGCTCGTTTAATTCTTTCACAATGTTACTCATGAGATCTACGTTGTGACTTCCTCTTGCCCGATTATGCCGCACAGTGCTTGCCATCCTCTTATCGATTGATTTTTTGATGACCGAAACCGGAAGAAGCCCTTTCTCTCTCTCATAGATATCCCGGTGCTCCATCATGATTCTATAGCGGTGAAAACCGTCAACAATCACATAAAGATCCTTCTCATGATTGTAATAACAAACAATCGGCATTGTATATCCATCTTCTTTAATACTTTCATAAAGAAGCTTCATCTCCGGCGGCGCCACTGCATTAGGATTGTAGGTATTAGGTTTAATCTTTTCAATAGGAACAGCAATCACATCGTAAGCAGGACTTTTATACTCCATATTCTACCTCCTCTAAGCTTTTGTATTTCAATCTGATAAGGTCAACTTTCTTCTGCTGCTGCCTGCTCATGCCAAAGCCCATGAACTTGCATAAATGGTCATTTTTTAAAATACAGAAACACATACGCTTCCAACTTGGAATATCTCTTGTGGTTTTAATGTCGTCCGTGTCATCAGGGATTCTCCCTAGGAAAACAACCCGCGTCTTTTTGCTCAAAGTATAGTTTGAAACACCGTTGCGCCGAATCTGATACCCATGGTTTTCTAATTCATGAATTGTCTCTTCGTCCAACCCACCTCCTGTGGTATGCCAAAATTCTATTGACGTCTTAAACTTTTTTACATAATTGTTGCGCAGCCTTGCCGGCAGCGTATCAAGCAAAAATAAGGTATAGGACTTCCATGTGTGTCCTTCAGGCAGTGTGATGCTGCGATATCCCATTGCCTTTGTCCTGCCATAAATATTCGTAAAATTTGCCCCTTGCACCCTGCCTACCAGCTTAACCCATATTTCCGGATCGATGATCCGGTACAGATTCAAGGCATCTTTTGAATAATCATTAAAAGGCGACGCTACCCGCATCTGAGAAATCTTCAATCCTGCCATATGATAAAGATCGTATAATTCATTGTAATCGTATTGGAAAAGATAATTTGCATGCCAGACATCTTTTGAAGACCAGTCATAAAGAGGCGAAGCGCACCAGACATCTTTAAATTGTTTCGTAATCCAGCATTCGCCTTCATACCCATATTTCTTATGCAGGAAACCGTAATACCGCTGCAGGGATTCATCCGCCCGCATTCCAAGCAGGCAGACGGTTTTTTTATTCTCATGGGACTTTCTGTACCAGCGCCCAAATTGTCTTGCCAAATCTTCCTGATGCATGCGGTACCTATAGGTCGTAATCGGATTATTCTCCATATTGATTACATATTCCTTATCCGGCATCTTCCTGACCCAGAGTTCTTTTTTGGTGTCGTCCCATGGATACCAGTACATCTCATAACTGCTTAGGGCTGTGCGCGTCGCCATCGGAAGGCACACCCAGTACGGTTCCACTTCCGCTTTGATCCTTTCAAAGGTTCTCTCCACATATTCTGTCGTTACCGTATACTGTGCCTCAAAATCCTGATGGAAGACGCCAATTTTCCTTTGGGGATAATATTTCTTCTGAAAATCAAGAACCATATTCAACAAAAGACCGCTGTCTTTTCCCCCGGAAAAAGAGACGTAAATATTCTCAAACTCCTGAAACAGGAAGTGCAGCCGCTCTTGTAATGCTTCATATACATTTTGTTCCAAATATTTTCTTATCATCATAAATTCACCCGCATCTGTTTTTCCATTTTTTGGAAATTCCGTTACTAGTGAATTTAGCACAGAAAAGAAGTTAATTCAACAAATTATGACAATCTTTTATAAAGTATTTATCTCTTTTACCCTTTTTAAACACAGGATTCCCGCTGTATCCGCAATAAACCAGCCGATTGGTATCGCCCACCAGATTCCTAAAACGCCGATCTGCGGCAAAGGCGCCAGCAGATAGGCAAGCAGTACTCTAGTTCCAAGAGACAGGACTGTAAGTACCAAAGACATCTCCGATTTTCCCACCCCTCTATAAAATCCATATAACAAGAACAATAGTCCTATTCCGCAGTAAAATACCCCTTCTATGCGCAGATATTCTACCCCCGCCTGAATAATCTGCACTTCCCCTGCCTGAATAAAGATCCCCATCAGTCTGGGCGCCAGCACAAAAATGCCCACAGAGATAACGCTGCAAAAGCCCATCGAGACGACTGCTGCCTTTTTCATTCCATCCCTTACGCGCACTTTTGCTCCTGCCCCGTAGTTCTGGGAAATAAACAGGGAAAATGCATTTCCAAACTCCTGGGCAGGCATATAGGCAAAAGAATCAATCTTCACTGCCGCTGCAAATGCTGCCATCACTACCGTTCCAAAGCTGTTCACAAGCCCCTGTATCATCAATATTCCAAAATTCATTACCGATTGCTGTACGCATGCAGCAACAGAATTATGGACTACCTCCGAAACTGTCTTCTTATCCGGAAAGAGCGCTCCTTTTTGAGGGTGCAGCTCCGGTTCTTTTACCCACGTGTAAATACCGATCCCCACTCCCGATACCGCCTGTGACAACACCGTCGCAAACGCAGCTCCACCAACTCCCATATGAAAGTTAACCACGAATAAAATATCAAGAAAAATATTGAGGACTGCCGCCACACCCAAAAAACACAAAGGAATCATTGAATTTCCAAGCGCTCGAAGAAGAAATGCAAAATAATTATAAAAGAAGACAAAAACAATGCCAAAAAAAACAACCCAAACATATTCATACATCAACCCATAAATATTTTCGGGCACCTGCAGAACGTGAAGAATCGGATGAATGGCAGCAAAGACCAACACAGTCAGCAAAATTGTAACGAAAGAAATAAAGAAAAAGGAGGCAAAGACACTCTTTTTCATCTTCTCCATCTCCCTTTTCCCATAATAAATAGAAATAACCGCTCCGCTCCCCATACATAACCCAATAATAATGGAAGTCAGAAAAGTCATAAGCGTATAGGCGCTTCCCACCGCTGCCAGCGCCGAAGCCCCTAAGCATCTGCCGACGATTAATGTGTCTGCTATATTATAACACTGCTGAAGCAAATTTCCCAAAATCATGGGACCAGCAAATAAAAGCATGGTCCCAGTTACATTTCCCTGTGTTAAATCCTTTTTCATAACAACATCATAAGGTCCTTATAAACCGTTCAAAGGCTTCCTGCCCCTGCGCCGTCCTTTTGAAAACACCGGCATCAGATAGCACCTGCATGAACACAAGACCAATTTCCTTTTCTACAATCTCGTCAATATTAGACCTGTCTATTCTATCATATTTTTCAGCAAATTTCTCCGCCCAGTCTGCATGTTTCGCAAGCACTTCATCACTTCTTAAATCTCTGCCTGCAAGAATTGCTTCCTTAAGCGCTTCCATTTCCTGTTTCAATCTGGCAGGGAGAACGGCAAGCCCCATCACCTCGATCAGCCCGATGTTTTCTTTCTTGATATGATGAAGCTCAGCATGGGGATGATAGACCCCAAGAGGATGCTCCTTAGTGGTAATATTATTCCGAAGCACCAAGTCAAGCTCATACTTGTCATTTCGCTTTCTGGCTATGGGAGTGATGGTATTGTGTGCCTCCCCATCCGTCTTTGCAAAGATGAAAGCGTCTTCATCCGTATATGCTCTCCATTTGTTCAAGATCCCATCTGCCAATGCAATGATTCTGTCCGTATCTGTACCAGTCAGCCGAATAACCGACATTGGCCATTTCACGATTCCCGCTTCCACATCCGCAAATGCTTCTACATGGAAGGTTTTCTCCACAGGCGCTTTTGCCATGGCAAATTCATAATGCCCACCCTGAAAATGATCATGACTCAAAATAGAACCGCCCACAATCGGCAGATCCGCATTAGAACCCACAAAATAATGGGGGAACTGCTTTACAAAGTCGAACAGTTTACAGAAAGTATTATGTTCTATCTTCATGGGCACATGTTTTCCGTTAAATACAATACAGTGCTCATTGTAATAAACATAAGGAGAATACTGAAATCCCCACTGTTCCTTCTGGATGGTCACAGGAATGATGCGGTGATTCTGCCTGGCAGGATGATTCAGGCGTCCTGCATACCCTTCATTTTCCCTGCAGAGCAGGCATTTGGGATACCCGGAAACCTTGGCTGTCTTTGCCGCTGCAATGGCTTTGGGATCCTTTTCCGGCTTGGACAGATTAATCGTGATGTCAAGATCGCCATATTCTGTAGGCGTCGTCCATTTCATGTCCTTTTTGATTCTGTACCTACGGATATAATCTGAGTCACAGCTGAACTTATAATAATCATCAGTTGCCTTTTGCGGGCTTTCCCTATAAAGCTCATAAAACCTGCGGATTACCTCGCTTGGTCTTGGAAGCAGGGTGCTCATAATCTTTGTATCCATTAAATCCCTGTATGCCACCGTATTTTCTTCCATCATGCCTGCTTCATAGGCATAATCCAACATTTTTTGCAGGATTCCCTCTAAGTCTGTCTCACAGACCTGCACCGGTTCCCCCGCGTCCTCTATCGCATCTTCCCCGAATAAGGCGAGAAGACTGTTTACGGTATAAATTTCATCTTCCTCTGGCACCAGTCCGGTCAGGATGCCATAAGCCGTCAGTTTTCTGATTTCTTCCTGGATCATCACATATACCTTCTTTCTTCTATCTTCACCGATGGGCTTAAAGAACCGCCGGCCCGCCGCCGATTTCCACTACATAAAAATCTGCTCCATAACCGATCTTCGCCTGATATGCTTCCCCTACCTGTTTTACAAAGCAATCAATGGCATCTTCTTTTACAATGCTGACCGTGCAGCCGCCAAAGCCAGCCCCGGTCATCCTTGAACCAATCACGCCTTCTACCTTCCAGGCTTCCTCCACCAACGTATCCAGCTCAATTCCCGTCACCTCATAATCATCCCGCAAAGAAACATGAGAAACATTCATCAACTGACCGAACAAAGCAATATCATTCTCCTTTAACGCTGCAACCGCCTTCAGCGTTCTCTGGTTTTCATAGACTGCATGCTTTGCCCTTCTTACCCGCACTTCATCTTTGATTGCAGCTTTATATTCTTCAAATCCCTCTTCCGTCAACTCGCCCAGACTCTTAATATCCACTACCTTTTGGAGCTCGCCAAGCGCCGTCTCGCACTCCGACCTTCTCTCATTGTATTTAGAATCTCCCAGCCCTCTTTTCTTGTTACTGCAGGCAATAACGATTTTGGCGCCTTCCAGCTTCACAGGGGCATAGGTGTAAGACAAGTCCGCTGTGTCCAAAAAGATGGCATGATCCTTTTTCCCCATGGCAATGGCAAACTGGTCCATGATACCGCAGTTGACGCCGTTAAACTTATTCTCGGAATACTGCCCGATGAGCGCCAGATCCTGATTACTCACATCAAACCCAAAGAAGTCCCTTAAAATCGCTCCCGTCACCACTTCCACCGATGCGGACGAAGACAGCCCCGAGCCATTGGGAATATTTCCATTCAGCAGGATATCCATTCCCTTGGGAACCGGAAATCCTTTCTCTCCAAATGCCCACATAACCCCTTTGGGATAGTTGGTCCAGCCAGCCTCCGCATTCGGCTTAAGGTCTTCAATACTGGACTCGATCACCCCTAAGGACTCAAAATTCATGGAGTAAAAACGGAGCATGCCGTCTTCCCTTACCCTTGCCGCCGCATAAGTCCCGATGGTAAGCGCGCAGGGAAACACATGACCACCGTTATAGTCCGTATGTTCTCCTATCAGGTTCACCCGCCCCGGTGCAAAGAACACCTTGACTCCCTGTACATCCCCAAATACCTCTTCAAACTTCTTTAATACAATCTCTTTCATCTGACCATTTACCTCCATAATGATATTCCCGTCCTTTTTCTTTATTATAAAAAAACAGCCTCTGGACCGCCATATCAGATTGTTGTATAAACTTGTCAAAATGTTAACCATTTAGCTGATTTATCTGACTGATAAAATCCTCCACCTGCTTTAAGTATTCCTTATTTCTTCTCGTTTCTCCTTTCTGCATTTCTTTGCGATAAGCAGAAGGCGACATCTTCTTTATCTGCCTGAATGATTTACTAAAGACAATGGGGTCTGTGTATCCGCAGGATAAAGCAATACTTTCTACAGAAAGCGAAGTCAGCTGTAAAAGCTCCGTTGCTTTTGTGATGCGGAAAACCGTCAGAAACTGCTGCGGCGACATCCCTGTAGCATTGTGAAAAAGGGTATAAAGGTAACTTCTGTTAATACACACATAGTCCGCCACATCTGTCACTTTGATGGGGTTGCAATAATTACTTTGAATAAACTCCACCGCCCGCATGACATAATGATCCGCCCTGCCGGTTCCTTTCGTTTCCTCTATCGTTCCCTCTTCCGCAATCAGCGACAAAAATAAATGAAGTTGTCCGTTCCTCCTTAAATCATTTGCCACCCCGAAGGTATTGTGCTCCATCATATCCTTCACTGCCTGATACAATTCTTCTTCCTTTTCAGACCGAAAAACAGGGTTTGTGATAGAAAGTCCCATAGAACTGACCAAATCCGCCGCAAGCGCCCCTTCAAATCCTACCCAGATATAAGTCCATGGGTCCTTTTCATCTGCCTGATAAAAAGAAAGCTCTTCCGGCGGTATCAGAAACCCATATCCCTGTTCCAAGGGATATTCCTTACCCCCAATAGAAAATCTGCCTTTTCCGCTCAGTACAAAATGAATCAGATAATGAGGCTTGATCGCCGGTCCAAAGCTGTGCAACGGTTCCGTCCTTGACAGACCGCAGCAGTTCACAGAAAGCCCCCCATCCTTTCCCTTGGTAAACTCCAGCTTATATGCTTTTTCCACCCTGTTTCCTCCCCCTGCACTTTTATCGGTAAACTCCTTACTTTGCCCTCTGCGCCATAAACAGCATGATTCCCATGCCTGCTGCCGCAGAAACCGTAGCAAAGATAAGCATACTGACAACGCCCATGCCATCAATCAAAGCGCCGCCGATCAGTGCCCCTGCCACGCTTCCCAAGGTATAGGTCATGGTCATATATGCCTGCCCCTTAATGGCATCCTGCTTTTCCATAATCGCATTCACATAGTAAACGGAAGAAACCGTAATCAACGCCCAGCCCAGCATCTGAAATACCTGTACGGCATAAAACGAAAGAATATTCGGCGCCAGCAAGGTGCCAAGCGTCTTTAAGAAAAAGAAAATGCCGGAAATGCGGAACCAGATATCGCATCGCACTTTCTTCAACATAAATGCAAACAAAAACATGGTAGGGAGCTCAAATAAAGATGCCATTGCCATCGCTGTCCCCATCTCTGCGCTTGTACCGCCCTTTTCCTGAACAATCTGGAAGGTAAAGCTGTTAAGGAGGACATGACTAATATACACAAGAACACAGCCGGTAAGGGTCACACAAAATCTGGGATATTTTTTGAAAAAGAGAAACGGATTTCCTTTCTCTTTCTGAGGCGCTTCCGAGACGTGCCGAGACGTTTTCTGGAAAGGAAAAAAGAAAAGTCCAGCAAGAAGCAAGGCTGATACCAAAAGCAGCGCAGCCGGTATCGCCACCGCACCTGCCTTTCCCGCTACAATGCCGACCACATATACTACTAAAGCATACCCCAGAGAACCTGTTCCCCGTGCCACGCCGAAATTCAGCTTTTTCTTCTGGTTAATGCTCTCCATTCCAAGCGCGTTCACTAGAGGTATCAGCATCTGCATAATCATCAGCGACAAGGCATACACTCCTCCGGTTAGAAAGACCGACTTATGAAACGCCGCCAGAAGCAATAGACTCAGCGCCACCTGTATGATAAGAAATAAAATCAGCAGGATTTTTAATGAGGGACTTTTTTCTTTATCCGCATACCCTGCTATCACTGGCTGCAAAATGGCCGAAAAAAATCCTGCTGCCGCTATCAGCATCCCAATCTGTGTGTTGGAAAATCCGCAATCCAGCAGATACAGACTGACGAATCCAATCGCCCCTCCGTACATCATCCAGAAAAAGCATTGGATGAATGCATAGCGCACTGTTAAGTCCTCATTATTCCTTGCCTCTCCCATAGGTCCTCCTCCTGCAAACAACGGACGCCTCACTTCGCGAGGCATCCTTATGTTAAGTAAAACTGCAAAAATGGACTTGGATGTGCCATTTTTGCAGTTTCTTATGAGATCTTACTGTGTATCTCTGACTGCCTTCCTTACGGGGAGAATGCATCCCGGTGAAACGGATAATTCATCAAGTCCCATTTTTAAGAAGGTTTCTGTGAGCGCTAAATCCGCTCCAAGTTCCCCGCAGATTCCTGCCCAGATTCCCGCTTTATGTGCATTGTCGCAAACCATCTGGATAAAACGCAGCACAGCAGGATGATGTGCATCATAAAAAGCATCCAGCTTTGCATTCTGTCGGTCAATCGCCAATGTGTACTGTGTCAGGTCATTGGTTCCAATACTGAAGAAATCCACCTCTTTGGCAAGTTCATCGCTCATAAGCGCTGCCGCTGGAGTCTCGATCATAATTCCTTCTTCCACTTCGCCAACTGAAACGCCTTCCGCAAGCAGTTCTTCTTTCACGGATTTAGATATCTTCTTGATTCTGCGCACCTCATCCACCGATATGATCATTGGATACATAATCGCCAGATTGCCATATGCGCTTGCACGAAACAAGGCACGCAGCTGTGTGCGGAAAATCTCAGGTCTGGTCAGGCAGATACGGATTGCCCGATAGCCCAGTGCCGGATTGTCTTCTTTGTCCAATTCAAAATAATCTACCTGCTTATCAGCGCCGATATCCAAGGTACGGATGATGACTTTCTTTCCGCCCATTGTCTCTACCACTTTGCGGTATGCTTGGAACTGCTCTTCCTCCGTGGGATAATCTTCTGATTCAAGATACAGAAATTCGCTGCGGAACAAACCAATGCCGCCTGCATCGTTTTCTATGACGGAAGCTAAATCGCCTGGATTGCCGATATTGGCATACAGATTAATCTTTTGTCCCGACTTTGTTACGTTCTCTTTTCCTTTTAAGGTAAGAAGCAGCTGCTTTTGCTCATCATCTGCTTCCTTTTTCTTAAAATATGCCTCCAATACGGGCATTTCCGGATCGATGATGAGTTTGCCCTCATATCCGTCCACAACACCAATCTTTCCGTTCCAGCTCTCCTCCCTGTCTACACCGATTAGAGCAGGAATCCCCATTGTTCTTGCAAGAATCGCAGTATGAGAATTTGCAGACCCGAGCCTTGTGACAAATGCCAAAAGCTTGCTCTTGTCCATCTGGACCGTCTCACTGGGCGCAAGATCTTCTGCCACAATAATCACCGGTTCATCACCGATATCACTGTCTTCCGTCCCGCCACACAAAATCGTGACCACGCGCTCTGTAATATCCTTTACATCTGCGCTCCGCGCCTTAAAATACTCATCCTCCATATTGGCAAACATTTCCGCGAAATTATCTCCAGTGACCGCCGCCGCATACTCCGCATTTACGTTCTGCGTGGAAATGATGTTATGGACAGATTCATTATAATCATCATCCTCTAGCATCATGGAATGCACATTGAAGATCTCTGCATTCGCCTCACCGACCTCCACAAGCGCCTTTTCATACAACTGACCAAGCTGTTCGATTGCCTTTGCCTTTGCCTCTTCATATCGTTTGATTTCGGCATCCGCATCCTCAATTTTGGTACGCACCACCTTATTTTCCGCCTTGCCATAAAGCTTGATCTTTCCTATGGCTATGCCGCCAAATATTTTTTTACCGCTCCGCTCTTCCACAGTTGTCCTCCTGTCAAAATAAAATTATAAATTCTTTTTGAAAAAGTCTTCCATCTTCGCTGCTACAGTTCCTTCGTCTCCGCCTTCTACAGACACGGTCACGGTATCGCCCTGTTTCACGCCTAGGCTCATCAGTGCCATGAGCTTTTTGGCATCGGCACCCTTACCATCTTTGGTAATCATGATAGATGCATCATACAGCTTTGCCTCTTTCACAAGCAGTCCTGCCGGTCTTGCATGAATCCCTACGGGATCTGTAATTGTGTAATTGAATGATTTCATATTGCTTCCCTCCGTTTTTTTTCGTATCATTTTACATTATAGTTAATTTTACCAAAACAATGCGGGATGTGCAATCATTATTCTGACAATTTGTGGGTAAATCCCATGCAGATTGCACCCTTCGGACAGGACTTGGCACAGGCGCCGCACCGGATGCACTCCGGGGAATCAGGCATCTTTACGGGATCTACTTCCATCTTGCAGACTTTTGCACATTTTCCACAGTTCACACATTGATTCTTGTCTATCTCCAGACGATATAGACTAATCTTATTCATCAAACCGTATATCGCTCCCAGCGGGCAGATGGTCCGGCAGAAAAAGCGGTAAACCAGAACACAGCCCCCCAGCGTAACGATCAGCACAGCCATTTTAAGATAAAATAAAGCTCCTATGGTCTGTCTTAACTCCTGATGTGTAAGAAGCAGCGGAATTCCTCCCTCCAGCATCCCTGCCGGACAGATATACTGGCAAAAAGCCGGTTTCCCCATTCCCATGTAATTGGTTGCCACCACCGGAAGAATCAGCACAAATATAATCAGAATTACATACTTTATGTATAAAAAACCTTTCTTTAGCTTAAACTTAGGCGCGGGTATCTTGTGAATCAGTTCCTGCAGCAGCCCGAAAGGACACAGCCATCCGCAGACGAATCTCCCAAGCAGCACACCTGCTGCCAGCAAAAAGCCAACCACATAAAAACTGAATTGGAAATTCATGGAGCCGTTCACCGCCTGCAGCGCCCCGATAGGACAAGCAAGACTTGCCGCCGGGCAGGAATAGCAGTTTAAGCCCGGATTACAGAACTGTTTCCATTTTCCTTCATAGATCTTCCCACCTTTAAAATTCAGCAAGTGCACATTGGAATAGCCAAAGGCGATCACCTGGAATAGTTTTCTCTTGACAGAAATATTTAAGCTCATTACGACTCACCCCAATCCAATACATTCCAGACATATATTGACTGCCTTATTCAAAACCACGGCTGCCTCTCCCCTTGCTGCCCCGTACCAAATGAACGCACAGGCCATCGCCAAAGTGATTCCGCTTACCACCTTTTTCTTTTTACTGCCCACTTAAGTATTCCTCCACAAACTGCTTATAACCGTCCACATAAGCGCCTACCACAGGTTCCCCCACAAGGTTGCCTTCCTTATCCACAAACAGCGTAGTGGGTACCCCCACCACCTCCTGCAAAATATCTGCAAAATCATTGTTTGCAATAACCTGCGTGAAAGCAGCTCCTGCCCTTTCTGTAATCGTAACCGCCATATCGTGGTGCTCCTTGTCATCCTCACCTGCAATATCAATGATAAGCCCTATCATCTGCACATTATCCGGCATTTCCTCCGCCCACGCGCCAAGCTCCGGCATCTCCTCTATACAGGGAGGGCAAAAAGTCCCCCAGATATTCACCACCGTAAGATCCTTTTGGGCGAAGATGTCCTCCGTGACAGTATTTCCCTCCAGATCCTTTGCCGTAAAGGAAGGCATCTGCCCCCATACCTTGACAGTGCCTTCTGCTTCTGCTGATACCATGGCATCATCTGATGCCTTAGTCTCCTCCGAAACCTCTGTGCTGCCTGCATCCAAAGCAGCGCCGCTATTTTCCCCTCCATTTTCCTTTGCTGCTCCGCATGCAGTCAGCAATGCGGTTAATAAAATCATGCCTATAACTTTTTTGTTCATGGTCATTACCTCCACCTTAATCTTTCCGTTGTTCTCCTGCTCCCCGCAGAAAAATACACTTTTGTATTTTATCATATTCCTTCTCATTTTGCTATCCATAAACAGCATATATAAGGCGGCGGCGTAACCGTTCAACGCAAAAGGGCAAGCGCGCCGCCTGCCCTGAAAAACAATCTTATTTGACTTCAATTTCCGATTCAAACTGCAGCGTCTTGTTTTTGAAAATGCAGACCGTATATTCAACCGGCATCTCCCTGTCATTCATAATTCTACGCACCCTGATGCAGGGATCGGAATCCAATATCTCAAGCGCCTTTTTTTCTTCCTCCGTAGGGATGCATGCAGTAAATCGCTCTGAGCCTTTCAGGCTTTCTATTCCGCATTCCTTAAAGAAATTATATAATCCGGATTTTTCAACCTTTAGTAAATCAAAATGAGGGAACAATCGCTGTGGGAGATAGGTCTTCTCTATAAGAGCCGGGTTTCCGTCCAAGTATCTTAGGCGGTTTAGGTAAATCACACTTTCTCCTGCCCCGAGCAAAAGTCTCTTCCGCACCTTATCCGTAGGTTCCATGATTTCCTGAAAGCACAGTATCTTGGTTGACGGATGAAATCCCTGCTCTTTCGCCATAGTGCTAAAGCTGCCAAAGGTGGTGACGTTCATCTTCACCTTAGGTTCTGCGATAAAGGTACCCTTTCCATGAAGTTTGACGAGCACACCTGCATTCACCAGTTCCTGAATCGCCTGGCGCACAGTTGCCCTGCTCACCCCATATTTCCTGCTAATTTCAGGTTCTGTTATAATCTGATCCCCTGGAAGCAGCTTCTCGTCCGAAATGTATTTTACAAGTTCCTCGATCAGCTGTTGGTATAGCGGTATCTTTCCCAACATAGTTTCTCCCCAGATTTTTCCTACTGCTCAAATTCACAGTTCAATCTTCGAATATAATCTTTCGCATATTTATCAGATTTAGAGGAAACTACCGAATTAAATTCCTTTAATAGGGGGTGCTGTTCCAGACAATCTAAATATACAGTAATAGTATATACTATCATTTGGAAAAATGGCAAGCAGTAAATTGAAGACACCGACTGTTCTGCGTTTGTCTCTATCGTTAATACATTTCCGTCCTGTGTAAGACCATCAAAACAAGTGAGCATATATGCTCTGTCCGTCACCTTGCGGGTAGCACGGTAAATGTCCCTCACTCTCTTTGAAGTTCCTGCATCTGTATCGAGGAAGAACACCGTATGTTCAGGCACAAGCTGCAGATTATATCCATGAATGTACTCCTCCGTCTCCAATGGAACAGCAAGAATCTTCATAAGTTCGCTTGCTTTGAGCGCTCCCTCGCATACAGCGCCGTATGCACCGCCCGCTGCACACAAAAAGGTCTTCTGCAAAGAGCTTAATTCCTTAATATGGGCTTGAATAAAATCAGGCACAGCGGCAAGCACCTTTTCATAAGCGGTAAATGCCTCCTTAAGCTGCTGCTTCTTTGCATCATACTTCTCTTCTGATAAATATCCCGTCCGTTTTCCTGTTTCTAAGGCAAACAGCATGAAAAACAATGCAAGCAGCGTCACTCCTTTTGTTACATAAGGCTCTTTCTCCTCCACAACACCATAATCAATCTCAACGTCTGCATAATCCTTAAAATCATTTTCAAGGTTTGCAGTGATTCCGATTGCAGGCTTCCCCAACTCCTTTAACTTCTTAAGCGCATCGATGCTGTTGGTGCTGATGCCGCTTTGAGATACCACCACCACAAAATCATCTTTGACCAAGTCATAATTATAGTGGGTGAAGGTAAAAGGCGGCATCAGCTCCACCGAAGCACCCATGTATCTTCTCATGAAGTCTATCGCCGCTTCTGTACCGTTTCCGCTCGATCCGGAAGCCACGATGCAGACAGATGCATAGTTTCCTTCTATATACATGTCCACCATGGGCTTCGTCAGTTCATAAGAGTTTTCAATGTTTTTTAATGCCTGCGCCGGCGCTTCCTGCACATACTCATCCATTAATAATTTTTTCTCTGCCATAGTTATGCTCCTTTTATTTGATTAGGACGTCATGATGTTTAAATCATACAATGCATATTTGGTTTTGTCAATATGTACAATTATAAATTTACTTTTCTAATTATTTATTGACACTTTGCTTATTGTGTGATATTTTCTTTTTAAGAGATACGGACGTCATGATTAATTAAAGGAGGGTTACTATCAATATGGGAAATGTACCTAACATTGTTTTAACAAGAGTGGACAACCGTCTGATTCACGGTCAAGTTGCCACGAACTGGCTGAAAACATATAATGCGAACCTTTGTATTGTTGCGGATGATGCGGTTGCAGAAGATTCCATGCAGCAGACTTTATTAAAACTTGCTGCCGGCAATATGCAGATCAGATTCTTCACCATACAAAAAACCATCGACATTATTTATAAAGCAAGTCCTTCACAAAAAATTGCAATTATCTGCCGCACCCCTATTCAGGTGGCAAAGCTGGTTGCAGGAAATGTTCCTATTACAACCGTCAATATCGGCAATATGCATGATGATGAAGGCAAGAAAAAACTACAGAGAACTGTATATGCAGATGCAGAAGAAATTGCAGCAATGAAAGAACTTATTGACAAAGGCGTGACCGTAGAGTATAGAATGCTTCCTAAAGATCATTCTATAAATATGGCGGCGCTTCTATAACACCAGGAGGGCGAAAACAAATGTCATTTGCACAAATCATTATTATCACAATCATCACCGGACTGGTCGGAATCGACTGTTATATGGAAGTATTTCAGACCTACCGTCCCCTTATCTTAGGAACGATCATCGGTCTTGTCATGGGCGATATAAAGACAGGTCTGATCATCGGCGCCACATTTGAAATGATGTGGATGGGACTGATGCCAATCGGAGGCGCTGTCCCCCCTAACATGGTAATCGGCACCGTGATTGGCGTCGTTTTTGGTATCGCCAGCGGAAAAGGCGCTGACGTTGCCATCGGCTTCGGTGTTCCCTTTGCCGTTCTGATGCAGGGAATCGTCATCTTAATGTACACGGGATTTTCTTATTTCAACAATTCTGCTACTAAATACATCCAGCAGGGAAAACCCAAAAAATTTGATTTGATACAATTAAAAGCTTCCATTGTAATCTTTTTCTGTTATGCCATTGTAGCCTTTCTTCCGATCTGGCTTGGTATTGATAAAGCCGAGTTCATTGTCAACATTCTTCCTGACTGGCTGATCAACGGTCTTTCCGTCGCTGGCGGACTGATGCCTGCAATTGGATTTGCGATCCTGCTCAACACCATGTTTAAGAAGGATTACATTATCTTCCTTGCAATGGGCTTTATCTTAGTAACCTACTTATCACTTCCGATTCTGCCCCTTGCAGTGATCGGCGTATGCATTGCAGTCTACGACTATATGATTTCCAGCAAAAAAGCAGCTGTGCTCAATACCACTACAGAAAGCGAGGATTATACGGATGGAATCTAATACAACTTTAACCAAAAAAGATTTAAATAAAGTAGGCTTTCGCTCTATTCTTCTTAATACCACTTTTAACTATGAAAGAATGCAGGCAACCGGATTTACTTATTCCATGAAGCCCGTCATCGACAAAGTTTACGCCGATGACGAAGAAGAAAAGAAGGCGCGGGAACTGAATCACCTCACCTTTATGAACTCTCACTCCTATGCAATCACACTGATCATGGGGATCTGTGCCGCCATGGAAGAGCGAAAAGAGAAAACAGAATTAATCAATGGAATTAAGGTGGCGCTTATGGGACCGCTTGCCGGTCTGGGCGACTCTCTCGTCTGGTTCACCGCGATTCCCATTCTTGCCGGCATCGGCATTTCCTTCGCCATGAGCGGAAATGTATTTGGACCAATCTTCTTTTTCCTTGCCTTTAACCTGCTTGGATTTGCCATTCGGTTCGGCTTTTTGCATATGGGATATAAGCTGGGCGTAGGAATCTTGGACAAAATCGGCGATATCGGAGATAAGATCACACGTGCCGCAGGCATCTTAGGCATGACCGTTATCGGAGGTTTGATTGCTTCTTACGTTACCTTGAACACTACCTTGACCATCAGCTCCGGCGATGCAGTGGTGAATCTGCAGGCTGACGTATTCGACTCTATCATGCCTAACCTGCTTCCCATGTTGTATACCCTGTTCATCTTTTATCTGATCAGGTCCAAAAAGAAATCGCCGACTGTACTGATTGCGATTACCATTGTTCTTTGTGTGATTGGTTCTTTCTTTGGTATTTTCTAAATAATCCTATTTTATGAAGGCAGGAGCATTCTTCATCCACGCTCCTGCCTCCCCCTTAAAATAAGCAGATCATTTTGAGTATAGATAGAAAGGAATTTACATCATGACAGGTATTATTTTTACAGGACACGGCGTCTTTGCCAGCGGCATGCTCAGCGCGGTCTCACTTCTTGCAGGTGAATCAGACCATGTCCTTGCCGTTGACTTCCCGGGCGATTGTGTGGAACTTTTGAAAGACAATCTTCAGGCTGCCATTACTTCCCTTTTTGAAAAGCAGTGTCAACAGATTATCATATTGTGTGATTTGTTAAGTGGCAGCCCTTTTAATGCATCAGTTACAGTTTCTCAGGAATATGAAAATATTTATGTTATTTATGGCGTCAACGCAGGAATCGCTGTGGAATTGTGTCTTAGGGCTGATGATGCAGAACTGTCGGAGGCAGATTTAAACAGCGTGCTGGAAGACGGCAGGGAAATGACTGGGTTGTTTCGGATTCCGCCAAATGGCGAAGAAGATTTTGGTGATGCGGCGGAAGGCATTTAGGATTAATGATTAATTCCGTTGGTTGCCAGTACCCCATCTGCGTCAAGCTTCAAAAAGTCAACTGCAAAGTTATCCTCACATCCTCCTGCTGTCTGTGTCGGTTTTTCCGCTGTCTCTGTCTCTTCTGCAGCCGGATTCTGCTGTGTTTCCTCCAATATATTTGTAGGGATACTCTGCTACGTATCCTGACGGGGCTGCCGGCTTTCGCCGCACCCCGCCAAAACTGCTCCTGTCAGAGCAAAACTCAGAACCATAGCAACCACACTTTTCATTTTCTTTCTCATTTTACTTTCCTCCTACAATTTCAAATTCAATTTCTCCCGATGAACCGGGTGCAATTTCATATTTCTCAAAAACGATGACCAGGCGGTTATTCCCATTGATGTAGAACTTCACATCTTCCGTAATCCCTGCCCCTTCCTTCCTCGGCTGTGAAAAATATTTCTCCTGCATTTTGCCTTTCAACAATCTGTTCTCTGATGCTCTTTTCTGCCAGTTCAGCATAATTACCGCCCAACAGCACCCATCCCCGACAGACTAAAATTTCCCTTTCGGAGAACAGGCTGATGATCTGCTCCTCCGTCCTTATCGCAGACTCATTCACTGTTCCCACTCCCCTTCCCGTTATATTCAGAAAGGAAAAGCCCCGCAACCGCCAGAACCGTCCCCATAATGGAAACCCATGTCACCGGCTCCTTCAGCACCAGCACGGAGGTCACAACCGTTATGACAGGAACCATGTAAATATAAACGCTGGTCTTAACCGCACCAAGCACCTTTACCGCGAGGTTCCATGTCACAAAGCAGAGTGCGGAAGCCCCCAGCCCAAGGTACAGGATATTCAGCAGATGCGTCACATCCGCAAACCGTTCCAGTCCCATTTCAAAATCGAAAAGGAACAATGTCGGAACCATGAACAAAATGCCGTAAAAGAACGTCCTTCGTGTGGTGAGGATGACCGGGTAACCGAAACTGCTGATCTTCCTTGTCAGTATGGAATAGCACGCCCACACAAAAGCCGCAAGGACTGCCAGCAAATCCCCCATCGGGTTCAGTTCCAGTTTAGAGCCGTTAAAGCTGATCAGTGCAACACCTGCCATCGCCACTACAAAGCCTATGAAAAAATTCGCTCTTAGTTTCCCTTCCGATTTCAGGAACAAGCGTGACAAGATTGCCGTAAAAAACGGCGCAACCGAGATGATGACTCCCACGTTAGACGCCATCGTATATGTAAGCGCGATATTCTCCAACAGATAATATAAGCATATCCCGCACAGTCCCGCCAGCACAAAAGTCAGCTCCTGCCTGCGCCCCACGCCTTTCATACGGTGCGGACAGGCAAGAAGCAATGCTGCAAATCCCATAACAAAGCGGAAAAACAGTATTTCCACCGGCTTAAAATCCGTAAGCAGGACTTTGGTGGATATGAATGTCGTCCCCCATATGATGATGGTGAACAGCGCCGCCAGATGCCCGGCTGATCTCCTATTCCCCATGCTGACCACCGTCCCCGTCTTTTTCCGAGAATATTTCACGGTAAGTACCCGGCGCAAGCCCTATGAACTGATTAAAATAATTTGTAAAATGGCTCTGGTCTGAAAATCCCGTCCTGATTGCTGCCTTCACGGGCGGTACACCTTCCGATAACAGCTTTTTTGCCTCATTGATACGGACTGTTTCAAGGTAACGGTACGGCGTGACTCCTTTTTCTTTTGTAAAGATCCGCAACAGCGTTGATTTGCTAAGCCCGGCGTGGCGGCATATCTGATCTAAATAGATGCGCTCCGTAAAATGCGCTGTCATGTATTCACAGGCTTTTTCAATCTCCTGCCTGCATTCCAGGATGCAGCTTTCAAATGGCTTCCCATAATTCTGAATTAAGTACGAAAGCAGGAACAGCAGGGTTTCCTCTTTCTTAAACTCCCCCGTTCCTTTCATGACCATCTCATGCAGTGGGCGCAGGTGACAGGCTATCTCCTCATCGCAGATAACATTCTTTGAAAATCTCGGAAGCTCCCGTTTCCCCGTGACTTCCTCTGCCAGATCGAGCATGACCTCCTTTGAAATGTTAAAGCCCCGGTAATCAAACGTCCCTTCATCACTCTGTACGCAGGCATGGCTGTCACCCGGATTGAAAAGCACGATGCTTCCTTCCTCTATGGCATATTCCCTGTCACGGCAGGAAAGCACTCGCTCCCCTTTCTCCACAAACCCAATGACATAATGCTCATGGAAATGGCTTGGAAAAGGCTGCACAATCCCCTCAAATCGGTATGCCTCCATCCTCAATTCATCATCATATACCACTGTCCTTACTTCTTTCTTCATGTGGATTACCTCCAAATTCAATTTTTGAATTTTGTCAAAAGCCATTTTACCTCTTATTTTTTCCTGCGTCTTGTAAAATATCTTCATTTTTCAGATTTATCGGTTTTATTTCCTGCGAGTGAATATTCTAACGCTTCGGAGCCACCGTTTTATCGCTTGAGAGCCATTTGATTTTGGTATTCTAATGCTTGAGAGCCACCACAACTTTTAATAAATCTATAGGAGGTCTTTTATTATGTACAAAAAGACGAAACCCAGAAGCGTGATGGAGCTTCTAAACAAAAATCTAAGCGAAAGGGAGACGGCGGCAATACTTGGATGCTCAAGAAACACAGTTTCTGAAATTAAGGAACTTTGCAGACAGCAAGGCATGACTTGGGATGACATTCAGGATATGACAGATGACGGGTTGTACGATATCTTATATCCTAAGAAATTCAAGCGGACAACAAACTATGTGCCTGTCAATTATTACAAACACACCTATTGAAATGATCTGTTCAGATAAATACAATGAACAACATAACTATATGCTTAAAGGTCATATGAATGCAGGAAAAACTTTCCCAACATTAAAAATAATTGAACTTTGTTAAAAATGAACTCCCTAGATTTTCTAAGGAGTTCTGTTATTTTATAGTTCTTATCTCTGTCTTGGGCTTATTGAAATTTTCCCCTACATCTAATCCACATTTCTTCTTAATTTGTGATATATACAAGTGAGAAACTTTCGTCTGGTAATGCTCCCACACATAATTTCAAATTTCCTGATAGGTTGCTGTTCCGATGTATTCTCGCCTGTCTGCTTCACTTAGGTCAATTTCTATCTCAATTTTAGTAGATTTACCCCTTGATTTTTTACGTGACAAAAGGACACATGTTTCCACGTTAGCAGTCCAAGGAAACTGATCTACCGCCACCGCCTTCTTCACCACATACCCATTTTCCAAAAATACCTCAAGGTCTCTGGCGAGGCTGGTAGGCTTACATGAAATATATACCAATTGATTGACACCATACGCGATGATCTTTTTAAGTGCCTTAGGATGAACCCCGTCCCTTGGCGGGTCTAATACAATCATGTCCGGCTTTTCTTCAATTTCATTCAGAACCTTCAGCACATCCCCGGCAATGAATTCACAGTTATGTAAACCATTTAGCTCCGCATTTCTCTTTGCTGCCTCAACTGCCTCCTCCACGATCTCAACACCGATTACCTTTTTGGCTACAGGAGCCATAAGCTGCGCAATGGTCCCCGTTCCGCTGTACAGATCAAAGACCAGCTTGTCAGGTTTTTGTCCTTCGCACGAAGCAGTCAAATCACCAATGTATTCTCTTGCCGTCTCATACAGCACTTCCGCTCCCAGCGAATTGGTCTGGAAAAAAGAAAACGTGGAAATCTTAAACTTCAATCCAAGTAACTCTTCATAAAAAAAGTCCTGACCATACAAAACATCTGTGCGGTCACTCTGTACCACATCTGCCACAGAATCATTTACCACATGCAAAACGCCCGTTATTTTACCTTTTAAATCCAGATTTAATATTTGTTTCTTCCATCTTTCTAAATCAAATTTTTCCTTATTTTCTGCATCTACACCGCCCTTTTCACCATCCATATGGGAGGTTGTCACCAGTGCAATGAGGATTTCTCCAGTCCGATACGCTTTTCGTACCAAGAGATGACGCAGATATCCTGTATGCCTCAATCTGTGATAAAAGCTGCATCCATCAAAATAATCTCTGGTAAACGCCAGAATCTTCCTATAATCTTCATCCACAATCTGGCAATCCTTTACCGTAACAATGTCATAAAAGCCGCCTCGCTTGTGCATGCCCAGAGACAACGGTCCATCTTTATATTCATCTCCAAAAGAAAACTCCATCTTATTTCGATACCCGGTCTGTGCCGGACTTTCTTTGATTCCCTCAAAAATCCACTCTTCACTCTGACCTGAGAGTGCACCTTCAAGAAGCTTTCTTACCTGCGTCTCCTTAATTTTAAGCTGTTCATCATAAGGCAGCGACAAATAAATACAGCCGCCGCATGAACCAAAATGGGGACATGGGCTCTCAATCTGCGTCGGCGCATTTTCTTCCACCGTAAGAAGCCTTCCCTCCGCTCTCCCATTTCTTTTTTTCTGCACAGCAAAAGTTATCTTCTGCCCCGGCAGAACATTTTTCACAATGCAGCTTCCCTCTTGTGTAATCACAACGCCTTTGTTTGGAAAATCCACTCTGTCAACGATTCCTGTAAGCACCTCTCCCTTTTTCATCTGCCTGCTCCTGTTCCTTTTATTCTGCATTTATCTGCCGAACGCGCTGACGAATATTGAAACCTAAAAATGGGATGTACACTTCTGTACATCCCGCATTTTCAGATCATCTATCCATTATTCTGCAAAATCATCCTCTGTTGCTGCGTTCGATACCTGAATCTTTTCTTCTTCGTCTTCTTCGTCCTCAAAGAAATCATCCTCGAAGTCATCATCAAAATCATCTTCAAAATCTTCCAGATAATCCGGTGTCATATAACGATATACTGCGTAAGCAATCGCCGCTACAGCTGCCACAGCTCCTATAATTGCAAGTACCCACAAAAGAGTATTGTTTCTCTTTTCTTCTCTGTGGTTCCAATAATCCTTCAACTCCTTGATATCGTGGGTCTTAACAAATTCCATCAATTCCTCAATTTTATTCCAAGTGTTCATGGTGTAGCCTCCCTTTCTTTTATGTCTTTCATTCATTCCATTCTTAAAATGCTTTTTGGATTATTATTTCCCTCTTGTTTAATAATATAACATTTACCGCTGATTTTTACTACAGGATTTTGAAAAACTTTACATTTTTTTTAATTTATTCCATTTCATATTTTTATAAGACGCGCAAAAGCCGCATACATGATCTTTTGACCGGCATCGTCAAAATCCACGGTTACTTTGTAGTCTCTTGGACCGGGCTCTAAATCTGTAACCGTGCCCTCGCCATACTTTACATGCTTTACCCTGTCGCCCGCATCGTAATCAGGCTTTCCACCGGTAACGGCTCCTACTCCTTTATTTATGCCTGGCGCATTTAAGGAACCGATTCCGCTGGCAATGAACGGCTTATTCTCCGCCGCCGTCCGCTTAGGCATTAACGTGGCTGTCGGTTTATATTTATATGCCTGACCTTCCACAGGTGTAAATTTTGAAGACGGCACATCCATAGGATGAAACCGGGGCACGGGAGGACGGTTATCCATCAGCTCTTCCGGAATCTCTTTCACGAACCGACTCACTGCGTTCATCTGCGTTTCGCCGCGCACCATACGCATTTTGGCATAGCAAAGGGTCAAATCCTCCTTTGCCCTTGTCATACCCACATAGGCGAGCCTGCGTTCTTCTTCGATTTCATCGGGATCATCTGAGGTAATCGTCATGTAGCTTGGAAAAATCCCGTCTTCCATGCCAGCCAGATAGACATGGGGAAATTCCAACCCTTTGGCGCTGTGCAGCGTCATAAGAAGAACTCTGTTGCTGTCATTTTCCACACGATCTATGTCTGCCACCAGCGCAACTTCCTCCAGAAATTCTCCCAAAGTCGGCTGATCGTGCACCTCCTCAAAAGCAACGATTTTGCTGATCAATTCATCAATATTCTCAATCCGGTTTTCTGCATCTTCCTCATCGGATGCTTCCAGCTCTGCCACATATCCGGTAGTTTCAATAACATCTTTTATTAAGTCTTCTAATCCGTAAAACTCCAGCTTACTTCTAAAGGATTGTATCATGGTTACAAAAGGTCTTAACTTCGCCGCACTCTTCCCTATACTCATAATCTCATCCGCCTGACGAAGGGCATCATAAAAACTGATTTCCCGCATATCAGCATAATCCTGTACTTTAGCGATCGTTGCCGCGCCGATTCCCCGCTTTGGAATGTTGATAATGCGCTTCACTGCCAAATCATCACGCCCGTTATCAATTGTTTTCAGATAGGCAAGCAGGTCCTTGATTTCTCTTCTGGCATAGAAATTGGTTCCGCCCACCACATCATAGGGTATTCCTTCTATAATAAAACGTTCCTCCAAAATTCTTGCCTGGGCGTTGGTCCTATAGAGCACTGCACAGTCTCCGTAGTCTGCCGCTGCCTCTCTCTTTTTCCTCGCCACATCGTCTGCAATGAACTCTGCCTCCTCGTAAGCATTGTCAAACTGTCTAAAATGGAGCCTATTTCCCTCTCCCTTATCCGTCCAAAGCGTCTTGCTCTTTCTTCCTTTATTATTACGAATCACAGCGTTAGCAGCATCCAGCACATTTTGCGTAGAGCGGTAATTCTGCTCAAGACGAATCACCTCCGCTTCAGGGTATACCTGTTCAAAATCAAGAATATTCCTGATATTAGCGCCTCTAAACTTATAAATAGACTGATCATCATCCCCTACCACACACAGATTGCGGTTTGCATCCGCTAGAAGCCTGATCAGTTCAAACTGTGCGGTGTTGGTGTCTTGATACTCATCCACCATGATATACTTGAAACGTTTCTGATAACTTCCCAGCACTTCACTGTCCGCTTTAAAAAGTTCCACCGTCTTTACAATCAAATCATCAAAATCCATGGCATTATTCTTTTTTAGCGCCATCTGGTATTCCTTGTATGCCTGTGCGATCTTCTGCTTTCTGAAATCCCCCATCGCCTTCAGCTCATACTCCTCCGGAGAAATCAGTTCGTCCTTGGCGGAAGAGATTGCAGAAAGAATGGATCTTTCTTTCAACATCTTGGTATCGATCTGAAGACGCTTGCATACATCCTTCATCACCGTTTTTTGATCATCTGTATCATAGATGGTGAAACTGTTATCATATCCCAAGCGGTCTGCGTAGCGGCGCAGAATCCTCACACAGCTGGAATGGAAGGTGGTAACCCAGATGCTTTCTGCTCCCATTTCGATTAGATTTTCCACCCTTTCTTTCATTTCTCCTGCCGCCTTATTGGTGAAGGTGATTGCCATGATGTTCCAAGGACTTACCCCCAGTTCCTCTATCAGGTAAGCAATCCTGTGGGTAAGCACACGAGTCTTCCCCGATCCGGCTCCCGCAAGCAAAAGGACGGGACCCTCCGTGGTAAAGACGCCCTTTTTCTGCTGTTCATTTAAGGTATCATAAATACTCATATATCAAACTCCCGCCATTTTTTATTTTGCTTCCGTAACATTGCAAAAACTCCATGCATAGATATTCAACTCTACAATCGGTGTACCGCAGTATTCGCAGACTTTGCTCCCAATCCCCCCTATGGGCGCGCCGCAGTTAGGACAGTTGATTCCAAGAGATAAGTCTCTCTCATCTTCCACTTTCTCCCTGTCCTGTATATAAATAACATCTGTATTGTATCTTGACTGGGTAAGCATTTCCCCGCTTCCCTCAAGTAATTTTCCTGTTTCATCCTCTAACATGTGGAAATATTGCAGCGCCGTCTGGAATGTGATGATACACCGCCCATTTCTCTTTTTATAATCGGCAATTTCCGTCCGATGTATCTCTATGTTTTTATAATGCTCTCTTTGCCCCGCTGCTTTCAGCATTTCAATCTGCATTTCCAGCTTGTCTGAAAGCTCCTTGTTTCCTTCAGTCAAATCTCCTTTATTCATTCTGTCCACAGCTATCAGATAAGAAGTCAGTACATTTTCCGCTCTGACCTTCATCTCATCATACTGAAATTCAGGAAAATCCCGCTTGATTTTTGGAAGATACAGGCTAGTCATCGCTGAGACGGATTTCGGCGTAGAGGCATACTCTTCTTCCACCTGCTTAAACCCTTCTCTGATATCCGGCGTACAAAAAGCATCCCTTGAAAAATCCTCAACTGCATTTTTCACTCTCATAATGCCGTATGCCACACAACCAATTACAATCAAAACAAGGACCAATATTACAATAATTCCTATCATGGCTGCACTCATAAACAATTCTTTCCTTCCTAAAATATGATCGATATTCCTAAATCATCTCAATGATGATATTAAAAGTCGGACCATTGCATATCATTTGAGCATCCACAAAAACAGTGCCGCCATTAAAAGAACGACCGCTATTGCAATAATCACCTTGGGTTTTGAGATAGGCGTTCCTCCTGCCACCTTTCCGTTCTGTCCATTTACCATAAACTGATAAACTTTTACCTTTATAGGTATAGTTAGTTCCCATGCATTGTTGATTCCCAATCTATAGCGTTCTGGCGCAAATCCTGCAAGATATTCCGGTTTGTAAGTTTTATTTTCTGCAGTATGATATGGCTCCAGCCTTTGCACTTTCCTTTGCAAGATTTGGACAGAACCACTTCTTTTTAATCCATACTCGAAACAAAGTGGATGCCGCCCGGTGCTATGCATTTTGATCAGATGCTTCCATGACCTGATTAGAACCGCAAAAAGGGCATACCGATGCAAGCTCTAATGCATCATACACCGATTCTGCACCGCATGCCTTACAAAGCACAATCTTTGTCTCCATTCCCCAGTCAAAGTTCTCTATCTTTTCTGCGCTGTCTAATGGTAACTCTTCCGCCATCAATCTTTGCTGGTCGTTTGCCAGAATTACTTCCGTATGCCCACAGTACGGACAGCTAAGCCATCCTGGCATCTAAGTCGACCTCACCCCCGCTCATCTTTCCTCCGCTCTAAGTAAACTCATTTCTAATGTTGGATATCCCTTTCATCGAAAGGATCTCCACATTCCGGACAGAACTTAGGCGGTTTCGCAGGATCTTCCGGCTCCCATCCGCATTTATCACATTTGTAAAGAAGTTCTCCTGCCGGCTTCTTTGCACCGCACTCGGAACAGAATTTACCTTTGTTCACCGCCCCACAGGAACAGGTCCACCCTTCCTGCTTCGGCGCTGGCATGGGTGCTCCGCATTCTGAACAGAATTTGCCTGTATTGCCACTCTTGCCGCAGGCACAGGTCCATCCCTGCTTTGCAGGCGCTGCTTCCGGTGCAGGCGCTGGGGGCGGTACCGGAGCCGCCGGTGCTGGTGCCGGGGTAGGCGCTGCCTGCTGCCCCATCTGGAATAATTGCTGTGCATTCATTCCCCCTGCCTGATTTGCCATATTCATTCCGGCAAATGCCATCATAGGTCCTGTTGAAGTGTTGGATGCAGCCGCTTTCATAGCCTCAGCCTGTGCACCAACCAAAGTTGCTGCCGCCATATTGGGATTGCGCAGCACGGCGCTCTTTTGCAGCTCTTTAATCATCGCTTCATCTTCAGCAGATGCTTTCATGGCATTGACGCCGAAGGATACGATTTCTATTCCGCGAAGCTCTGCCCATTTTGCAGAAAGGACTTCATTTAATGCATCCGCCAGTTCCGCCGTGTGTGCCGGAACAGCACTGTAGCGGATTCCCATCGCTGAAATCTTTGCAAAAGCAGGCTGCAAAGCTGTCATAAGCTCTGTCTTTAGCTGACTGTCAATTTCGCTTCTCTCATAATCCTGTGTCACATTGCCGCACACATTTGTGTAGAATAAAAGGGGATCTGTAATCTTATAGGAATATTCTCCATTACATCTAAGAGAAATATCAATATCAAGACCAATATTTTCGTCCACTACGCGAAATGGAACCGGATTGGCTGTCCCATATTTATTTCCCAAAATTTCTTTGGTATTGAAGAAGTAAACCCTCTGGTCTTTCGCTGTATTACCGCCAAAAGTAAAACGCTTGCCTACCGTGGCAAAAGTTTTTTTGATGTTCTCCCCTAGACTCCCGTATAGCAAACTGGGTTCAGAGGATGCGTCATAAGTGAATTCCCCCGCCTCCGCGCAAAATTCAACCACCTTTCCCTGATCCACAATAATCATACATTGTCCTTCATTGATTGCCACCACTGATCCATTGGAGATAATATTGTCCTCTCCTTTATTATTTCCAGTGCCTCTTCCGCTTGAACGTTTCCTGCCCTTTGTAACCAATATATCTGCATCCAGCGAATCACAGTAGAAATACTCTCTCCACTGATCTGCCATTACACCGCCAGCTGCAGCAGTAATTGCCCTAATCAAGCCCATTTACTTGTCCTCCTTTATTCCCGGGTAACTCCCTATTGTTTCTATTATATAGGTTTTGTCATTTGTTGTCTAGAAAAAGAAGTTGGCAGACAGGCAACTTCGCTTTGCTATCGCATACGATAAATCATCAACTGCCGCTGTCTTAATAATTGGCAGCTCAAATCAAAAATGGAGGTCATTATGAAAAAAATACCATGTAATAGTCACATGCACCGTTCGTCCCGCTTCCTCAAAAAATCGGCTGCGCTTATACTTACCGTGCTTCTCGTGAGTGGCACATTAGCCGGCTGCGGAAAGAAGGATGCCGGTGTCTCTTCCCCTGGTTCAGGTTCCTCTGCAAAGGAAGTCACCTTGAATGAAGTTGCCCATTCCATCTTTTATGCCCCTATGTATGTAGCCATAGAGGAAGGGTACTTTAAAGAGGAAGGCATCGACCTTACTCTGGTCACTGGATTTGGCGCTGACAAGACCATGACCGCCGTCCTTACGGATGAAGCTGACATCGGCTTTATGGGAAGCGAGTCTACTATTTATACTTATGCAGGCGACACTCAGGATTATGTTGTTAACTTTGCGCAGCTGACACAGCGCGCCGGGAATTTCCTTGTTTCACGTACGCCGGTTGAGAATTTCAGCTGGGATATGCTGAAAGGGACTGATGTACTGGGAGGTCGGGCAGGAGGTATGCCTGAGATGGTATTTGAATTTATCCTGAAAAAGAATGGAATTGACCCTAAGGCGGATTTGAATATTGACCAGAGTATTGATTTCGGCTCTACCGCTGCGGCGTTTTCTGGAGGGCAGGGGGATTTTACTGTAGTGTAGTTGTTTTACTACTCCTTTAAGGAAAGATTACTCTGGGGATTCAGTTCTGTATGCATTGATTAAAGAAATGACTCCCTGTTTTTCAAGACTACGCTGCAGCTTCTTTGCATTGTTAAGGCTCTTGTATGCCCCTGCCTGCACGATCCACAAGAATCCCTCCGGGGCGATCTGCTCCGGTTCAAATTCATCATACTGGTGCAGACTGTATCTCTCAATATAATTGATTAATGTCTCCGCATAGGTCTGGGATGTGGCATATCCGCACTGCTGCAGGTACTGGCATGCAAGGATATGGTTACCGCATCCGATTACGGGTCCATACCGCAAGGTCCTGCCGCCGTCCGTACTCCTCGTAGCGATATACGCATTGTGGTCAAGGATGGACTGCTCCCAGCTGTCATATGCCCTCCACAGTGCATTCTGATCCACTCGGTAGCTTCCGTCCGGGTTCTGTTCTGTGGCGTCCTTTACATAGCTCCTGCCAGTCCAGCCATTGAGCTTGATTCCGAATAGTGCGTTGGCATTCTGTGCAAGCTCTGATGTTCCTATCGCGCTTTCTATACTGGCTTGTGCTATGACCACGCTGGGCAGCATGATATGATGGTCCTGCCAGTCCCTGCGGGCGATACCGCCTACAAAGGCATGGAACTCTTCCCTTGTAGGATTATGGTCCTCTGACGGCGTCTGTACAGACGGAAGTACCACAGGATGATAGATTCCCTTGTAGATTGCCTTTGCAATCCCTTCCGCTCCGCCTGCCGCCTGATACGTGTCTATATCCTGCTGATTGTCGCAGAAGCAGACTTCTATCAGCATGGATTTCGCTTTTGTCTTCCTGATTACATACAAGCCGGTACCGGCTTTCACCCCACGGTTAGTAAATCCAAGTTCCGACAGGTTGGCGCATACGTCCAAGGCATCCTGATACTGCCTGCCCTCGTAAGTAAAGACCTCTGTGCCGTGCCCTTTATGCTCTCCGGATGCGTTGAAATGGATGCTGATGAACCAGTCCAGTTCCTGCCGGTTTGCCAGAGCTACTGCGGCAGCGAGGTATTCGTTCCGGGTGTCTGCCTGGTCTATGGTACAGTCCACTACCGTGACGCCGGCTGACCGGAGCAGGCTCATAAGAGCCTGTCCTACCAGCCTTGTATGCTCTGATTCCTTGATGATGCCCACGGCGCCATAACCGGCGCCGCTCTTTGTGTGACCGCAGTTTATTCCCACTACCATGATATCACCCCTCCACTTCCGGAAGACCTGCAACTGATGTGAGCACGCTGAGTACCCCTGCAAGCGCGGCTGCCGACCCCACTGCCATCCAGTTCACTTCTCCTATCACCGCTGCCGTCCCGATCGTGGCGACTGCTGTCTGCGCTACCGTCTTTGCTGCCCTCATACCTGCCGCTTTTGCCCATCTGACCCAATACTCTCTGTTCTTCATAATGTTTTTTCTCCTTTTCTATATTGATGATTTTTATTGATACCCTGCTATGTTTCAGCCTGCTGCCTGCAGTATGGCAAGCGCTGCCGCTATGACTGCAGATACCGCCGCCGATATGGCAGCGCCGGCTGTGGTCCGCCCCATCCACCGGTTGCGGTCCCGGAGTTCGTCGATGTCCCTCTGCTGCTGTTCCGTCTGTTCATGCAGATGGATAATCTCACGCTGGTTGTCATAAATCTGCTTCTTGCTGTTGTCCCAGCTCTCAAGTTTTGCTTCTATCTTGATCAGACGGTCTAATACTTCCCTTTCAAAGCTGTTATCTGGCATTGGTCCGTACCTCCTTTCCCAGATTCGGCAACCTTATGGATTTTCCTGCAGCCACTTTTCAGTGGCTTTCTTCCACAGCTTCGGCACGGCATCAATTGCCATCTCACCGTTCCTTATCTTTGTACCGTAGAATCTTCCCATCACGCCTCCCCTCCTTCCGCAAGGGTGTTCACAGCTTCCCCGAGGTCGGCTATGGCGCCGTCCTGGATATCCTGCCCCTCCCTGATCTGTGCGATCTCTTCCTGCAGCTTCTCCAGTTCCGTCTTTTCCCTGATGTTCCATACGGTGTCCACGGAGCCGTCCGGCTGCAGTGTGGAGGTCTCTGATTCAAGGATTAAGTCTTCATAGTTCCCAGTCACGGTGCCGTCTGTCATGATCTGGACAGTTCCAAGGTTCTCCGGGGTGATCTTATTCCAGTCCGCGACCATCGCATCCTTGTCTGCATACTGGGCTTTCATATAGCCCAGTGCAGCGCCTCCCTGCAGTTCGATCTGTGTGCTGTCTGCCAGCACTAATTTTGTTGTACTCATTGTTTTTCCTCTCTTTCTCCCTTTTCAGGGTATAAAAATAAGAGCCTTTCAGCTCCTGTTTACAGTTATGGCATTTTTTACAGAGTGCCTGGATCAATGATTGATCAACACTGTGTAATCAAACCATACAGCATATTGTTCTTCAAAATTGTGACCATCCCTGTAGCGAAAAAATACGTTAAAGCCACCTGTGATTTTCTGCGTAAAATAATCTAGTATCGTATCAGCTTCGCCTTGAATCGACACCGACACGAAGTAATTATTGACGTCAGTGTTTGCCCATTGAGGAGGTAAACTAATAAACCTGCCCGCCAATCTAGGCTGATCCTGATTACGGCTTGCGTATGTCCTTCCGCCAAAGATATAGCTTTTCTCAAGGTAATTACCAAAGCGAATGTTTATATTAGTATTTTGCAAATCAAGCGCATCCTTAAGCTGTTTTCCCATGGTCTGGTCTAACGGTATGCCTTCCACTGTTCCTGCCAATGTTATTGATGGTGTAACCCATGTGCCGTCTCCTCGTAAATAGGCGTTTTGCTTTCCTGCATCTGGTGCCGGCACAAGACCTTCTTTTCCTGCGGTACTTGCATCTGCTGCTTTCATCGGTTCATATAAATGCTCCCATGCCTGCCATTGATTGTTTATATTTTGATATCGATATACAATTTCCCCATTGTAACAGCGAATCATTTGCGTCAGATATAAGTTTCCAGTTCCTTTAAAAATCTTCATTATGAATGCCCTTGAAACCGGACAGTTTAAAAGAGTGCTCACAGTACTGTTAAGAGCGCAATAGTAATTTCCGATTTCGGTCATATGATCTAAATCTCCGCCAGATTGAATCTCTTTTCCTCCGCTAAATGAAAAGTAGTTATGGGGATTAAAATCAGCAATAGATGCTGGTATTTCTGTCAAATAGTTTCCCTTAGGCTGGAATTTTCCGATTCCCCAATCTTTTATTGCTTTTAAAACATCACTTTTCATGCTTCTACTCCTTGTTCCTTTTATTCCTTATTTACAATTATCTGTCTCAAGCACTATGCAATAGGCATCCGACTTATTTTTATCCTCTAATTCAATCCTAGTAATACAAAATACAAATTTTTAGAATTACTATTTGGATTTGTTATTTGTGTATTTACATAAAATCGCAACGGTTTTCCCTGTTCCGTCCTTCCAAGCAATTGATAACCTGCCATCAAAAAAGAACCTAGTGACAAGCTGCTTTGCCCGATAGATTCTGCAATTTTATTTTGGTCTGTTACAAGCATATTGGCAGGCGTATTGTAAGAACTATTTGCTCTTGTATAGATGCCTAATGCTAATAAATTTTTATATTCTTTATTAGTCAAAGCAGAAGTGCCAAAATAATTTGACACCGATGAAGCATTACTGCTGCTTGAAGAGTTGCCGCCGAATATAATATCAATTTCTTTAATCCCATCTTCACTGCCAATATTAAAAGGGATTACTGTATCAGCACCTGCCTCTTCATCATGCTTATAGTAGCCAGGATTACCATCCGCATCCCTGCCAAATCTTATACCTCCTAAGTAGGATTCATTTAAGCTGGACGCAGTCACGTAAGTTTCCGGCACTTCTGTCAGATAGTCCCCTTTAGGCTGGAACCTTCCAGTACACCAGTCCTTTATTGCTCTCAAAATATCACCTATCATGATTCTGATACCTCCTCTTCTCCGTTCAATATTGCCAGTGCCTTTTCATAGGTAATCTCTTCCGTTACGCCAGAACCCACCTCAATCCCTAATTGTTCTGTGGTCAGATTTCCTTGCAGGGTCACGTTATTGATAGACGGCTTGTTCTTTAGCAGATTATAATTATCATTTCCCAAAGTTCCGCCCCCCTGCACAGTTCCAGATCCTTGCACGCTTGCAAGCACACCACCTAACTTATATATATAAAGAGTCGTACCGACGGAAATGTGAAAAGTTTCATCTTCCACAAAATACGGCTCCTTATTTTCATCTTGCTTGCATAATATAGGATGTGCATAAACGCTGATTTCCCCATCTTCGCCAAATGGTGGTCCCTCTGCTGCCACTATATTCACTGGAGCTGATATATATTCCCCAGGAACCCCTCTACATATCGGTACGTCTTGAGAAAAACGTACCGATGATCCAATCCCAAGCGTAACCCGAACAAAACCTTCATATATATCATTCCTTTTTCCCAGACCTGTAAGTGTTACATTTCCAGTTAAAACATACAGGTAATAGGTCACACTATTCAAATTAGGAAGGTTCTTTCTCGTATTTGAATATAATTTTTTACCATGAGAATTTGTACACTCTGCACCGCCATTTGCGTAAAGTAGATATACTTCAGAACCAATTCTTTCCATTAGTCCCAGCTTCTCCGCATTCGTATTAATCGCCGCTGCCATTCCTCCCACTAGTCCACTGACAGAATCAATCTGTTCCTGCAAATCCCTGATATCCCCTATAGTGGCAAACACCGAGTTATCCACCTCAAGGGTCACATTTTCCGCATTGCTCACCGTAGTGACCAGCTGGATATAGGCGCCTGAGACTGTAGTGCCCCCAAATGCGGGCATGTAGCAATTTCCTGAAGTTTCCACTGCCGCTGCATACAGAATCTCTCCGTCACCATCCTGTGCATACAACGCAACCGTACGCATAGGATACCCTTCCGTAAGTTCTGTGTTTGTAAATACCGTTTCTACCTTTACCGAAACCGGATTTGTGCGCGATACCTTGGAAACACTGTTGGTCTGTTTAATACCCGTAAGTTCCTCCAGATTTTCCAGTTCTTCCAGCGTATATTCCGTGTCCGATGAACGTACCTTTGTAAACACAATCTTCTCTTCCGCTGCAAGCATCCGTGCAATCAACGCACGCCCGTTTTGTGTTGTAACTAGTTTTGAAAATATTGCCATTTCTTTTCCTCCTATCTTGTTTCCTCTGTAATTTCTATATGTTCCATATGGCTTACCGCGCCTGCTGCGTAGGCGATGCAGGCAGCCTCACAGTTTGCAATCTCAGACGGCACGCCATCATCCATGATTTCAATATGCTCCACGTAGCAGACTGTTCCTGCTGTGTACAGGCTTTCTCCTGCGCCGCAGGGAATCTTGTTGGCAGATATCACCACCATATTGCAGGGCATCATCTCCTCAATCAACCTGTCCAATTCCTCTGTCTGTCCTGCTTCCTCCAAATCGGCAGTAATACTTATCTTGTACTTTAAGTACTCTTTCACCACTGAAAAGTCACTGCCTTTGCATATCTCAGAAAGTCTTTCTAAAAAAGCCCTAAGTGTATAGGGAATCCTGTCAAGCCAGCGGAGCA
Source organism: Lachnospiraceae bacterium (assembly GCA_011959285.1). Taxonomy (GTDB): domain Bacteria; phylum Bacillota; class Clostridia; order Lachnospirales; family Lachnospiraceae; genus Suilimivivens. Next base: position 13,813 of record BLLW01000016.1, on the reverse strand, counting down.
TCACACGTCTGCGGCGTATTTCCAGCGTATCCGTCTTTAAGGGCGATATCTTTAAAATCTGTTCAAACCGGGATATTCCATATTCATCGGCTGTTTCTATGAACTCATTTTTAAGTACCCTGTCCGCTCCATTCCACACGAGAATAAACTCTGGGTTTTCTGCGTTCAGCGTCTCCCTGTTCTCCTTAAACTCTTGTAGAAAAGGAGGCAGATAGGAAAGCAGATCCACTTGTCTATTCATTCTGAAACACCCCCAAACACAGGCACCTCAAATGCTCCCAGAATCAAATTTTCGGCGTGATCATTTAACATGGTGTCTTCCACATCGACAATTCCCTTAATCCCCAATATCCGTGTTTCAATCTGGCTGATTCTTACCACCAGTGCAGTTGTATCTGCCCATTCCCGCCTGAGTTCTGAAAAATAGCCGTTAATTGCATCTTCTATGGCGCTCCTCGATTTGGTCCAGTTATAGCCATGATCAAAGGTTATCTTAATTTTTACGGTGATCTGCACTCCTTCTGCGCTTTTTACCGAGACCAGATGACCAATGGGTGCAAGCCCGTACCCCTCCCCTCCGTACGCTTCGGGGTCCATCGCTTTCTGCACAGTCTCAACCAACTCCTGGCTTGCGGTATCGAACGCAGAGTTAAGAATGGTCAGAAGGACACTGCCGCCTGTCGTCAGTTTCTTTTCCTTTGCCGCCGTATATACAGCTGTGAACCACTCCTTTACCGAATCCGGCAATGATTCTGATGCGCTTCCATACCACGTTTCTACTTCCATGGGGGGGATCATTTCTGCCGGTCGGATATCTCCATTCCAAACTCTCGTCACCTTCGTGCATCCCACTCCTGGAATGGCATTCGTCTTTTCCAGATAATCTTTTACATTGCCGCCAAATGCCTTTACATCAAAAGAAGAAAAATATCTTTGCCGCAATTCCTCTGTGCCTTCTTCATCCTCCCCCGGAATCAGAAGTTCCGTAAGTTCCGCAGACACAAGCCCATTTATATATTCAATAGGCGTCATAGTCCCTAAATATCGATTTCCCTCTTCACCTGCTGCCTCACACTGCACTTTGCAGCCGCCTTCCGGCAGTCTGTCTGTGACCAGATAATTAATCTGCCCAATGTTAAATCGCTTTCCTGTCACATCAATATGATCCGGCAGGAACTCGCCTTTCAATACGGCATGCGTTGCGGGATACGGCACGATTCCCCTCTCCTTGCACCGCATAATCAGAAATTCCCTTGTTGCCGTATCACCATAAGCTTCCTGAACAATAGAATCCAACGCAATATACAGATTCTTAAGTTCTATTGCCGTAGGGGAATGCGTGTCCCAGATTACAGAACCTTCCCGTTTGTCATATTTATTTGATACTCGTCCCAGCATTCTCTTTAAAAGCACCTCATATGTAAGTTCTTCAAACATCAGATTCTCACCTCCTTATCTGCTTTTATATCACCCAAAATGGTGTGCGCGGTAAAGTACACATGTACAATTCCCTTTACGGATGTATCGAACTTAAAATCTCCCACTTCTTCTATCCGCCCATCCCAAATCAGCGCTTCCCTAATACGCCGTTCCAGTTCTGGACATGCATAAGACACCGGCTGTCCAAACAAGTCTTCCAATTCGATTCCGTAATTCCATGAATAAATAAGATAGCGGTATCGTTCTGTGGAGAGAATTTTATATACCGCCTGCTCCATCGCCTCGATACCGTCTACATATCCCCTGATCAAACCGCTTTCAGGGTCCATTTTATAAGTATAGGTTGGCTGTTCTTCAATTACAAAATCCTGCCCTGGCAGGTTGGCGCTTTTCGGTATCATCTTATCCTATCCTGTCCAGCACCAAGTATTGCTGCCCGCCCTTATTCTGAAGAAGGATGACCTTATCACCTGCCGCCAACCTGTTATGCACGGTGACCTTCATCCTCCTTTTTATTTCATGCGTATGCGCAAGCCCCACAGGCTCCGTACTTCCTGAAATGCCGTGCACATGTAAAGGCTCTCCTGCTCCCTCTGTAGTAAAAGCAAATGCATGCCTGTGATCATCCAACGCCTGCTCCGTATTGGTATCCACTGTGATTTCCGTCTCATAGTCTGTCACGTTCCTGGAAAGAACCAGACGTGACCGCCCCAACTGCATCTTCTGTTCCACATTGATCTGCAATGGATCTGCATGTATTACCTCTCCAAAGAAAAATCTCACCGGTTTAGATGCGTCCACCGCCTCCAGTGCACTTTGCTTTATTACTTTTAATAATTCCGCTGCATCAGACAACAAACTCCCCTCCTCTCAATGTCAAATCCATGAAATGTTCCCCATTTCTAAACGTATGCTTCACCTTTTCTACAAGCATAAAATTTTCCACCTTTCTATCACCCAGATTCAGATTTACCACCAGCAGGCTTCCAGCCCTTACCCTTATATCTCCAAATGCATTTGTAATTCTTAGGTTTCTGGTTTTCTTATTATAAAGAGACAAAAGCGCCTTTGCCTTTGCTTCCCCGTTTTCTCCCTCCGAGACCGTATCGCAATACTGCAGGACACCCCATCTATTGATATTTACGCCATCCTGCATAATTCCGTAAACCTGCCTTTTCCCCTCTCCCGCATCGTCACGGTACAGTTTGATTTTGTTATAAGTGTTACTGTCAATGGAGGAGGTATATTCAAAATTTTCTCCGGTACACTCATCAATCATCAGATAAGTTCCATTGGTATTTTGGACATACATGTCTGCTATATTTTTCACGGTAAGGCTTCCAAAATCATCATATAGAACAAACATCTGCCTCGTATTCACCAAAGTGAGATCCAGCGCATTCTGAATGATATCGAACAGTGATGTATCCACCTCCGATCTTTCGGCAATCACATAACCGGTATCTACAATTTCTCCGGCATTCAATGCAAAATCTGCCGCGATCATCCTTATCACTTCTGATGCCGTCCGATTCTCATACATATAGGTATCCTTATTTTTGAGATACCTAAGCTGATCATATGCGGTAACAGATATCCGATTTTCCTTATCTCTCTTTTGTGTAAACACAAAACCAAAGAAAACTTTTGCTCCATCTAACCGCAACTGCACTGCTGAACCTTCTGAAAAATCCAAAAAACGATCCGCAAGCACTTTAAAAGTGAGTTTTCCCGGCACACCCCACCGTTCTGTTGACCATTCCACACCATCCTCCACCGCCGGGATATAAAGCTCCCCGCCGCTTTCCCCTGCAATATAAATCTCCACTTTCATGATATAATCACCCCCTCATACTGCCGGTATTTTTAAAACCGTCCCCTGCTCAATATTGAAAGGATCATTAACCGTATCCTTGTTTGCAATGCTGAGCAATGAATATTTGCTGCCATCTCCATAGGTTTCTTTCGCAATGTTGAACAGGGTATCATTTTTCCTATGGACCTTATAATTTCGCATTTTGCCGATGTCTGGCGCGCTTTCCCGTGACCTTGTCTGCTCCACGTTTACAGTGTAGGAAATCGTATTAGTTCCAGCAGTATTTGCAACAGCTCCCTTTATTGAAACACTCTTCGTCCCATATTCCCTGTACTGTTTCAAATTAATCTTAACGGACAAATCAAACCCCTCTTCCGCATTCTCGGTAATACGGTAATCCTCCATAGATACTTTCATGTTTGTCCCAAACAGCGCCCCACCATCAGGCATCCTCCGCGTCACGATGAACTGAAACGGTCTCTGCCGCGTCTTAAGACGCTCAAAATATGCAAGATAATATTCTGCACCGCAAAACCCTGACGTGTAGACTGCAAACGGATATTCTATCTGCGGAATGATACATTCAAATTCAATATCTGTCAGCCCTGCCGTCTTGAGCAGGTTCACCTGCCCTTCATTCATCAATTTAATTGTCTTATTCTCATTTTTGATGCTTAACTGCAGTCTGCCCGGCGCAATGGGCAGCAGACATTTATCCAGATAAAAATCGTATCCCGTCATCTCAATGCACTCCTTCCGTAATGATATCTGCCGCCTCACTCACGGCATCTGTCAGCCCCGTTATTACGCCGTCTAAATCCATTGCACCTGAAACGCTGTTATGGTTCGTCTGCTCAATCGTAATCGCCGCCGTAGTAAATCTGTTGACTGCCTCCTGTTCCGCAATATCCCTCATGAATTTCAAATCTTCCTCAGAGACTTCCAATCCATTTTCAATCTCTTCTGTACTGTCCAGAATATCAGACAAATAATTGCTATAGTCAAAGTCGTCATACTGATTCAAGTCAGGGATACTGGAAACGCCTTCTATCTGCCCGCCTAACTTTGTACCTTTATTCCACGCATCTTCATAATCGAATCCCTGAATATAGTAGTCTCTGGCATCCATTTTTTCCATGACTACCTCGCCCTCGCCAAATTTATCTGTTACCCAGCTGTCAAGCCCCGTCCGCCATCCAGCCACAGATTCAGCAAGGTTCGTGCCAAAAAGCATATCAATTCCAGATGCCAGACCTTCAAGTCCTGCAAGCGCAAGGTCAATAAATCCTACAAACAGCCTTGCAGCCGCTCCTATTGGGTCTGTAAAAACATTTGCAAGAAAATTTGCGAACAACGCTATATAATTCCATAAAAGGGCAAAATCATCAATAATGAAATTTACCAGTGAAATAAATAAATTACCTATAAAAGCAGCGGCTACTGCAAAAGTCCCGCACACTTTCTGGATTGCCGTAGTAGACTCATCTCCAAAACGGTTCATATGCACAATCAACACAGCAATCACCGCAATCAATGCCAGAATCAGCATAATGATCCACATCACAGGACAAGCATACATGGCGGCATTCAGTTCCAGCTGCGCTGCAATTTGCGCCGCCGTTTCTTTATTCAAAGCTCCCATTACTGCCGCTTTCAGCATCAAAGCAGCTCCCATCGCAAGGTGGAGGCCATTATTGACTGCCTCAATTGCTTTTACCGCCATCTGCCATCCATAATAGACTGCCAATTCTGCCGCCACGCCTGCAATGACAGGACCTAAAACTGCCCAATGGTCTGCCACGAATCCAGCCACAGATACAAGCAGCTCCAAAATATAAACCGTAACGCCTGCCACTACTCCAAGCGCCTGTATGAATCGATTTGCCATTTGCTGAAACGCTTCACTGTTTGCCAGCTCATTTAACCTAGTAAAAACCGGCTCAAACGTCACAATTACTTGATTCTGAATAGACTGCCCAATCTGCTCAAATGTCTTCGGTATCCCCTCAAACTTGGCATTCGTTTCACCTGCTGCTGCAAACATTGCATTCTTCACGACATCAGCTGTAATCTGTCCTTCTGATGCCAATTTTCCTATCTTTTCTACCGGCACATTCATATAATCTGCAATAGACGAAATAACGACAGGCGTTTTTTCATAAATACTGTTCAGTTCCGTTCCCGTGAGCGTCCCTGATGCAAGCGCCTTTGCCAGCTGAGACGTTACATCCCGCATTTCAGCCGTAGAAGCGCCGGAAAGGATAAATTGTTTATTCAACTGTTCCGAAAAAGCAACCACCTCTTCCGTAGAATTGAAAGTACCTTTGGCAAGCGTTCCAAGCTTGGCTACGGAATTTGTCATGTCCAGATAAGACCCTCTCGATCTTTCTGCCGCCACAAAAATTAAATTCTGCAGCTCCTCCGTGGTCCGCATGCCATCATTCATTAAGTCCAGTTTTACTTTCGAGGATGCCAGCTGATCCGAAATATCAATCGCATTCATAATCTCCTGCATATTGATAAATTTTCCGGCTATTTTACTTACCGTCTTCATCCATTGACTGGCATGTGTCTGTTCCTGTTCCGTAGTCTTTCTATCCTTCCCCTGCGATTGGTTTACTGCCTTTTGCGCAAATACCGGCAAATCATCTGCCTCCCATTTCACCGGAATCCAAACTGGCTCATTGAATCCATCCTGTTCCCTCAAAATGGCATCCAGCTGTCTTGCTGCCACCGCTGCCTGGTCAAGCTGTTCTTTTGCCCCTTCCAGGGCGCCTGTATCAATATCCATCCCTACAGCCTCACGCATATTATAGATAGCAGTTGTATTCAATTCTGCTGCATAAATCATTTCATAAACGACTGAGTTGAATCTCTCCTGAAAATCAATACTCGTCATAATGGATGCCACACTATCTACCTCCTTCCTGCTTTCAATCCATCTATCCTTTGCTTTTCCTTTTTATCACTCTTACACTTTGTCTCAATTGCTGCCACCACAAACGCCTTTTCCTGCTCATCCATTTCCAGAAAAACAGATGGCAGGATGTGAAGTTTTATGAGGGCGTAGTATGCGAAATTCGCCTCCCAGTCGCCCTCGTCAATCAGTTTTTTGCCTCATCCACCTTATCGCTAAAGGAAACATCAAATCCTTGGAACCTCTGCACATACGCAACAAATTCGCTGTATTCTCCCGGATCGTCTACCATCGCCATGAGAAGGTCTTCCGGTGTCTTTACACCATAGGAATCCTGAAGTTCTGCGTCATACAGATCCGGATAGGCTACTGATTCCGTCACCAACTTTCTGATGTATTCATTGGTCTTAAATTTCTGCCGATAAACGCCCGGCTTTCCGGTTACCTGCACTTCCATCATGCAGCTTTCCCTTATATCTTCATTTTCCTTTGAAGAAATATGCCGGATTTCCCATAGCAATGGTTTGCCTGCCTCGTCACGCAGGGAACTTGTCGCTGCATATTTTTCATTTTCCTTTACTGCCTTATTTGCTTTCATAAACTTTGAAAATTTTGACATTTTAATTCTCCTTTTCTATCCATGCAAAAGGGCTGACACCGTCAGCCCTTCGCCTTTGTTTACCGTTAATATTAATTTGTTACAAACCCGTTCATTGCTGCAAAAGACTCCGGCATGGAGAAGTCTTCAAAAGTGAAATTCATTTCTTCCTCCAGATAATCCCCATCGGCATCAAATTTAGCCAGAATGCCTCCGTCAATATTGCATCCCATAAGAACGATTGTCTGCCTTCCCACGACAGTAGTCGGATCCTCATTGGTGATCTGCATCTCAAAATAGGTATCTCTTCCCGTATTCTTATATTCCAGCATCATCTGCCTGAACACACTGGTGTTAAAGTGGAACTTGGCGCTTCCGCTACCGCTCCACCCGGTTGCTTTGTTTCCTTTTCCTGTCTTTCCTAAGATAGGCACCTTAACCTTTGTCTTGTCAAATTTTGCCTCCAGATTAATTGCCTGCATGAAATTGTAGCGTCTTCCGTTAATCGTCGCATAGCACTCTGCCAGCGCTGCACTCAAGGTATCGCTGGCATTCATCGTAACATTTCTCAACATAATTTATTCTCCCTCCTTATGACACTGTCACGGTCATATACAATTTGTCCATAGCATTCACAACAGTAACCGCATCTGATACCACCACCGCTTTCTTGGAATCACCCTGGGACACTGTGATATCCGTATCCTCAAAGTCTTCAATCGCGCGGATATCGCTCAGCTTTTTATGATGCTGCACAATATCAGACCAAAGTGACACTCTTCCTGCATTGTCGTTAGGCACGACCCCAAGATACTTGGTATTAAACAGTACTGCTATATCATTTGCAATCTGATCGATCACCCTGACGGTCTGGTTCTCCTTAAAGACCGGTCCCTTATCCTGTGTCTGTGTCACCATACTGTTGATATCTGCAAGCACACGCACTGCGCTCCCTACCCTATGGAAGATAAATTTTCCTTCCTTCAACGCATTTGCCAGCTCAGACTGGGTTGCTTCCGTCTCAACCTTGAACTCACCGTCATAGATTCTGTTCTGATTCGATTTGTTTACCTGGCAGCCTGCAATAACTCCCGTCACCCAATAGACCAAAGACGCCTCGCCGCCATCTGCGGCTTTATTTGCCACATTGACAACGCCATAATAATCAGCAGCCTTCTGATACAGTACCGTCTGGAACTTGACTCCCATCTCCTCGCGCATTCTCTCCGTAAAGGCGGCATATAAGGATTTAACCGTATCTTCTGTCGTTTCCACGCCTAAGGCATTAAATCGATAGCCTTCGATCTTATCCAGATACTCCTGGTGAGAAGCACCATCTGCCTCACCGTTTGTCCCCCCAGTAAGCGGCGTCGCTGCTGTCGCTGCAAGTTCGGCGTCTGCCTTGAACGCCACATATCCATTGGTGTGCAGCTCTGCTGCTGTCTTTACAGTCTGCTCGTCCACCAGCATCGTATCAAGCATGGTCTTCACATCAAACAACGTATCATCATCTACATTCTTATGAATAATGATTTTCAGGTCATTTCCTCTGGTACCACTGCAGACTGCTTCGGCATATGTATTTCCTGCCTTTATGCCACCGCCGTTGAGTCTGTAGGCATATAATAGCTCTACATTTCTGAACAAATCACGCAGCCCCTTCATTTTCGGATGTGTATAATGATATCCAAAAATTTTCTGACTGTTGGTTTTAAAGTCCTCACTGGTCACCTCTATGACCTTGCCTTCCTCTCCCCATTCCAGATTAAGGGGCATTGTTGCAATCCCCCTTCCTGATAAGGATATATCCGCGGAAGCCGCTGAAACAAAATTGATATATGCTCCCGGGATTGTCTTGTTCTGCACGCTGAACGTGCCTCCTCCTAATGCCATTTTACTTCACCTTTCCTTTCATAAATTTTTCAATTCTTTTTTCAACTTCACTGATTGTATACTCTTCCCTATCAGAAAGAATTGCCTTTAACATGTCCTTCCTATTGCCGAACTTTTCTGCGGCAATCAGTTGTTCAAGAGTAAACAGTTCTTCCTTCCTTTCTTCATTCACCGCAGTTTTTTTCTTTACAGCCATCATTCACCTGTCCTTTCACTTCAATGCTCCTTGTAAGCGTTCCCATAGCTTCCGTTTCTTCTTTCTTATAAACAAAAAAGTCATAGTTAAGAAAGAAATACAAAACGCCATCCTTGATCTCCGATTCCATCTTCCTTCCTCTGAGTAAAAAAGAGTCCACCTTGATATACTCCAGACACTCAAACAGACGCTCGATTACCTCGTTGCATTCTGCCCGGATATTTACCGTAGATGGAATATACTGGATGCAGAAGGTATTTGACCGGAAATACTTTTGGTTGGAAATACGGGTATTTCTCGGGGCGCTGCAAAAAACAAAAAAACAGGGGGCATCCATACCCTTCCCTGTTTCTTCCGTATAAACCTTATAATTATTCCCAAATGCTTCCTTCAGGGCAAGACCTACTGCATCCACAATCTCACCTATCATCCATACACCTCCTTACGTACTTTTCCATTCCTATATACCTGCGCCCTGTATTCTATCCCATTTTTTTCGCCTCCCTTCAGATTTCCCCAAGTTACCTCTTTGCAATTATGCATATAAAAATACCCAGCCATATACATGACCAGGTATTTTCAAAATATCTTAGAGGAATATTGGGTTATCTCTTTTTTAACTGATTACACTATATCATAGGTCTTGTGTGTCATTCTATGTCATCTTTCATTTTTTTAATTGGTTTTGCTAAAAATTTGCCAGCGCCCTTGTATGTATTCTATGCGCCTGCTTCCAGCTAAGTCCTATCTTCATACAGATATCCTCCCATTTCATGAGTCTTATGTATCTATACATCAGAATATCCTTTTCGTCTTCATCCTCAAGCAGTTCTATTCTGTCTGTTATCTCCTTGCACTTTTTGATTCTCTGATATCTATATTCCATATATCTTTTTTCTTCCTGATCAATCAGCGCAGCGTACCCTGATAAGTCTTTATGATTTGATGCATGAGGCATTCCGTCAATGATTACAGAGGGACATATTTTGTTTAAACGTATCTCCTGCATTTTAAGTTCGCTGCGCTCCATCTGGCGGACCGCCTTCTCATATTCTCTTAAGTATTCCTTTTTAAGTTCTATTTCTGTAGGCTGCTCATGTCCTTCCAGTTTATTTTCTTCACGCTTATCTTTCATTGCTTGTCCTTTCTAACCGGCTCATACCGGTTCCTCTTTTGTTTCATTTACAGGTCTGACTCTGATATTTTGAACTTCCATTCCAATTTGATCGGCATACAGTCTTACAAGAAGATTCTTCATATACTCAAAGCGTTCATCTGTTACTTCCATATCAAATTCCGACATGCAAACACCACCTCTCTGTAAAATACTATGATTGGCTGTTTGTACATCTTTCCAATGACTGTCACAACTCTGTATGAATCTTCTTTTTTTCTTTACACTTGTCTCATTATGTGACTTTTATGAGTAAAAATCATATATTTATGTATAAGCGCTTAATTATTGTCACTATATGTGACACGCATATGATACACCTCCACATTTCTTTTGTCAATCACAAAACGTGACAAAATCATTTTACTTTTATCACCTTTCGTGATATTCTATGTATATGGAGGTAATAGTTATGGGAGATTTTCAAACCGTTTTTAAAAAACTACGTTTATCAAGCGGATATACACAGGCTGAACTTGCTGACATTCTTGGGATTTCCAGAAGCAGAATTGGTATGTATGAGACCGGAGCTAGAGAACCTGATTTTGAAACCCTTGAAATAATTGCAGATTTCTTTCATGTAGATACAGACTATCTCTTAGGCAGAACAGATAAAGCTATGTCAAGTCCGCATGCTGCCTACTATCTCAACGAAGAAACTGCTAAACTTGCCCAAGAAATGTTTGACGATGAAGATATGCGCTCCCTTTTTGATATGAAACGCAATATGCCGCCGGAAAGATTCAAAGCCCATATGGAATTTATGAAAAATTTATACAATCAAGAAAACGGAACTCATTTATAGTCCGTTTTAACGTACATATGATTTGTTATTATAAAAAAGAGGTGATTCACAATGGAAGAAATTAATGTACGACTTCTAGATATGGATACTAAAATTCCAGAACAACTAGTTAAAAATGCTGATGATAGTTATACGATATTTCTAAATGCGAAACTATCACAAGAAAAACGACTTAAGTCTTATTACCATGCGTTAACGCATATCAAGCAACATGATTTTGAAAAAGAGGATGTCCAAGAAATAGAAACAGAGGCACATAATATTTAATATAAAAACCCAATACTACAACCAAAACTGAAAGGAGGTCCTATGGCACTGCACCAAGAAAAATCTCATACCATCGAAGATATCTACGCCCTTCCTGATGGACAAAGGGCTGAACTGATTGACGGACAAATGTATATGATGGCGCCGCCATCCCGAATCCACCAAAAATTAGTTTCCCAGTTCACTAAAATTATCGGGAACTACATTGATGCAAAACACGGCGATTGTGAAGTATATCCTGCCCCATTCGCAGTTTTTTTGAATGAGGATGACCGAAATTACATTGAACCGGATGTTTCCGTGATATGCGACAAGCATAAGCTGACCGACAAAGGATGCAGCGGTGCGCCTGACTGGATTATTGAAATAATATCCCCCTCTGACGCACAAAGAGACTATGGGCTAAAACTTTTTAAGTACCGGTCTTCAGGCGTCAGAGAATACTGGATCGTAAACCCAAAGACACGCACTGTAAATGTCTTTGATTTTGAACATGAGCAGGCATCAAACCAATATAGCTTTGACGACTCAATCCCTGTATGCATTTATGAAGACCTAAATGTCTGTATTTCTGAATTACTATAGCAATAATTTGATTCCTTTGATTATTTGCTCTCGAAAGAATATTGTAAACCATATCCGCATATGCTATAATTCCAGCAGGCAAAAGAAGATAGGGTTGCAGCATATGTGACACAAAGAGAACGAACCCCCGAAAGTACGGCGAATACTTCCGGGGGTTCTTTTTACTGCAAAGCATCTTTTAAGAACATCAGCATTTTTATACCCAAAACCAGATATGATATACACAAGGAGGATGATGTTATGGGAAAAGTGTTACGCTGTGCCATCTACATCCGTGTCAGCACAGAAGAACAGAATCTGAACGGTCTTTCCCTCCCTGCCCAGCGGAAAGCGCTCACGGAGTTCGCGCAGGCAAACGACTACACAATTGTAGGCTATTATGCCGACGAAGGCATTTCCGCCCGAAAGCCCATGAAGCACCGCAAGGACCTTCTCCGGCTCTTAGAAGACGTAAAGAAAGACAAGATTGATATGATCCTGGTCACCAAGCTGGACCGCTGGTTCCGCAACATCAAGGACTACAACATCACAGAAGAAATCCTCAAAGCGCATAACTGTTACTGGAAGACCATATTTGAAAACTATGACTCTTCCACCGCCAACGGGCAGATGGTCATCAACATCATGCTCTCCGTCAATCAGGCGGAATGTGACCGCACGTCAGAGCGTATCAAGGCGGTTCTGGATTATAAGCGTTCCATCGGGGAAGTGACCAGCGGACGGTGCGCCTGCTACGGCTACAAGGTAAGGGACAATCGCCTGATCAAGGATGAAGCCGTCTCCCACATTGTGGAGGATGCCTACCAGCACTATTTCTCCTGCTATTCCATCCGTTCCACCATCAAATACTTAAATGGCAGATACGGCGACGCAGCCCCTTCTGACAATCAGGTAGACCGTTTCTTTAAGAATGAGACCTATGCCGGCAAGGATGGCAGCAATCTGAATTACTGCGAACCGTACATATCCCTTGAGCAGTTTAATAAAATCCGGCAGATTGCCGTGAGCAAGGTCTACACTACCGGGAACTATGAGCCATATATATTCAGTTCCCTGATCAAGTGCCCGTGGTGCGGTAATAATTACACCGGCTACCGCAAGAAACAGAAGCTGAAAAACGGCGGCGAGAGCATCTATGTGAAGTACCGCTGCGGAAACAAATTTAATCGGCACAGCTGCGCCCACTTTACGGAATATAAGATTGAAGAATATATGCTGACCCATGTGTCCGCCCGTCTTGAAAGGGAAATGGCGGATATCGAGTTCAGGAAGCAGAAAGCCCAGAAACCGGATCAGTCGGAAACAGTCCGCAGGGAAATGAACCGCCTCAATCTTCTCTTCCAGAAAGGACGGATCACGGAAGCCTATTATGATGAACAATACGAAATCTTAGATAAGAAACTTTCCGAATACACCCGTGACCGCAACTGTGTGCCCATGGAGCTCTACAAAGACCTTCTGGACGCTTTCAGCGGCAACTGGCAGGAATTATATCTTACGCTGGATAAAGCCCATAAGCAGGCTTTCTGGAAAAGTACCATAAGGGATGTCCAGATAGACAAAGAAACCCACAAGATCAGCGGCTTTAATTTTATCACAAAATTGGAGTAGTAAAACATCTTCACAGTAGAATTCGAACCCCACGCCACCTCTCTTGAAGCCAAAGGCGACGGCTACGTGGTTGCTTCCCTCGGGGAAGACTCCGGCTACGTTCCCTACACTGCTTTTTCAGCAAAGCAAAGCTACATTGAAGCCAACCCTGAGGTCATCCAGTCCTTCACCAACGCCCTTCAAAAGGGAATGAATTATGTGGCATCCCACACCCCAGAGGAGATTGCCAAGGTCATCCAGCCACAATTCGAGGAGACAGACTTAGAGACTCTCACCACCATCATCACCCGTTACTATGAGCAGGACACCTGGAAGGAAGATCTGATTTTTGAGGAGGAATCCTTCACCCTGCTTCAGAATATTCTGGAAGAAGCAGGCGAACTGCCAAAGCGTGTTCCTTATCAAGACCTGGTTACCACACAGTTTGCAGAAAACGCTGTCAAATAATACGCATCGCTTCGCAATCCCTTCTTAATTCTTAATCGAGTAGGAGGCTAATCATTAATTGATT
>BLLW01000015.1 GCA_011959285.1 Lachnospiraceae bacterium | reverse complement strand
GGTACAGGGGAGCGCATACCATATCATTTCAAGTCTCCTCTCAAAATCGGATTTCACTAACAGAATGTGTTTAGGTGTTCCAGGGCGGACGGATCGGAGTCAGCAGCATCCGTGCCGCGCGACTCCTGAAATCGCCATCCATGGCGATTTCCCCCTAGGAATCTAACATTCTGCAAGTGAAATTACCGATTTTTCGCAAAGACTGGAAATGATATGGTATGCGCTCCCCTGTACCGGTCCGCTTTTCAAGCAGCTGTCCTTCCCTTGCAGACCAAACTCCCTTCCGATATAAAAACCATTGGGAAACTTCATAATCAATGACTCTATGACACAAAAAGAGACCGCTTTTAAAACTATTGCTAAATCAACGCCATAACACCTCCTAAGATCATGAGCATGATGCCTGCAATCAGCAGCAGCCACCCCACAATTTTTGACAGCAATGTACCGAACCTGGAGTTTTTTTCAAAAAACATAATCAGGGTAAATAGACCCATCCAAAATAAATTCATCATCCCCAAAGGAAAAAGGACAATCATAAGGGCCCAGCAGCAGCCAATGCACTCCATGCCATGTTTCATTCCCATAAGCAGGGCGCCGCCTGCTCCCGCCTTCCAATTATGCATGATAAATGACAGCGGATGCTGGCATCCTCTCATGCATGCATCTTTGAACGGACTTAATTGATAAATCCCAGCAATTAAGAAAACAGCTGCCACCCCCCAGAGCGTATGTATCCAGCTGGTAAACCGGTTCCCTATAAGAAGCATGATTCCTTCCCCTGCCAGCCAGCATATTATGCCAAATAATGCCCACAAAAGTATGTAGCCGCCAATAAACAAATAACTGGAAGAATTGCCAAATCCCTGCTTTCTACGGCGTTTGCTGATGATATCAAATGCAAAAATCATAGGCACTGCGGTAGGAAGCATCATGCCGATACACATGACCACCCACATAGGCACGAACATCGAAAAAGGTAACATGACCGGTTTCCATGCTGCTTCTGTTAAACGCCCTGCCATCTGTGCATCCATTTCCGGATCTACTGCCCCTGTCATATCCATTGACATGCCGCTGCCAGATACCGAAGCCCTTGCTGTATAAATCCATGACGCCATGGTAAGTATAACGATAATGATAAATACCACAGCCTGCTCTTTATCAAAATATTTTTTTCTTTTTTGATCCATAATACTTCCTCAATCGCTATCCCTTTTTATATATTTCCATTTCTTCTTCTGTCAGCACCCCGCCGGACATTTTTAGTACGCGTTTTCCGTATTTTATATTTTCCAGTTCATGCGTTGCCATCAGAATCGCCGTTCCGTCAGCGCATATTTCAGCAAAAAGTTCCATAATACTTCCCGTTGTCTCCTCATCTATATCTGCAGTCGGCTCGTCTGCGAGAAGCAATACCGGATTATTCATCAATGCCCTGGCTATCGCCACACGCTTCATCTCCCCGCCAGAAAGTTCTGATGGATATCTGCTTTCATAGCCTTTAAGCCCTACCCTTTCCAGTAATGCTTCAGCACGTTTCACCCCATCTCCCTCTCGCTTATACAGAAAGTGCGGCAGCCGCACATTATCAATTGCCGTTAGATTGCCCAATAAACTCACACCCTGCGGAATATATCCTAGTTTTGAATTGCGCAAAAATGCGATTTTTTCCTCTTCGCCCGCCCAGATCTCATTTCCTTCCAATAAGATCGTTCCAACCGTAGGACGTAAAAGACCCGCAATCATATTCAGTAAAGTGGACTTTCCGCTGCCTGATTTTCCTATAATACTTATAAAATCATCCTTGTTAACATCAAAGCCTGCATCCTTTACAGCCGTACACAAAACCTTCCCTTTTCGTTCATATCGCCTCGTTACCTGTATACATTGCAATAACATTATTCATTCTCCCTCAAAATAAAATAGGTATCTATTTTACTCATGCGCATGGCTGAGTAAAAGCAGGCAATGGGTCCCATACTGATTGAAATCGCCACGCTCACAAACAGATTCTTTATGATTGTCACAAAGTCTGGTATCAAATAAGGAAGTTCCATAGAAACGGATATCAATGTTTGAAACGGGAACAAAATCAATCCTGTAATAAAGATTCCGCAGATTGTACCCGCTGCCGCGATCATCAATGATTCACACATAATGACACCAGCAATTTTCTTCCGGTCAGCGCCCAGAACAGCCAATAGGGCAAATTCCCTTTTACGCTCGTGAAAAGAAATTGAAAAAACAAATAGCAAAACCAAAATAGCCGCAATCCACAAGAAAATAGTCACCACAAAGGTAATTCCACTTGTTTTATTGAGCTTGTCTGAAATATTGCTCATAAACTCATCCGATATCACTACTTCTACGTTATGACAGCTTTGGGTAATCCGATCTGCTGTCTGATGCAAATCTGTATCATTTTTAACCTTTAAAAAGACAGCGGAAATCAACCCTTTTGAATCACCTGCCGGATGCACAGCCCGTTCGCCAGATAAGTCGATCATGTGTTGCGCTGTATCTGCCGTCATAAAAATAGAGGAATCAAATCCCATTCCAGTCTTATCCAATTTAGCTGCCACATGAAAAGGCTGCCCATAAAAAATAACCTCGTCACCCGGCTCTGCCAGCACAAGATTCCCCACAACAACATCCCCAAATGAAAGTTCTCCCGTCATACTGTTCATCATCCAAGGTTTTATGATAAAATCCGTTTCAGGATCATAACCGATGAGCTGAACAGGTTCCGTACAGCATGCTGCGTCGAGCGACGCTATAAAAAGCTGATAAGATGCCTTTTCAACATCCTCCATCTCCGCAAGGCTGCCCACAATGTTATCTTCCATATAGAATGTACTTGGTTCACTGCGCAGTAATGAGTTTTCTAAATTTTTATCTGCACCCTCCGGGACTACCATCAAGTCTGCCCCAAGCCGGTCTGCCATATGATCTATTCCGGTCTTTAAACTGGCATTCAGCATATTCCCGGCAAAAATAACAAAGGCAAAAACAGCGACAATCACGATAAGCCCTATTGCCCGCACTGGTCTATGGACTATATTTAAAAAAGCTAACCGTAAAACATGCAAACGTTTTGCGCCCATACTCAGCTCCCTTTCCTTTTTTCTTTTAATCCCCTAAATACCCCTGCGGTACCAACGATTATAATCAATACACATAGCAGAAGGACAGCGGGCCGTGTTCCCATGCGGCATGGCATTTTTGCATTTTTACATGTACCAATAACACCGACTGACACTATGACAGTAGCCAGAGAATCCACCACAGACTGTATTCCTAATACTACTGCTGCAGCAGCGCTGTGCATCAAAGCCATAAAAATTCCGGTAAACGCAGTCAATAGACCTCCCATTGTAACAACCACCCCCATGTAATGGCATCCCATCGGTGCGGTCTTTCCATTTGATAATTCAACCATCGTATCACATACCGGCAAAATATACCACGGTACAAGTGCAAGGAAAATGCCAAGAACGGAAAGGATAATTCCTGCTGTCATTATTTTTTTCATAGTTTATCAGCTCCTATTAAATAAACACTGCTATGCCAAGCATTGGTTCAGCATAGCAGCATCCATTTTTTTATATGTTTCCCGTTCTATTTTTCATACCGATCATATTTTATACCAATCGGAGAATCCGGAACCCACACATAACGTCCATAAAAGGCATTGCGTCCCGTATTGTTCATCACCTTCATATTGTCGTTGTACCTTACATCTGTGCCATAGGACTGTGTAACAACATACGCAATATCACTGGCATTTTCATAAACAATCGGCATATTATCATGCTGCCCTATCTTCGCCTTAATCTTAACTTTCATGATACCCGGTATTTCAGCTTCTCTTCCATATATATCTGGACGTTCATAGCTGATATCTACTAATTTGACCCCATAATTTTCCTCGGTGTGATCTGCCATCCCAGCAGTTGGACCGCCTACTTGGCCTGTTACAATTTTGGTAAGCGCCGCTTGCTGCTCTGCTGTCTTTGCATCAATATAGTAAGCAGTCGTCCAGTTTTTCAGGCACATCTCCCGAGGTGTGGAAAACGCTACCACAAATTTACATCCGTCTAATACCACATCTTCAAAGTGACCTTTATCAATAATAAAACTCAGTATTACATCACAAGGAAGATAATCTGGCAGTATTGTATTATGTGCCTGCGCACTTACAAGACATGGGCAGCTTACGTCACAGCTACAGCTTTCTATATATTCACCATCCAATTTCCAATCCGGCCATTGTGTATTCAACTTTTCTTTACTCATCCTATGCTCCTTCCTATCAATCAAAATACCATCTTCTATACCGCTTTACTCAAAATAATCCGCCATATTCTCCTTTGTGACCAATTCAAATGGAATCCATGTCTCACCACCTACATCTTCCCCATTTACCAGCCCAAAAGCCACTTCCACCGCCTTAAATCCCTGTCCGTAGCCATCCTGGAAAACATCTGCATACATTTTGCCACTTTCAAGATACTCCTTTGATTCCGGGATCAAATCAATGCCTGATACCAAAATTTTCCCTGTCAGCCCTGCATTTTCCAATGCATTGCAAGTTCCAATTGCCATCTCGTCATTTTGGCAGAATATTGCATCTAAACCTTCTTCTCCATATTTCTGAATCCAGTTCTCCGTCAATGTCATGGCGCCATCCCTAGTCCAGCTTCCGGTATCTTCTACCACTAATTCAACATCAGGATATTTTTCAGAAAGAAGCCTTTTGGTCGCTTCCCCACGAATCACTTCCGACGATTGACCTGCAACACCACTAATCATACCGATTTTCCCTTCGCCGCCTAATGCCTCGCACAAAGCTGACACTGCCAGTTCTGCTGACTGATTGTCATTGGATCCCACAAATCCGTCGGGCTGCAGATCCCCGCTAAAAGTATTGCATACACCAACTACCGGAATGTTTGCCGCATTACATTTTTCAATAATGGGAACACATGCTTCCGCGTCAGCCGCCGTCACGATAATTGCATCAACCTGCTGGCTGATCATGCTTTCTGCCTGGGAAATCTGCTTTGCCGGATCCATGTCAGAATCATTCACAATAAGTTTAATTCCAAGCTCATCGCACTTATCTTGGGTCCCCTGAATAAGATCCAGCATGAATGCCGTCCGTTCATTGCAGATAAGATAACCAAAGGTCATTCCCTCTGTCGTTTCCTCTTCCTTTGTCTCCTCCTGCGCTGCCTCTGATGGCGCTTCCACAGTTTCCTGCGCTGTCGTTTCAGCCGGAGCCGGCGTTTCTTCCGCTTTCTGCCCGCAGCCGGCAAACATTGCTACTGTTGCCCCTACCACCATCGCTGCTAATAATTTTTTCATTTACTTTTCCTCCTATGTTTTTTATTTAAAATTACAGAACCAATCATCCTGTAATCTTATAACGATACCATTATTTCTTATCTGCACGATCCAGCAGCACTGCGGCTATGATGATAATTCCGCTGATTACTTTTTGCCAGTACGAAGACACGCCTAAAAGGTCAAGACCATTGCCTAAGACACCAATAATAAATGCGCCTACAATTGTTCCCCACATTTTTCCGATTCCGCCGGAAAGTGCAGTGCCGCCAATCACAACTGCTGAAATCGCTTGTAATTCATAACCCTCGCCTGCATTCGGCTGCCCGACCACGACACGGCAAGCCTGCATAATACCCGATAAACCTGCCATAAAACCACAAATTATGTATACCATCATTTTTACATTCGATGCAGGTATCCCGGAGGCCCTGGCAGCCTCTTCATTTCCTCCTACTGCATAAATATATCTGCCAAACTTTGTTTTCCCTAATAGGAATATGGCTATCACAGATACCATGATCATGATTATTACAAGATATGGAATGCCTCCAATACTGCCGCTCCCAAAGCTTTTAAATACAGAAGACATTCCCGAAACAGGACGTCCATCTGCTACGATAAGTGCTATCCCCCTGGAAATGGTCATGGTTCCTAAAGTCACGATAAAAGGAGCCACTTTTGCCTTTGCAACAATCAGTCCATTCAGCAGACCGAACAGCAATCCAGTAAAGATTCCTGCAAGGACAGCCAAAGCGGGCGGGAATAATGCTTCCCCATTAGCATCCACTTTTGCAATCATTGCAAACGCTACCCCTGACACCGCCAGCATGGAACCGACAGATAAATCAATTCCACCTGTCAATATTACAAAAGTAACGCCGATTGCCAATATGGCATTAATTGAAGTTTGCGTCAAAATCGTTATAAAATTTGTGAATGTAAAAAATCTGTCTGAAATGACGGAAAGTACTGCTATTAAGATAATCAGTGCAAATACAATCGCATATTTCCGAAAAATAATTTTCATTGTTTCTCCTGCACCTGCCTTTGAGAAATTGTTCTTATTCATTATTTTTCCACCTCTCTGTTCTTCTATTGTTTCATAACATATTCCATGATTTTCTCTTGGGTTATATCCTGCTTTTGATCGATTTTTCCAACAAGTTTTCCTTCGTGCATGATTACGATCCGATCTGAGAGACCAATCAGTTCCGGCATTTCCGAAGAAATCACGATGACCGCTTTCCCATTTTTGACAAAATCATTTATCAACTGATAAATCTCCACCTTAGCCCCCACATCGATTCCTCTCGTAGGTTCGTCCATAATCAATATTTCCGATTCATCCAGCATGACTTTTCCCAAAACAACCTTTTGTTGATTGCCGCCTGAAAGATTGCGCACCGGATAATTTCTCCCTGGTGTCTTAATATGTAATTCCTTAATCTCTTTATCAGCAAGTTCATTCTCTTTCCTGTTAACCAACAGCGGAGTTTTAAAATATTTATTTAAATTTGAGAGGGTCAGATTATGCTTAACAGATAAAGGCAGAACCAGCCCGACCCCTTTTCGGTCCTCATTAATCAGTCCAATCCCGTTCGCAATTGCGTCCTTAGGTGTCCGAATCCTCGCTTCTTTACCATTTACATAAATCTCCCCCTTGTCATATTTATCTAATCCACAGACACATCGCATAACTTCCGTTCTTCCGGCGCCCATCAGTCCCGCAACCCCCAGCACTTCTCCCCGCCGTACCGCAAAAGATACATCTTCAAAAACCCCTTTTCTTGTCAGTCCATCAATTCGCAGCATCTCTTCTCCAGGCTCCACGCTCCTTTTCGGAAAAACATCTGTCAATTTGCGTCCTACCATTGCGATAATGATCTGATCGATGTCTACTTCATCTGACTGAAACGTATCCACCAGACATCCATCACGGAATACCGTAACTCTGTCGCTGATCCTCAAAATTTCATCCATTTTATGGGATATGTAAATGATGCCGACCCCCTTTGCTTTCAAATCTGCAATTACTTTAAAAAGGTTCTCTACTTCCCTGTCTGTGATTGCCGAGGTCGGCTCATCCATAACAATAATATTGGCATCGTACGATATTGCCTTTGCAATTTCCACCATCTGCTGTTCTGATACCATCAGGCTCTTCATAAGCCTCTTCGGATTTAAGTCCACCCCTACATTTGCCAGCCACTGTGCCGCCTTCTCATTCATTTCCTTTTGATGTAAGACTCCATGATGAACAATTTCCCTTCCAAGAAATAGGTTCTCCGCAATCGTTAAATGCGGAACATATGACAATTCCTGATGGATAATTGCTACCCCCATGGAAAGCATGAATTTCTCATCTCTTTTTTCAAGGATTTCGCCTTTATATACGATATCACCTGAATCCTGTTTATAGGTTCCTGTTAAGATTTTCATCAATGTAGATTTGCCAGCACCATTTTCCCCCATTAATGCATGTACTTCTCCCTCATGCAAATCAAAAGAAACATCGTTTAGCGCAACCACTCCAGGAAATGCTTTGCATATATGCTTCATTTCAAGCAACTGTTTTCCATTACCCACTCACAACACTCCTCATTCTTCTTTATTCCGCGCGTTCACGTGCACATTTTTTATAAAAAGGATAATACAATATTTATATATATCTGTAAATGTAAGTATATTTTTTATAGTGTTTTTTCACATGGCGCAGAGAGTAAATGAATTATTTTTTGGTCAAAATGTCTATTTTAAATATGTATGCGATTTTTATCATGAATATTTTTTGTATGTGCACGTGCCCTTATCTGTTTGACTATTACACATTTTCATGCTATTTTAATAAATATAGGACGTGAAACAAATTGAGCCGCCAAATATCTATGAGATGCTTCGCCTCTCTATTGCACGTCTACTTGGCTTGTTGCCCCGCGGGAATAAATGCAGAAAGTGTAGGAAGTATTATATGATTACATCAAAAGAAATTGCTGCTTTGGCAGGCGTATCCAGGGGAACTGTTGACCGTGTTCTCAACCACCGCGGTGCTGTAAAACCTGAAACAGAACAACGTGTCCGTGAAATTGCACGTGAATTGAACTACCAGCCAAATAAAGCGGGTATGGCATTAGCTGCCCAAAAAAAGAAAATTACAATCGGAATCTTACTTCTTGGTGCAAATAGTAACAACCTTTTCTGGAATGATGTTATGGATGGTGTTACCTACCAGCAGCGTAACCTGTCAGGATATGGCTGCCGCATTCTTGTAAGGCAATCGTCCTTTGATGACCAGGAGCAGATTGATATCATTGACGAGTTTGTAAAAGACGGTATCAACGGTCTGATTATCGCTCCCTGCAATACCCCCAAAATAGCCCGTAAAATTGATGAATTATTTGAAATGGGAATTCCCACTGCTACCACGAATACAGATATTCAAAATTCAAAAAGACTATTTTATGTTGGGAGCAACTATTATGAAAGCGGTTGTGTTGCTGGAGGATTTATGGGGCTGATTACAGGCGGATCAGCTAAGGCTGGCATTGTCACTGGTTCTTCTATGGTATTTTGCCACACCGAACGTATCGGCGGTTTTTTAAATACAATTTCGGAGCGCTACCCTCACATAGAGCTCCTTGAAATTGTAGAAAATCATGATGATGAACTTAAAAGTTACCATGTTACCTGCCAGCTTCTTGAAAAATATCCTGACCTGAACGCTTTATGTTTCACTGCTGCCGGCGTGCATGCAGGGTGTCAGGCAGTTCTGGACTTGAAGCGTGAAAAAGACATGAAAATTATTTGTTTTGATGTGAATAATCCTGTCAAAGAATTAATACGTCAAGGAGTTATATCTGCTACGATATGTCAACAACCTTTTCAGCAAGGTTCCAAACCGATCAAGCTTTTATTTAACTATCTTACTACGGGAATTGCACCAGAAAATCCATTGTTCTATACAAATGCATTTATTAAGATATATGAAAATCTATAAATACAAGCTTTGTCAGATCCGCTACGCTAGGTAAAAGCTATAATGGGAATGCATTGCAAATCCCATCTTCTTGTAAAACTCCATGTCCGACAATACATAGCTTTTTTTTGCCCCCAATTTCCTGCAGCGGTTCAATGCTGTTGCCACAACAGCCCAAGCAAGCCCTCTGCCGCGGTACTTAGGTATGGTACAGACCGGTTCCACGTAAGCATAGGATGTCCTTTCATCATACCAACAGGTACAATGGGCAGCAAACTCCCCCCTTCATCCTCCACTGCCAAACATAGATAAGGCTTTCTATGAATATTCCCTTATTTTCATGTTCTTCGGCTGCAATTCCTCTCTTCCGCGTCTGGCTCTTTGATGAAATAAAACCTATTTAAATCCTTTTATTTAGTTCTTCCCGTTCATCCATGTCTGCTATTACAGCAAAAAACGCTTCTACAACTGCCGGATCAAAGTGCGTGCCGGATTCCTCCCTGATGATCGCATACGCTTTTTCAAGCGGCATGGCGCTTTTATAACATCGTTTGGAAGTCAGTGCGTCAAATACGTCCGCCACCGCCATAATCCTTGCGCAGAGCGGTATTTCTTCCCCGCTGATGCCATAAGGATAACCTTTTCCGTTCCACCACTCATGATGATACGCCGCCATTTCCACCGCCGTATTCAGATACCCCGATTCTCCAAGTTCCTTCTTTGCGTGAGTAAGCAGTTCCTCCCCTGCCGTGGTGTGCGTTTTCATTATCTCAAATTCTTCTTCCGTCAGCTTTCCCGGTTTGTTCAGGACTGCATCTGGTATATGTATTTTCCCAATGTCATGAAGCGGCGCTGCAACCACCATATCGCTCAGATATCTGTCCGTAAGAATATTACTGTATCTTCCCTGCCTTTTCAGCTCCTTCGCAATGCACTCCACATATGCCGCTGTACGTCTGATATGTCCGCCCGTATTATCGTCCCTGTTCTCCACCACCTCCGCCATGAACGTAATCATGCCCGACTGCATACGGGAAACCTTTTCATGGTAAAAAGAACGCTTATTGCCCTGCATAATCAGCACGATAATCGTAATCGTCATAACAAAGGCAGAAACACTGGTAATCCCGATAAAAGGAGCCAGCCCTCGTCCGTATATACTGTCTGCTGCCTGTACATTACCGCTGTCCACCGTAATCTGCATTGCCGTATGGTTAGAAAAGAGCAGCATCAGGATTCCGACGATCCAAAGCAGATACTTTTCCGATCTCCGCAGACTCCTGTGCTGCATACTCTCATGAAACCAACTACGCCAGCTTTTCCCTTTCATATAGAATAAAAGAAGCAGCATGAATAATACCCCATATAGGATAAACTGATAAACTACGGTTTCCTGTGCCGACAGCGCAAAGAAATACGGAGGCATGATCAGTGTCGGAACAAGAAGCCCGTTGATAATGCCCAAAAACGGCAGCATCTGAATCCACCAATGCAGGGAGCAGGTTTGTTACAGAATGAACCACTGCCGCAGGAAACAGCGATGTGCTCCTTTTTGTCAGATAGACCAAAAATCTCTCCCAATCCACGCAGGGTAAATGCTCCTGCATGAAAAGATATCTCTCCCCTGAACATAAGATACATGAGCAGCTCGTTTAAGTAATTCATGACCAGCGCACCGATTACTGCAAAGAGGTAGGCTTTCCAAGCCTTTCTGATATTGGAGAGAATCATAAGATTGTCACATCCTTCCCTGCTTATCTTACATAGAATAAGCGCTGTCAGTGACGGAAGAAACGAGGTCAGAATGACAAGTGAAGCCGCCACGGACTCGTCCCCCGATGAATATGCGGCATACCACAGTATATTGGAAAGCGGCAGACAGCACAGCAGGAATATCCATATGTATTTTTTGTGTTCCTCAAATTCAAAACAGGCTCCTTTATTTATTCAATAATTCTCATTTTCTAAATTTGAATTTTCTACTTGGTATATATTTCTAAAAATGATGTGATTTTCCCATGTGTATATTCGCCCTCAATTAATCCAAACTCCGGATCATAATACTTATTGTCATAAAACAGCGTCCAATGCGTATACCCCGCATCTGTATGAACCGTCAGAATCGAATACTTGTAGGGAACAGGATTCTTCTTGGAAATCCGTTTGTTTCTTTCAGCGTGTCCGATGCCATAAAAATCAAGTATTTCTATCAGTTGACCGATACTTGTAGCTCCATCTGTTTTCATATCCCTTATTACTTCCTCAACGCTTTTCCCTGCAATCATGGCAATACACGCCTGTCCACACGTTGAAAAAGTAGGCTGCATAATTAACTCCATCTATCATTCCCCCCTATCATCTTTTCCATCCCACTGCCCGTTTCATTTTCAGACATTATTTGAAAGCCAAGACTACGGTAAAAACCCTCCTGCCCTTTGGAAGCTCTCAGGTCTATGCAGACCTTCCAGTTTTCCTTCAAAGTGCTTTTAATAAAATTCTCCGAAAAGCGATAGAGAAAAGTTCCTATCATCTGTCCTTGAAATTCCCTGCTTACAATAAATTCCTTCATAAACCAGTGCATACCATAATCACCAAGCCAGTTTATTGTTGCCACTGCCCTATCTTTATGGCGTACAATAAAGGATTTTGTGCTGTTCCTGATGGCAAAGTTCATCTGCTCTTGCGTAGGGCAGCTCCAGCCTACAGAGGCAAATAATTCTGAAAATTCTGTAGCCTGCATATCCTGACTCACTGTATAATAATCAATGTCAAGCGCCTGCAAAATCTTTAATTCCCTGACTTTCCTTTCTTCCAGACATTTAATATATCCCTTCTATTTTCTTCCCGATAAATGGGAATTTTCTGAATTGTTAATTATTTCATCAAAAATTCTAATACTTTATGGTTAATCTTATCTGGCTTACTCACACAAAGTAAATGGGACGCTTCTTCTACAATGTGTAATTCCAAATTACGGAATACGGATTTTGCACGCTTTGTCGCTCTTTTTATTGAAAACGCAAACTCATTTTCTCCTAACAATAAAAGAACAGGCATTGTTACATTCAGCAAATGCTCTTTTTTTAACCATTTGGGAAAACTGGCATTTGAATTCATGTTCATAACTGAAATTGTAAAGAGTTTGATAATACTATTTGGTAACGACTCCTCCTTTTCGCTTCCCCACCCAATATAATTTTCAACATTTTCTCTTGTTGGTCTAAATCCCATCTTCATTATCTTAAAGAAAAATGAAAAATACATTTTAGCAAGAGTTTGAACTGGACTAAGTAAAATTAGCTTTATTACTTTCTTCGGATAAAAACCGGTATAATTTGCAGCGTTCCAACCACCTATCGAAAGCCCGCAAAGAAATACTTTATCCAATTCTAATCCGACTAAAGTTTCATCAAGCCACATAGCATTATCCTGTGGTGTTTTCATTTTCTTTGTGAGAATACTTTTAGAGGATTCTCCTATCAAATCAATCGCATAAACACAAAAATAGTTGCTCCAAAACAATATATTTTTATACCAGATAGGGGACCACAGCTTGCTGCATGAAGTAATACTAGCGGCGGATTTTTCTCGTTTCCTGCGCAAAGCACATAGCTGTCTCCAAATGAAGTAGTGATATATTTTTCATTAAATGGTACGGACACAAGTTTCAAAGCTTTTTCATATGCAACAAAATATTCCTTTTGACTTTCTATTGTTCTAAAATTCAATCCCTTTTTCACGATACTTTTCTCCCAAATTCCGATTTCTCTTTATTCTTGCTTCTCGACAAATGGAAATTTGTCTTATTCAACAATCAAATCAATTAAAAGCTGTATATGTATTTTCATGGTGTCTAAGCATGGAATAGGACTTACTTCGTCATTAAGTAAAAGAGGCAGTTCTGTACAGCCTAATATTACAGCTTCAATACTATCTTCCTGCTGCATACGTTTTATTATTTTTTTAAAGCCCTGCAATGTTTCTTCTTTTATGACACCAAATTCTAATTCGGAAGATATTTTTAAATTTATATATTCCATTTCTTCCGCAGTTGGTGTAATGATTTCAATATTGCTGTTGTAAAATGGCTTCTTAAAAAAATCTTCTGTCATAGTAAAAATCGTTCCAAGCAACCCCAGCTTATGCTTATTTAAGCGAATTGCTTCATTGCATGTAGCTTCAACAATACTAACTAATGGAACCGTTGATATATTTTGCAATCTGTCAAATACAATATGTGGCGTATTTGCCGATAATGCTATAAAATCAGCTCCACTTGTTGTAAGATTCTTAATCGCTTGCATTAAATAGTCTGTTAATTCGTCATATTTTTGCTCGCTGCATAACCCCAAAACATCAAATACATTTACACTTTCAATAGTTATATTCGGAAAGAATTTCTTTCCAATTTTATTTTGTACCCCATAAACAATATCATGGTAATAAGGAATTGTTGATTCCACTCCCATTCCACCTACTAAACCTAATTTTTTCATATCGTCACCTCAAATTTCGATTGCGATTTGATGTTTTTTAAGGGTAATATTAGCTGTTATATTTTATTATTAAAATCCTCACTAACCCTTAAAAACACTAAGTTTATCGCAGATGAGCTTTCCCTTAAAGTGTCCCTTGTGTTATATCTTCCCATAGGGCATTACGAACCCTGATAAGGGAAAAAATAAGGGAAACAAAATCACATAAAACATTATAACACATAATATACGGGAATTGGTAAACTGATTGAAATGCTTTCAAAAAATCAATGAAAAGAGGACAGATAAAAAATGAATATGATTTACGCAACATACAATATCCACCATAACAGCATTGACGTATACACCCATGCGGGCTACTTTTTACGGATAGACTGCAACAAAGCAGAAGAAGGGTTAAAAACTACACCATGTTCTGAATGTGCCCTAAATGCTCTGGCAATAGACGAACCGCTTGAATATGCAAAATTGCATCTTGAAGGAAATATGCAGATGTGGGTGGATGCAGAGGATTCATTGGAATTGTGGTAACAATTTTCAATAAATCAGGGCTGATTCTAATATCAATGAGAATCAGTCCTGATTTTACTCATAACTATCCTATTTTCTCTTGAAGCTTGCCGAAAGATATTTTAATCTCACAGCTTTCTTTCAACTGTTGAAAAAGAAACTAATATCAGTATAATAAAGGATAAAGCAGGAGATTGATTTTTTAGGCAAATATACAAGACTGTTGGCGTGGTGGTGTGTTAAAATTGTGTCAGCGGAGGTGGAAAGATGATTCATACGGATAATGTTTTTTCATACGGTTTCACGCAGTTTGAAGAAGGATGCATAAGAAAGCTGTTACCAACTAAAAAAAGCTATTTGACTTCTACAGAATGCTTTACAGACATCATTGCCTGCAATTCATACGCAATATTTATTAACACTATGATGGTATCTGCTGATGATTTAGAAATGTTGTGGGAATTTTATCTTGAAGTTGGTCCGGCTTCGGAAACAGTTGTTTTGGTTGGACATGCAGAGATTCCCAAACAATTAAAAGGCAGGATAAAAGTTTTTTCAAGTTTTGATAAGCTGCAATCAGAACTGAAATATGTCCTTTTGTCAGCTTACCGCAATAGCAGGAAAAACGAGACTTTCAGCGCCACATTAGCGAACGCCATTATGATTTTAAGCCAGATTCGCCTATACCCGGGTACTACAACGGAACAGCTTGCAAAACGACTGGAAATATCAAAGCGTTCCGTCCAAAGGTATATTGAAACATTAAGAGTTGCGGGAGAATGGATTGAATATGACAGAACTTTGAGGGGATGGAAATTAACGGAAGGGAAATCTGTCCTTTGGGGTGATTAGTAAGAAAATGGAGGAAATTTTTATGGGATACTATGATAACATCGCCGTTTGTAAAACAGAGAGAGAACTGTTGGAGCTATGGAAAACAAAAGAGCCTGTCACAAGAAGTTATGTTGATAAAAAACAGGAAAAGACAGTTTCAATTAATCATAAGAATGTATTTATCAGTGATGGGATCGTAAATGAAGCTGTCTGGAATCATCAGACTGGCAGGAAAATCTTGTATCTATTAAAAGAGGCTTATGGGGAAGATGCGGATTGGAGTCTGACAGAATGGTTACTGCGTGCAAAGCCCTCATCCTCTGTCTGGAAACGGGTAATTGAATGGGCTTACGGAATCCAAAATACAACCGAAAGCGGGATTGCAAAATATTCACCTGGCATTTACGAACATCATACAGAACTGTTCAACCATATCGCAGTAGTAAACCTGAAAAAGAGCGGTGGGAAATCATCGTCAGACTATGGGGAAATAGAAGCATATGCACTTGCGGACAAAGAAGAAATCAAAAAACAGTTAAGGCTGATTGACTACTATCATCCTGCAAATTATTATCCTGCCCTGCTCAATTATTATGCAGTAACAAACATCTTTCAGCAGGCGCTGCTGTACCAAAAAGAAAAAGGAGAAAACTGATATGGCAAGTGAAGAACGAATACTGTTTAAAGACAAGATAACCAAAAAAGAATATACTGTTTTGGCAAAGGAATTGCTGATTGCCATCGACATGGGAGGGGATGCTCTGAAAAAGATTCTTATTGGCTGTGAAAATCCGGAATTATATTCTTCACATGGAACTTATCAGGAGGGAGGGCATAACCGCTGTGACGGACTGAAAGGGAATCGGTTCACAGAAAAACGGTTCTGCAAATGCCTGTATTACAGAAATGGAAAATACCATAATCCGAATGTATGCAGGGAATGTGGTTTTGCGGACAGATTTGATATTACTGGCAATTACCGGATAACAGATTATGAGGTTCCTGCACATTTCTACGGAAAAGGGATTGGTGAAATTGACTTAATTATCAGCGATGGGAAAACACAATATGCCACGGAACTGAAACCTTATAAAGGAAATACGGAAACACTGCTTCGGATGATTGCGGAAATTATGACTTATACGATTGGATATCCGACAGGAAAATACGTAAAGGCAATCGCATTTTTTGAGGGAACGAAACAGGCTGCTGAATTTGAAAAAGCAGCACCGGAGATAAAAGAACTTTTGACAAAAGCAAATATCACTGTTTTCCGTTTTGAGAAAACAGGGGAGAAAGCGTATCAAATATGCAGATTATAATTCATCGCGGCACGCGCCAAATCGGTGGATGCGCTGCGGAAATAAGAACGGACAGTACACGGATTTTGATTGATTTTGGGGCTGAATTGCCGGATGCAGAAGGAAATG
The DNA here is from genome assembly GCA_011959285.1 of Lachnospiraceae bacterium. GTDB lineage: Bacteria > Bacillota > Clostridia > Lachnospirales > Lachnospiraceae > Suilimivivens. The sequence goes on along the minus strand of BLLW01000015.1, from coordinate 46,468 downwards.
TCTCTATAGACACGCTTGAAATTGACGGTCTTAATTGCGGAAAGACTGATTTTGACGGCGTGTTTTTAACTCATTATCATGGGGATCATATCGGCTTAATTTCTGGCATAATGGAACCAATACCAATCTTCTTGGGCGGGACAGCTATTGATATTTTGACAACCTTTTCAGAAAGAGTGCAAAACAGTTATAAAGGCATATCCGGCAGACTTCGCCCACTTACTGCTTTAAAACCGGTAACCGTTGGTGATATAAGAGTTACGCCAATCCCTGCAGACCACTCTGCTTACGATGCCTATATGTTTCTAATTGAGGCGGAGGGTAAACGAATACTGCACACGGGCGATTTTCGCCTGCATGGTTTCCGTGGAAAAGCCACGCCTAAATTATTGTCCCAATATGCACAGGGCATAGACGTTTTAATTATTGAGGGAACCCAGCTTTCAAGAGACACCCTGCAAACAATGTCAGAGTTGGAATTACAAAAGGAAATCTCCAAAGAAATACGTTCCCATAAATATGTATTTGCGCTATGCGCTTCCACGAATATTGACCGTTTAGCGTCCTTTTATAATGCCACCCCCAGAGGAAAGTATTTCGTATGCGATAAATACCAGAAAAGCCTTTTAGATGTAATTGCGGCAAAATCCGGTTCAGGATGGTATCAATTTGATAAAGCTCTCGTTTATGGAGAAAACCTGAAATTAAGAGAACGGGGATTTGTCATGCCTGTTCGGGCGAACCACAGTTTCCTGAAAATTATTTCCATGTATCCGGAAGCAGTTTTAATTTATTCCATGTGGGAGGGATATTTAGATGGACGTTCGCCGGAACTCTCCAAGTTTGTTCTGCCATTTGAAGAAACAGGAAATATACGGTATTTACATTCAAGCGGTCATGCAACATTGACGGATACACAGATAATCTGCAATGCCGTATTGCCCAAAAAAGGAATTGTTCCCATCCATACAGAGAATGGGGAAGCTTTCAAAAAATTAGAATTAAAATGCCCGATACTATATTTGAAGGACGGGGAAATTCTCTCTTTATAATGCCTCATACAATTTCGTTAATAATGTGGTGAATACGTGTGCTTAAATTTGTAACAATAATGCTGAAATAATGGACTCACCTGATTGCAAAAGCGGCAAATGAATGTTACAATATTTATGAAAATGAATATACATTATTTTTGAATTGGAGCATATGTCAATGATATAAGGCGATAAAACTATAAGGCGAATCTGGAAGTCTAATAAAAGCCAAAAACAGACAGGTTAAAGGAGTAAGATGCTTATGGAAAATCTTAAGGTCTACTTGGACACATCAGTTATCAGCTATTTGCTGCAGGAAGATGTTCCTGAAAAGATGGCAGATACGAGAAAATTGTGGGAAAAGTTTAAATCCGGACAATATGACGTATATTTGTCTACTGTCACATTAGAGGAAATATCAGATTGTAAAGAGCCAAAGAAAAGCCAGATGTATCAATATTTGAAACAAATAAATTATACACCTATCCAGATTACGGATTCCATGTCATCTGTTGCTCAGCAGATTATTGATATGGGTATCTTGACAAAAAAGAGTTATGATGACTGCCAGCATATCGCTGCCGCAGTCATATATGGCTGTGACTGCATTATATCATGGAATTTTAAACATATTGTTAATATTAAGACCATCAGGGGAGTAAGAGCTATCACGAATCTAAGGGGTTATAAACCAGTTGAAATTATCAATCCATCTATGTTATTGGAAAGCGAGGTATGACTATGGATAAACTGATAATCAGTCCGGACTTTACGATTGAGGACATACACAAAATAAGGGAATATAACTATAATATCACAAAAGACATGACACCGCAGGAAAGACGGGATTATTATAATAAACGAGGCATGGAAGTACACAGACAGATTCAAGAAATGCAATTACAGGAAGTATAGGTGTATTGAAATTTAACAAGCATTAAAATCAGGGAATCCGTTTCGTTCACGAAAATGCAATAGCATAAAAATTTGCCCTACAATTTTACCAGAGAGGGGAGAATAATTATCTCGCCTCTCTGTTTTTGATAGTTCGCTTCATATATTGGTTTGAAATTTCCCTTTGATAATTCTGCAACCGTCTGTGTATGCTTTCTTCCTTCTTTTGTACTTTTTCCCCGTATTGTTCTTCCCATTTATCCACCTTGTCCCGATATTCGGCATTAGCAGTTTTAGAGACAGAAAAGACTTTGTAGAAATCATGCACCGTCTGGAATCCATATCGCTTGACTATCCCCGACAAACCAATTTTGAGAAGGTCTATTTCCTCATTTTTACAGTCAATCCTGCTTTGCAGTTCCCCCTTCTTTGTCAATTTCGCAAATCCTTTCAGGCTGTCACGCTCCAGTTCCAACTCATTGCGTTCCCTCTCCGCATCAAAGATAATTCCGTTTTGGCGGTTTAATTCCTTATAAATTTTCAGCAGCTTTGGATATGCGGTGGCTTCAGCGGACATAACAGGCTTTGGTGGAATTTTAGGTTTTTCCTGTTCTGTTGTCTGTGTTTTTGCCTGCAACTCCTGTTTCTGTGATGATGGATTAGCAGTCGGTTCTTTATGAGTGTTTTTTTCCTGCATTGGTATTTTATCAGTCTGCGGTATTACTTGTGTCGTTCTTCTCTCGTTTGGCTCTGCAACCGGCTGTATCGTTTCTTTCTCAAATAACTTTGCTGACAGTTCCCTTGCCTTATCCAATACTTTAGAAATCAGCAATGCCAACGCCGTAACAGCGGTCATAATAATACTTCCAAGACGTTCCGGCTGGCTGCCGAATATCGCTTATCTTGAAAAGAAAAATGTCTCTGCGGTTCTGCCGATACAGATAGCCTACTATGCAGGGCTTAGGATCGGCGAGGTATGCGGGCTGACTTGGCAGGACATCAACCTTGAGGAACAGTATCTTACGGTAAAGCGGAGCGTCCGCTATGACGGCGCAAAGCACAAAACGATTATCGGACCGACTAAACGTAAGAAAGTGCGGACGGTAGATTTTGGGGACACACTTACCACCATACTGAAAAGGGCAAGGAAAGAACAGCTTAAAAATCAGATGCAGTACGGGGAACTGTACCACCGCAACTACTACAAGGAAGTGCAGGATAAAAACAGGGTTTACTATGAGTATTACAGCTTGGAAAACACGCAGGATATTCCGGCGGATTACAACGAAATCTCATTTGTATGTTTAAGACCGGATGGTTGCCTTGAAACGCCAAGTACATTGAGTATCGTCTGCCGAACACTCGCAAAGAAACTGGACGGATTTGAGGGTTTTCATTTCCACCAGCTCCGCCATACTTATACAAGCAATCTGCTGTCAAACGGTGCAGCACCGAAGGACGTGCAGGAACTCTTGGGACACTCTGACGTAAGTACCACAATGAATGTGTATGCCCATGCCACAAGGGAAGCAAAGCGGACTTCCGCAAGGCTCTTAGATAAAGTGGCAGGCAACGATTAGATACATTTAGAAAAAACTTTCCCTTGTAAACTGCCCATAAGAGCAAAAACAAGGGAAAATACATATCAATTCACTGTATGAGGCTTATAAAGCCTTGAAAAATAAGGGAAAGTTCTATAAATTCAACTGCAAATTTCGATTTATATATTTAGCTTAAAACCAGTTCAAAATATAATTCAGCATGTTCATTGTCGTTATACTTTTCAGTTTTCTGAAATCCATTACTTCGATACAGGTGTTGTGCTACTGAAAACTGTTTTCTAGTATCTAAATAAATTTTTTTATACTTCTGTTCTCTTGCATAATTTATAGCATGTACTAAAAGTAATCTTCCATAGCCTCTGCCCTGATATTCAGGCAGCACAAACATACGTTTAAGTTCAATCTCTTTACTTTCATTATCAATTATTCGTATTGCTACTGTTCCTATAAGAACCCCATTATCAGATAGACACCAAAAGCAACCATCTCGCATATAATATTGTTCTACATCAGCAACATCAGCATGTCTATCCATTGGCGAATATGGTATGCCTACGGCAGTAAGACATTTTTCAAAAAAAGCATCCACCGATTGCTGCATATCAGATTTGAAAGTTATAATCTCCACTAATACACCTCCACAAATTCCGATTTTCCCACAACAATCGTTACAATGCCACTAAAGCATGGCACCAATGCCCATGCGATTACACCCGACTTTTTAATATCCTCCACAATCGTATTAAAACGCAACCCCGATTCGGCATTTGGTGTTTTGAAAACCGCTTCCACAATGAAGAAAAACGCAATCCCAACAAACACGGAATAACTTGCAATATTTGAGGACGGCACAACTTTTGTTGCCGTCAATAGTATCATTATTGCCACACCTATAATTGTGAGAATAGTACCCTTTTTATTATTTTCCATAGCTTGTTGATTTTTCATTTCATTTCCTCCCTTGCTCCCGTTCCGCACCGTAGCGAACAACAACAGAAATTGCTATCAAAAAGATGCCAAATGTAATACTGCCTGCATCATCAAACCTGTCTGCACCGTTCTTAATCAGACAGCACTCTCCGGTGTTTAAGAATAAACCGCCTGATGAAACCATTCCGTCAGTTATGCAGTTCTGTCCTGCATTCAGGCGGCGCAGCCTTGCTTTCACTTTTGCAACAACTTCCAGCGGTTCAAACGGTTTCAGGATATAATCATCCGCCCCAAGGTCTAAACCCCGTATCCGGTCAGACAAATCAACCTTTGCCGAAATGACAAGTATGGGGACATCCATTGTCCGGCGCACTTTCTGAATCAGGTCAAAACCGTCCATATGCGGCATCATAATATCAACAAGGGCAACATCAATCCCATAATTCTGCAAAATCATAAACGCCATATTCCCATCATAGGCTTCGTAAATCTAAAATCCTTCTTTTTCAAGATAAAACCGCAGCATTCTGATAATATCTTTGTCATCATCTGCAATCAGGATATTGCCATACTCCCGCTTCCTTTCCATATTTATGTTCAAACAGCAGTCTTTACGATTTTACACCCCGAATATTACCTGAATGCAATCTGAACATTACCTGAACATTAAATTTTTTGTTTTTTATGTTTCCCCGCTAATCTGTTCCTTGCAAGCACAGCGAATGGTGTAATTAACAGATAAAGGATTATCAGGATTATAAAGAACCCTATATCCGCCTCCAAAAACACATAAATGATATTAAATCCAAAGTGCAGAAATACCGAATAAATCAGATTATTATGCCACTCCAAAAAAATGTTCATCAAAACGGTCATGCAGGTAATGACAACAATATTGGAAATGACATAGGGGACTGCCCTCCAGTCGGTAAATTCTGAATCCACTGCCCACAACAAGGTATGCCAGAAGCACCATACCAAACCCTGACAGACAGAGGATTTTAAGAAACCATATCTCTTGTTAAATTCCTCCCGCATAAAGCCGCGCCATCCCAATTCTTCTCCTGTCGGTCCCGATGTAAAGGACAGGAAAATACTGAGTGGCAATGCCGTTATTCCAAAATTGATATAAGACAGCATCGGCGTTCCCATGATGACGGAAAAGAGGAACAGCGCCAAAACACTGATTCCAAACGTAAGCGCAAAGGAACATAACAACGGAAAAAGTTTTATTTTGCCTGAAAAACACCTTTTTATGAAATTCATTCTCGTTTCGTCCGGTCTGAAATGTTTCCAGCCAATCAGAAGCAGATACGTTGGCGACCATGCGATCAGGTTGCGGACAATCCACATGATGACGGGCGGCGCATGGAATACAAGGCTTGCTGTACCTGCCACAAAAATAATGAGCGCCCATACCAGAATATAGGAACTGATGATATATTTCTTCAAATAATTAGATTTCATACCGTCAGCCCCTCTCCCTACCTGTGCAGATAACAAGCTCGCTCTTGATTCCATTCAGTTCAATGATGTTCTCCGCCTCCGGCACACTGAAAGGCTCGGTCTGCTTTCCGTCCTTCTCATAAGATATGCTTGTGCCAATCCCCTTCGCAATGGCAGTAAACGCTGCGTCCTTCGGAACATGAATTTTTGAAGTTGCAGACACTTGGTTGATTGCCACCTCCCCGTTTAAGGAATGGCAGACCACTTCCATATCAAGGTTACAGTTAATCTCTACCGTTCCGGTGACGTCCGCAAGGATAACATCTGATGTCTTTATATCAAGTTCTATGCTCTCACACTCCAAAGAACGGATTTCCACCGTTTCCGCATTGACCGCACATTCAATTTTCCCGATATACGGCGTCGGTATCTGGACAAAGATGCTGACCGCTTCTTTTGCTGTCGCTTCTGTCACCCCATTTTTACGACTTACATCCACATCAATCCGTTTTTTGATGTCGTCAATCCTGACCTTAAAATCATTCTGAAGCGTGGGCATGGTATTGGATACGAGGCGGACACGGATTTTCTCGCCCTCATATCCCGACAGTGTGAATTGCTTTGCCCCGCCGAATTTCATATCGTAGCGTTTTGGCTCGTCAATGTCATACTCTGTAACGCTCTCATAAAGATAGTCCGCTGCCTTTTTTGCCCCTCTTTCATTCGAGAGCAGCTCATCAATGGAAATGTCAAACAGGGCAGAGATTGCCATAATGTTTTCAATATCCGGAATGCCTGCATCCGTTTCCCATTTGGTAACTGCCTGTCTTGATACGCCGAGCTTCTCCGCCAACTGCTCCTGTGACATTCCTGCCTGCTTACGGATAGATTTTAGTTTTTCTGCAAATGTCATATGAATCCTCCTATATTTTTAACTTTTTGTTTTGCGAAGCCAAATGCGACTGCCACTGCATGGAGCAATGCCCAGCAAGCTGTGCAGGATTTTGCCTCCTTGTTTTGATGCCTTCAGTATGGGAAAGCACATTTTGCATTACAAGCAAGCAGGAATTACATTTCGCCTTTTTTCGCTACTTTGCGTGGCATTTCCTTATTTACAGAACTTTTTACTTTCTCTAATCAATATATTTTTATTGACCGTCTGCCTGTCTATGTTAGATTAAATAATTGAGGGACAATTGTGTCCCCTAATTATGCATGATATCCAATCCGTCAATGACAAATTACTTCATGGTGTGTGCAGTAATAAATGTATATGTGTAAGAATTGACTGTTAGCCTTACATTATCAATTTCGCAATACCAATTTTTGCCCTGTTGATAGATATGACAATTCCTATTCATAATCAAATCTTTGCAATATCCAACAGCATCATCGGTACTATGCTGTATTACTTATTGCAGTTTTGAAAAATAGGAATGACAGCCGATTTCAAGCTGCCTTGTTCCATATTTAGCAGTCGTTCCAGATTGTAAATAAATGCAGCTATTTTTCTTTGCTTTTCTTCTTCGCTGTGTTCCATAAGGTCATCAAACACTGTATTTGCATATAAAAAAGTCATTTCCGCAGCTTCTTCGGGATAATTCGTCTGACATATCCCCTGCTCCATTCCCTCTCTTATTAAATCCGTAATAATAGGATTGATACCAGAGAGCAGGAACTTCTCCATTTTCTGGTGCATAAGGGCATTCTGCGGCTTATGTATCTGTTTTAGGAGTTCCTGTCCAAAATTACCATCGCTCACATTTAATGCAAGCATCATCATAGTAAGACGCTCCAGCACAGGTACATTTTTCTGTGCCGCAATCGCTTCCGCTTTTTCAACCAGCCTGCTCATCATGCGGCTGATCATTGCGTCCAGAATTTCTTCTTTGGATTTGAAATGGTAATAAAGCGTCCCCCTCGCAATGCCGATTTCATTCAGAATGTCACTGGTGCTGGTGCCGTCAAAGCCTTTTGTTCCAAACAGTCTCTCTGCCACGTCCAATATTTCATTTTTACGCTCTTCCGCTTCTTTTACCACACGCATTGAATCTGCACCCTCCTATTTTTGTAGACTGACTGTCGGTTTAATATTAGCACTGGGAGAATAATTTGTCAATCTGTCCGGCTGGAAATTGATAAAACTTTGCTTAAATGAAAAATCAATGGACATAAGCCTACAATGGAATCCGCCGTTTTGTTTCCATAGACTTTCTCCCACTCTGTACGTGCCGCCTTATAATCACGATTCTCTTTCTCTGCCGCATTCAATTCCTTATAAAATGCCTGAACGGAATCAAATTTATATTCCTTCACGATAGCAGAAAGCCTCTTTTTCTCTCGCTCATAAATTGCTTTGTTCTGCTCCTTAAGCCTGTTGTCAATCTCTTTTAGGCGGGGATATTTACTCGCAAGTGCGGAAGGCTTTGGCTGCGGCGGTTTTCCGTTTCCGGCTGCTTTGTTTCCACAGGAACAGATTTTTGTTCTGCATATCCAACGAAAAAGTTATATTTACTCCAACATTTTATGATATAATTCTTAAGAAAGGCAGCAAATTCAGCATAGCAGCAAAGGAGAACCCTATGATTCAATACAGGACACTGTCCTCAGATGAAATAAGCCGGGATCTATTTAAAGATTTTATCCGCCATCAAGTCGTCACCAAGTGTTGGCGAAAAGAAAACGCAGAATGGGTAATCAAAGACGACCATTTTATCGATGATTGGGGTGAAAAGGAATATGAAATACTGATTTCCTGCCTAAAGCATACCCTTGCCACCAACGGTTTCGTATATGCCGCCTTCTGGCATGGCATGCTGAAAGGCTTTGTCTCTGTGGAATCCGGGTTATTCGGAAATACACAAAGCTATCTTGACTTATCCAGCATCCATGTCTCAGAAGATCTGCGCGGCAAGGGCATCGGAGCTTCCCTCTTCCACACGGCAAAGGAATGGGCAAAATCGCAGGGCGCTGCAAAACTATATATATCTGCCCATTCCGCCGTGGAGAGCCAGGCATTTTATAAAAAAATGGGATGTGTGGACGCGGAGTTTATTCACCAGAAGCATGCCGAAGATGAGCCCTACGACTGCCAGCTGGAGTGCACATTATAGGTAATGGTATTTCTTTCTCTTAGTAAGCAAAAAGATGGCTGAAACCACCAGTGCAAACGCTTCTGCAACGGTAATCGCCCACCAGATACCGTCAAGTCCGAACACAATCGGCTGTGGATATATTGGTCATCAGTTCGGACGAGCCATTTAGGCAGGCTTTCAAAAGGACCGACACTTCAAGCCCCGTTTTCTTAAGCTGCAGCAGACTGCTATTCGGGCGCAGGAAATAAATAAGCGGCAGAACACCGCCGATACATTGTCCAATCACAGACGCCCATGCTGCCCCTGCCACGCCCCAATGAAAAACGGCTATAAACAAGGCATCCAGCGCCATGTTCGTAATCCCTGCTGCCACTGTCGCCATAAATCCAAGCATTGGCTTCTCTGCTGTGACGAAAAAGCTCTGGAATAGAAATTGAAGCATAAATGCAATATTGAAGGCATTCATAATCTTACCGTACACTACACAGTCCTCTATCATAGCATCCGTAGCTCCCAGCATATAAGAAATAGGGCGCATAAAGAAAATACCAATCAACGTCAGAACTACTCCCAAAATAAGCGTTAGATACACCATCATCGTAAAGTAGCGGTTGGCGCGTTCCTTTGCCCCTTCCCCCAGCGTCTTTCCAACCAGCGCACTTCCGCCTGTGCCGATCATGAATCCAAAACAAGCTAAGATCATGAGAAAAGGTATAATCAGATTGACTGCCGCAAAAGCCGTCTTCCCAACATAATTTGAAACAAAATAGCCATCAACAATTCCATAAAGAGATGTACACAACATCATTGCAATTGTCGGCAGGCAAAAGCGAACTAACTTTTTATAAGTAAAATGTTCCGATAATTGTACGCTCATAATTTTCTTTTAACCTCTTTTACCTCATTCTTTTCGTGAAATATCCTGCATCGCCTGTCTTAACAGGTCCGTATATTTATGAAAAAGCGATAAGAACATTTCCTGTTCTTCTGCCGTCATACGCCCTAACGCTCCACGCTCACTTTCAATGATCCGATCAACCGTTCTTTCGCAAAGGCGAATTCCGCCTGCAGTAAGTGAAATCTGTTTACTCCTATGATCCTTTCCCTTCTCTAGTTTAAGGTATCCTTCTGATTCCATTTTCTTTAATGCGGAATTGACGGTCTGCTTAGGCTGGTACATATAGGCGCATACCTCACTTTGGGCAAGCGCTGTGTCGTTGGTCCGCAGCGTATATAAAATCCAGAAACTGCATTCCGATAATCCAAATATTCTTGCAAGGTTACGGTATATATCATCATTTTCCTTGATAATGCCGTTATACTCTGCCAGACAATCTCTTGTCCCTCTTTTTTTCATATCACCCCTCCAAACGCCTTCTATCGCCCTATATTTTGTTTTTAAGTTTATAAAATATAAAAGGTCCGAAAACAGACCTTTGTATTATAGTCTGTTTTCGGACTTTTGTCAATTTTCCATGTTATATATTTTTTACACAATTCTGTAATTTCTTTTATTCTAAGGATGTTCTATGACTCAAACTACAAACACGCACCTTGTCACCTCAAATTCTCTTTCTGCCGAAATGAACGAATGGCTGTCTGCTTAAATGATGAGATTGCTTCTTTGCGAGAACAGCTCAATCATTTGTCTAAAATTATTGCCGGTGTCTCGGTTCACTTTTATGAATATCCCGGAGAAACACACGGCAGCTGGCACTTTCTTAAGATAACGCCAAAATCTTATCCATCCCCAAACTCCATGCAGCCCTTTTTAAGGACTGCACAGAGTATTTTCTCTACCTTTTTTCCACGTAATTTTAACCTTAAATAAATCCCCATCAATCTCCACCTTCATCTTACCTCCCTGAAGTTCAACAAAGCTGGTGGCTATGGCAAGCCCTAACCCGCTGCCTTCGGTATTCCTCGAGCTGTCGCCACGTACGAATCGTTCTGTCAAGTTTTCTGCCGGTATGTTCAGCTCCGATGCTGACATGTTCTTAAGTTCAATGAAAATGCCGTTTTCCGTCTTCTGAGCGTTGACATAGACTCTGGTGTTTGGCATCGCATATTTGATGATGTTCGTGTATAGATTCTCAAAAATCCGATATGTTTTCTGCGGATCGAGCAGCAGGATCACTTTCTCCTCCGGCACGCAAAATCGGAAAATCAGTCCTGCATCTTCAACCCGGTCCTCATATTCCAGATAGACTTGGCGCATCAGATGACAGATATCCACATCCACAGGATGAAAAGTGATGTTGCCGCTGCTTGCCTTGCTCACCTCAAATAAATCTTCGATCAGATGCTTTAGCCGCTCTGACTTCTTTTTAAGCACACCAAGATACTCTTCCCGCTGCTCCTGCGTAATGTTCTCTGATTCCAGCAATTCTATATAAGTCGTGATTGCCGTAAGGGGGGTTTTCAAATCATGGGACACATTGGTAAGAAGTTCTGTCTTCATTTTCTGACTTTTTACCTCTTCCTCCACCGCCGTCTTAAAGCCGTCCTGTATTTTAGAAAGTTCTTCCTTGTAAGATTCAAAGATTCCCCAGTCATCATCGAACTGTGTCTGCAGATTTCCCTCCGCGATAGACCTGGTCGCCTGGAAAAGTTTTTGATACTGCTCCTGTATCTTCTGCACATACTTTTTCAAGGCAAAATAAAGTACAATCGTGTAAAGTATCAGCGCCATCCATCCGAACATCCACATAAAACACGTCACCGCAAGGAATATAAAATTCCAAAAAACAAGTTTCCTGATGGTCTTTTCCGCGCTTGCCCCTAAGTCCACGTGGAGAATTTCTTCCTTAAACCGCTCTTTCCGATTCCTGCATCCGTCCATAAACCAGCGGGCAAGCTTCACAATGATACTCCGTTCCTTCAAGAATCTGCCCAATCCTAAGTCAAATAGTTCTCCTAAGGATGTGGCAAAGTAATACCATGCGCCGAAATACAGCGCTAATACGGTTACATTGATCACACCTGTCAGCACTGGATAGACCCCATATGGCAAAAACTCCAGATACTTGCCGTACATCTCATCAAAAATTCCATTATTGGTATACCCCACCAGCCTCACTATGACGTAACAAAAGCCAAAAAACATGCACATCATGGAAAACAGGCTGACTTCAAGGTGGAGGGAAACCCCCTTTAACTTATGCAGGCAATATCTTTTTGACCGAGTTAATAGCAAAGCCGCAATAGCAAGTACGATTAAAATACAATTTAAAATATAAACCGTGCCCGCACGCTCATATGCTCTCTCCAGTTCCCACTCATATCCTGCCATAACCCTATTTGCACTTCCGCCCACAGACAGGCACAGCGCATCCTTCTGCTCCTTGGTCAATGCATAGATGAAGGTCATATCTTTGGGTCTGTCTGTCACACGGAAGGACACCTGCGCCTTATCATCATAGAAATTGAATGTGGTTTGATAATACAGTGCACCGCTCAAGAAGCTGTTAAAATCACTCTTAAGCCATTCTCTTGCCATAACGCTCTGGAGGCTCTTTAAAAGTTCATCCGGTCTTTCGTCCCGCACCGACACATCTGAAAGATTCCCTGCACTGTCATATGTCATCATGGCATAATACACATAAGGGGCGTCTTCTCCCCTAAATTTCTTATCCGTGTACAGCGCTTCAATGCTCCTGCCTGTGTTCTTCATGATTTCACCTGTGCTATGGTCAATCACGCAGTAATCCGCACTTTTGGCAATTCCCTCCATAATTTTATCTTTCGTGCCATCCATATAGGCATCAAAATACTGCACCAGTTCTTCCTTCAGTTCTTTTGCCGTTTTGTCTATCTCAAATTCTTGGGCGGATTCCATCTCCTCCGGCAGCAATTCCCTTTCCTCTATCACCAGATACAATTCTGAATAAGGAATCTCCTCCTGCTGTGTCTTATCCAGCATACTTTTGTATAGAATCAGATTGCTCTGATAAAACTGCTTTAAAAGCTGGTCGCTCCTTAACTCCCCTGTATAGTAATTCATCGCCTGCTTTTTCAGCACAGGATAAAATGACATGAATATTGCCACTGAAAGCGCTACCATGGCGCCTGCCATAAGGAAACTGAATTTTTTACTGCTTTTCGATTTTGTATCCAACACCCCACACCACCTTTAAGTATTTTGGTTCCTTCGGATTGATTTCTATTTTTTCTCTTATTTTTCTCACATGTACCATAATGGTATCTGTATTGATTGCCTGCTCATTCCAGACTCTCTCATAAATTTCCTCTGCACTGTACACCCTGCCCGGATTTTTCATCAACAGAAGAAGAATCTTGAACTCCAGCGGCGTCAGCTTCACCGGTTTTCCGTCCACGCTGCACTCCACCGTCTCCTCGTTCAGTTCCAGCCCGCCGATTACATAGACCTTGTCATCCTGCTTTTTGTCTCCCACTGCTTCCAGAAACTTTGCGTATCGGCGCAGATGGGAATTGACTCTGGCAAGCAGCTCCATGGTGGTAAAGGGCTTGGTCACATAATCGTCTGCCCCCATATTCAACCCCATGATTTTATCCACTTCCTCCGACTTTGCCGAGAGCATGATGACCGGGAACTCATAGCCTTGCTCCCTGACCTTCATCATCATGGTGATTCCGTCCATCCGGGGCATCATCACATCCACGATTGCCAAATGGATTTCCTCCTGTTTGATTTTTTCAAGTCCTTCTACGCCGTCTGCTGCCTGATACACAATATATCCCTGGTTTTTTAAATAAATTTCAATTCCCTCTCTGATTTCTTTGTCGTCTTCCACAATTAAGATATGGTATGCTTCCATGGTGCTCCCCCTTCAGAATTTTATCAATCAGTTTGTATCATCCCAAGTATACCATATCTTTCTTTCTATTCCCATTTCCATGTTTTTGCTGCTGTTTTTCCTTTCTATTGTAAACCGCCTGTGCATAGAAGAGCACTGCCTCCTTGGCAATCTGTACGCTGCTATAGCACCGGGCTGTCTCAAGCGCTCCTTGACGGAGCAGGTCAATTTCCTTTTTTTCCAAAATATCTATCAGTTTACTGGCAAACTCCTTCTCTGACATATCCGTCATATATCCGTTTTCCCCGTTTAGGACCACATCCTGGGTTCCTGTGGCACGAAGAGCAAGAACCGGCGTGCCTGCTGCCATTGACTCGAGCAGTACGATCCCCTGTGTCTCTGATAAAGAAGGAAACAAAAATAAATCTGATGCGTGGCAATAATTTTTAATCTCCTGATTTGGTATCTTCCCGGCAAAACACACTTCATCCCTGATTCCCAGTTTATCGGCTCTTTTCTCAAGTTCTGACCGCTGCGGTCCCTCACCAATTAAGACTAACCGGAAGTCACTTCCCCATGAATCTTTTAACATTTTCATGCAATTAAGCAAAAAAACCAAGTTTTTTTCCTTTGCAAGCCTTGCCACTGTGCAGAACAAATACCTTTTTCCGCCTGCCAGCGTCTTGCGAAGGCACAATGCTTTCTCCTCTTCCGGCATAAAATTGTCCTTTGAAAGCCCTGTGGGAAGCACCCTGATATCCGCCTCTGGTTGTACTTTCTCCAGATATTTCTTCATAAGCGGCGTTGGTGCAATGACCATATCACAGTGCTTTGTGTAGCTTCTGATATATGCCGGCATCACTCCCTGCAGCTTTGAAAGCCCAATGTAATGCAGATATTGCTCATACCTGGTATGATAGGTAAATACCATAGGCACATGATACTTCCATGAAAGATATCTTGCCGTGTGTCCGATCATCATGGGATGGTGGACATGGATGATATCGAAATTTCCTTCCTTAAACTTACGCTCTATCTCAAAATCCAGACTATTGGGCACAGAAAATCCGCCTGTCACTCCGCGTATCAGAGCTTTATATCTTACCACATCCGCCTCTTCTTCCTGGTCGTCATAGCTGGGAGCAAAGACCACCACCTCATGCCCTAAACTTCTTAAACTGTCCGTCAGTCTTTCTATGGAGATCGGCACTCCTGCCACAAAGGGTTTATAATTATTTGTCATCATTGCAATCTTCATCCTGCCGCCCTCCTTATGCCAGATAACTTAAAACCGCGTCGCCGAGATAATATCCCGCTCCCACAAAAAACAAATTCCAAACAAAAATTCCAAGCGTGGAACTTATTGTATACTGCACCAGATTCATCTTTGAGACCCCTGCCGGTATGGAAACTAACGTCCTTACCATGGGAACCAGCTTACTTATAAAAATGCCTACACTCCCTTTATCACGAATCCAGGCTAACTTCTTTTCTATTGCCGGTCTCTGCTTAGGAAATTTGTTCAGATATTTCTGTAAAAACAACTCTCCGCCCTTATATCCTAAATAATACAAAATCATACTTCCCGTAAGACCTGCTGCCACCGTGATTGCAAGCGCCGGAAGAAACTTGATATTCCCCCTTGCCGCCCACAGTCCTGCAAGAGGCATGATGACTCCCGCCGGAAATCCCGGCAGATTCAAATACTCCAGAAGCACAATCACAAAAATGGCAATACCGCCATACCTCGCAAAATACTGCATAATCAATTCCATCGTCATATTCCGCACATCCTTCCTGATTTAAATTACAGTTCAGCCTGGCTGGCTCCCCGTCTGCCATATATAACGGATTACAAAAAGAGAATACCTCAAAAACCTAAACAAACGCCGCCTATATTTCTTAAGAACTTCTAAATATTCCATAATTAGTTTTTTAAAATATATTTAGTTTTTAAAACTATATTTCATATTGATAAATTCTACCAGAAGTGGTAATGTATTGTTGAAAATAAGAATTTTAATTTGAGCAATTTACTTCACGAAGAAATATAGCGGAAGGATGTTACAGAATATATGGACAAGAAATTTCATATCATCACCGACGGCTCCTGCGATCTGCCGCCCCAATTGACAAAAGAAAAAGACGTAACGGTCGTACCCTTTTACGTCTCTTTTGATGACGAACATTATCAGAAGGAGATAGAAGAAATCGGAATCCGCGATTTTTATCAGAGAATGGTGGATGAATCTAAAGTATATCCTAAGTCCTCCATGCCCTCCGTTCAGGATTATGCGGACGCTTTTCTTCCCTTTGTCAAACAGAATATACCTATCATCTGTATCTGCATCACCACCAAATTCAGCGGTTCCATGCAGTCCGCCGTCAACGCCAAAAATATGATGTCAGAAACTTACCCTGACGCACAGATTACGGTAATCGACGCCACAGTCAATACCGTGCTGCAGGGTCTTTATGTATTAGAAGCAGTGCGCATGCAGGAAAGCGGCGCAGAATACCAAGAGACCATCGACCGGATGGAAGAGATCAAGTCCACGGGACGCATCTTCTTTACCGTAGGAAACATGGAATATCTACAGCACGGCGGCAGAATCGGCAAGGTAGCAGGAATTGCCGGAAGCGTCTTAGGCATCCGCCCAATCATCACCTTAAAGCAGGGCGAAATATTCCCCTCCGGCATTGCCAGAAGCCGTAAAAAATCCATGGAAAAGACCATCGACCTGATTTTAAACTATCTTAACGAGCAGGGTGAATCCATTGACCATTTCAGCATCGCCGTAGGTTTTGGCTATGACTACGAAGAAGCCATATCCTACCGCGACATGGTACTTAAAGTACTGGGAGAAAACTATGGTCTGCAAGAGCTTCCCATCTATCAGATTGGAGCTACCATCGGCGTGCACACAGGACCTTATCCGTTAGGACTCGGCATCATCAAAAAGTCTGTGTTATAGAATTGCCGTCCCTATTTTTTTATCCAGCCTCCACGAAGGCGCCGCTCCATCATCTCCCCAATATTCGTCAAGGGAACTGATTTTCTTCCCCTCTATTTTCATAAATGAGACCACATGAAAGGACATCGTTTTATCCCGTGCATACACATGAACTACCACGGTCCACAAATTTCCCGTTTTTTCTATCCTTTCAATCTTTCCATCCCATTCGCCCGGATATTCACAGTTTGCCCTTATATATTCTTCAACATTAAAATGCTCATTCGTGCAATGCCAGTTCACATACGCATCTTTACAAAAATATTCCCGCAGCCTTCCTGCATCCTGCCTAAGAACTGCATCCCAGAAACCATATAGATCCATCTGACTCCCCCTCATTTTCCAACTATCGAATAAAATTCATCCGTGAAAACGGCTCCTTCACCGGCACGCCATACTTCTCTTTCCCAAGCGCAATACTCTTCATCAAAAATACCATATTCTGTGCAAGCGTACGCATCATCTGCAGACCTTCCACATCCTGACCAGCTTCACCGGGCGCAGCGCCGTGAATTCCGTTCCAATATTGACCGGAGGCTATAGGCATCCCGCAAATCCCAAAAAATTTATTCAATTCATCATAAGTTGCCGTAAGCCCGCCCCGTCTTGCTGCTGCGACGGCTGCCCCCACCTTCATCGTCTTGTCAAAATGTGTACTATAAAAAAGTCTGGTCAAAAAAGCGACAAGCGTAGCGTTTGCAGAAGCATAATACACCGGACTGCCAACCACAAGCCCGTCGCACACCTCAAATTTCTCTGCCGCCTCATTCACAGCATCCTCAAAGACACATCTCCCCTTCTGACCACACTGCCCACAGCTGATACATCCACGGATATCCTTATTCCCAATATGTAAAACTTCCGTTTCTATCCCTTCCTTTGCAAAAACCTTTTCCATCTCATGCAATGCAACATAAGTATTCCCATTTGCCCTGGGACTTCCATTAATCATCAACACCTTCATACCCATTTCCTCCTTGCTGAACTTTTTTCTTGTATAACATAATTTATCAGAAATTATTTTGTGCGTCAAACCCAGAAGTTCATCCATACAAAATAAACAATTTTCCTGCTATAATGGAAACAAGACACACTGATGTCATGTTCCTTGTGCTAATCTTATGAAAAAAGAGGTTGCAGCTATGAAAATAGACAGATTGATTGGAATCTTATCCATCCTCCTGCAAAAGGATGTGGTCACTGCCCCTTATCTGGCGGAACGGTTTGAAGTTTCCCGCCGGACCATCAACCGGGATATTGATGACCTGTGCCAGGCAGGAATCCCCATTATGACGCGTCAGGGGATGAACGGCGGCATTTCCATTATGAAAGATTACAAAATGGAACGCACCCTGCTCACCAATGCAGAAATGCAGGATATTCTGGCTGGGCTTCGGAGCTTGGACAGTATCAACGGCACAAACCGCTACGGACAGCTTATGGAAAAGCTCTCTGTCGGCTCATCAGACTTCATGACCGGCAATCAATCTGTGCTGATCGATCTGTCCTCCTGGTACAAAGACTCACTGGCACCCAAAATTGAATTGATCCGGAACGCCATCGACAGCTGCTTAGAATTATCCTTCCGCTATTACTCTCCCCAAGGAGAATCCCAAAGAACCGCCCAGCCTTACTATCTGATCTTCCGCTGGTCCAGCTGGTACCTATGGGGATTTTGCAACAGCCGCAAGGATTTCCGCCTGTTCAAATTAAATCGCATGGACAAGCTCCAATTATCAGACCAGCATTTTATCAAAAATCCATCCGCCCTGCCAGATTTAAAAAATGAGCAGATTTTTCCCGGCGGCATTCAGGTGAAAGCTTTGTTCAATCCCGAATGCAAGTGGCGTCTGGTGGAGGAATTTGGGACGGAATGCTTTGAAGAACAAAAAGACGGAAGACTGCTGTTTCATGCAGACTATACCAATAAAGAAAGTCTGATCACATGGCTCTTATCCTTCCGCGATCAGGCGGAACTTTTAGAGCCGGAAGGCATACGCAAAGAGCTTTGCCTTGCTCTAAGCAAGACCATGAAACGCTACCAGCCTTAAGCAAATAATCGCATGCGGCAGAATTGATTCTTTAAAAAATATGAGAAAGGAAGTACTGAACATGAAATATCCCTGGATTGATGAATACCTGCTCTCCATGCCGAGCGTAACAAAAGACCTGCAATCTGACTGGAACTGGATCCGCTACAAAATCGGCGGAAAAATGTTTGCCGCCGTCTGTCTTAACGACAAAGACGAACCTTATTATATCACATTAAAGCTAGAACCCTCCGAAGGAAATTTTTTGAGAACCCAATACCCGGATATCCTTCCGGGCTTCTACATGAACAAAATACACTGGAACTCCGTAAAACCGGACGGGGAAGTGCCGGATGAACTTCTAAAAGATATGCTGGAACGCTCTTATAAACTGGTATTAGGCGGTTTCAGCAAGAAAAAGCAGCGTGAACTTCTTGGACTGACGCAATTACAAAACCCAGCCAATTAAATTTTGAATAGAGGAAAATCACATGGCATTTGATTATAAGAAAGAATACAAAGAATTTTACCTGCCGCCTAAAAAACCCTGTATCGTAGATATACCGGCAATGAATTATGTCGCTGTCAGAGGACACGGCGACCCAAACGATCCTGACGGCGCATACAAAGCGTCCATCGAATTGTTATATGGAATCGCCTTTACCATCAAAATGAGTTACAAAGGCAGCCACAAAATAGACGGCTATTTTTCCTATGTTGTCCCGCCCCTGGAAGGACTATGGCGCCAGGAAGGCAGCGATACCATCGATTACGCACACAAAGAAAACTTTGACTGGATCTCCATGATACGCCTGCCTGAATTTGTGACAAAAGAAGAGTTCGACTGGGCAGTGCGCGAAGCTTCCCAAAAGAAGCAAAACGATTTTTCCAAAGCGGAGTTCTTTTCCTGCCATGAAGGACGCTGTGTCCATTGCATGCACATCGGCAGCTATGATAATGAACCTGCCACCATCAAACTAATGGATGAATATGCATCTGCAAACGGCTATTCCCCCGATTTTTCAGCCACACGTTTCCACCACGAGATCTACTTAAGCGACCCCCGCCGAACCGCACCTTCAAAACTACGCACAGTAATCCGCCACCCCATAAAGTAGTCAACTCAGGCGGCATAATCCGGAATAGACGGAAATTTACAAAAATTTCTTTTTGCCGCTGACTAACACAACTGGTTTTGCTATTTGATGCTTTGAAGTTCGTTTGCATTTTTTTTCTTCTTTTTGTTTTTAAACTACGTTTTGTCGAATAAGGATTTTAGAAATGTAGAAAGAAGACAGGGATTTCAGAGTCGTTAGCAATGACACGGGGCAGGTCGCGGACCAGGCAGCAGCCACGTGTCACTGCTGTCCTGCCCTCACTACCCTTTCATCATGGTAAGCACCATCTGCGCCGTCTCCACCATGTTGGTACCGCTGTCCATACTGCATTTTTGTATGTACTTATGCGCCTCCTCCTCCGTCATGTGATTGCGGTTCATGAGAACCTCTTTTGCGTCTTTGATCAGCTCCATCTCTTTTGCATTTCTCTCCTTTGGCTTTGCCTTAAGCCTTCGCCTGCGCCGTTCCACGGACTGAATCATCATATCGATGGTATTGATCAGATCATGGACCTTAAGCGGCATGGACAGGCATATGATTTCCCTTTCCACCATGCCTCCGTTTATAATGTGCGTTGAAGCAATGAGCAGCATTTCAAATCCCGGGGGCAGATACTCATGCAGCTGAGCGTAAAGCATATCCGTCAGTTTATACCCGCATAGAATAATGCCATCATTCAAATTGTCTGCCAGCGTAATGGCTTGCGCGCCCGTTGTGCAGGCGCCTGCTACCGTAATGCCATTCCGGACCAGCAGATTTTTCATATTTTTTGCATCATCTATTTTGGGGAGGACTACAATCACACCAGTCATTGGCACACCTCCTCCTATAATGTTCTATGCTCAAAATTGGTTCAGATATTGATTGATCTCCCAGTCTGTAACCTGTGCCCGATAGTTTGCCCATTCTGCCTTTTTGGCTTCTATATACTTCTGTGACACATGCCTGCCAAGCACCTCCTGAATGAATCCATCCTTTTCCAGTTCATATACCGCTTCAATCAGCGTGCCAGGAATGGCTTCAATGCCGAGATTTCTTTTTTCCTCTTCTGTCATGGCAAAAATATTACAGTCCACACTTGCCGGGGGCTCTATCTTGTTGGCAATTCCATCCAGACCTGCACGCAGACACACTGCCAGCGCCAAATAAGGATTTGCAGACGGATCGGGACAGCGAAGCTCGATTCTCGTCCCCTCTCCCCGTGATGCCGGAATACGGATCAAGGGACTTCTGTTGGTTGCGCTCCAAGCAATATAAACCGGTGCTTCATACCCCGGCACCAGCCTCTTATAGGAATTTACAAGGGGATTGGTGACTGCGGTCATTCCCTTCATGTGGCGGATGATCCCTCCAATGAAATAATATGCTTCTTTGCTGAGTCCCAGCTTATCGGAAGAATCATTAAAAATATTTTTTCCATCCTTTGATAAAGACATATTGATATGCATTCCCGAACCGTTTACCCCAAACTTAGGCTTCGGCATAAAAGTGGCATGCAGTCCATGCCGTTTGGCAATCGTCTTGACGGCAAGCTTAAAGGTCATGATGTTGTCGGCGGTTGCCAGTGCTTCGTCATACTGGAAATCAATCTCATGCTGAGCAGGCGCCACTTCATGGTGAGACGCCTCGACCACAAATCCCATATCCTCCAGATTGAGGACCATATCTCTTCTTGCATTTTCCCCTAAATCCAGCGGTCCCAAATCAAAATATCCTGCCTTCTCGTGGGTCAGCGTAGTAGGCATGCCGTTTTCATCTGTGTGGAACAAGAAAAATTCGCACTCCGGTCCCACCTCGAAAGTATACCCCATATCTGCCGCTTCCTTAATGGCACGCTTTAAAATATATCTAGGGTCTCCCTCGAAAGGTTCTCCATTCGGTCGGTACACATCACAAATCAGCCTCGCCACCTTGCCCTGCTGGGGTCTCCATGGGAAAATCTCCAGCGTGCTCAAATCCGGATAAAGATACATATCCGACTCTTCAATCCGCACAAATCCCTCTATGGAAGAACCGTCAAACATACACTTATTATCCAGTGCCTTTTCAAGCTGACTGGCAGTAATCGCTACATTCTTAAGGCTCCCGAACATATCTGTAAACTGCAGCCTGATAAATTCCACATCTTCATCGCCTGCCAGTTCCATAATATCTTCTTTTGAATAATGTTTCCTCATAATTTATCCTTTCCCTTCCTTTCTTTTCATTATAGCAAAAGGCGTTCCTATATCAGCAATCGGCATGTGCCGGCTACGATAAGAACGCCTTTGTTCCGTATAATAATAACAACCCTTCCACTTCTTTGTCAATAGGGCTACTCCTTATTTTTTTCGTTTTTGGTCAATCCGCGATAAATAAACATAGCACAAATTCCTGATGATACACCTGTTGTTACCGGATCTAATGTAAGACCATTTATATTGCAGATTACATTGATTACAACTAAAACAATCAGAACTACTACCGCTACAACAGCTCCTTTAAAAAAATCCTTCATAACTTTATATCTCCTTCCAAAACAAATATATATTTATTATAGAATACTATACCAGTAAAAACAATGATTTTCTCAAACCAGTACGTTAAAAACCGAATCATCTATTTTACCAACAGAGAAACCTGCCTGATGTCCACACGTATGATGAAAGGACTCTGAAATTGGACCGCCAAAATGTTAAGCGGGCGAGGTTTCCCTCGCCCTTGCCTTTTGCGTTTGAACCATATTCTTATCCACGGTCTCTCTCATAATCCTTACGTTTTCAAGCTACCATTTCTCCAAATAATAGTTTAAGGCATAAAAACTTATCAGGTAGGAGAAGGGGAGGCTGTAGGGGTAGGGAGCGCTGCCTTTTCCAAGGAGGTCTTGATTGCATTTAGCAAAACCATGGAAGTATATTTGTTGTCATCTGAATAGGTAATGCCCTCAAGTGACTGGCTTTTGATGATCTGGCTTGCAAGATCGTCGAAAGACGGCTCTAGAAGAGGGAACATCGTCGTTACAGCTTCATCTAAGTTTACGATGCGGATATCGTTGATGTTGGTCTCATCCACCGTCACTTCCACATCTACTGCATTATCATTTAAAATCAGGGATGTGGTGTAAATGCCGGGCACGTAAGAAGCGGAAGGGGTCTCCACTGCGGAGTTTTCCTTTTTATCCTTGGGCACGAACATGATAATCAGGAGAATGATAAATAATATTCCCAGTAATGCAAAAATACCGGTATATATTAATTCTTTCAGATGAAGTACAACAATTTTGGTCTTGGAGCTCATAGGCTATCCCCGTTACATTCTTTTTACTATAGTATTATGGGAAACGGGGATTTATGCCTTGGATGTGGAAAGTTCTTCCACCTGCTCCATCCACACACGCACGCAGGCATCAGAGGGCATTCTCAAGTCCCCCCTGGGCGATAAAGCAACACTTCCCACTTTCGGTCCGTCCGGCAGGCAGGAGCGTTTGAATTGCTGGCTAAAAAACCGTTTATAAAAAACTTTCATCCATTTAAGGATTTCTTCTTCTCCATACTGTCCTGCAAATGACTGTTTCGCAATGCGGAAGATCTTGGACGGCTCAAATCCGCACCTGAGCATATAATACAGGAAAAAATCATGGAGTTCATAAGGTCCTACCAAGTCTTCCGTCTTCTGGGCGATCACACCGTCCACAGGGGGAAGCAGTTCCGGACTTACGGGCGTATCCAGCACGTCTGTAAGGAGCTGTGTCAATTCTGCATTCCCACAGGTGTCTGCATAATATTGCACCAGATGGCGCACCAAGGTCTTGGGAACGCCTGCGTTTACGCCGTACATGGACATGTGATCACCATTGTAAGTCGCCCACCCTAAGGCAAGCTCCGACAAATCGCCGGTGCCGACCACCATCCCGCCTTCCTGATTGGCAATATCCATAAGGACCTGTGTCCGCTCCCTGGCCTGCCCGTTTTCATAGGTCACGTCATGTTTTTCAGGGCTCTGCCCAATCTCTTTAAAATGAATCAGGACCGCTTCCTTGATATCCACCTCTTTCAGCGTCGCCCCCAGCGCCTTTGCCAGCCTGCACGCATTGTCATAGGTCCTGTCCGTAGTTCCGAAACAAGGCATGGTAACGGCAATGATATTTTTTCTCTCTATTTTCAGCAGGTCGAAGGTTCTCACCGTAACTAAAAGAGCAAGGGTGGAATCCAGCCCGCCGGAAACGCCGATTACCGCCTTGCGGCATCCGGTGTGTTCATATCGCTTTTTCAAACCCATCGCCTGAATGGACAGAATCTCTTCACAACGTCTTGCCCGCTCATTTATGTCAGAAGGTACAAAAGGCATCGCCGGGAAAGTCCTTGTAAGACTGGTCTCTTCTTTTTGCATAGAAAAAGGAATCACCACATAACCCCGGCGGGTATCACAGGCAAAAGTGTTCATCCTTCTGCGCTCCATCCGCAGCCTGCTTACATCGATATCCCCATACACAATCTGACTCTCAAAGCGCTTGCTCTGGGCAAGCACAGTCCCGTTTTCAGCTATAATATCATGACCGCCGAAGACCAGATCCTGAGTGGATTCTCCTTCTCCGCCGCTGCAATACACATATCCTGCAATTAACTTGCCGCTGGAGGATTTGACCAACATTTCCCGGTAGGCGTCTTTACCAATCGTCTCATTGGAGACAGATAAGTTGACCAGAAGAGTTGCCCCTGCAAGCGCATGGGAAATTCCCGGCGCATCCGGCGCCCAGATATCCTCGCAGATCTCACATCCTGCCACCAGACCCTCCATCCCTTCCGCTTCCAGCAGAATATGGGTGCCGAAAGGAACCTGCTCTCCCTGGAAGGAGAAAATTACCGCCTCCTTATTGCCCGGCGCAAAATGTCTTGTCTCATAAAACTCCCCGTAAGAGGGGATAAAGGTCTTTGGGATAAAGCAGAGCACTTCCCCGTCATGGATCGCCGCCGCTGTATTGTACAGCTTTCCCTCCCGCTCCATGGGAACACCCACAAAAATAAGCGCATCTATCCCCTTGGTGTACGCCGCTATCTGGGCAAG
Organism: Lachnospiraceae bacterium; assembly: GCA_011959285.1. Classification (GTDB taxonomy): domain Bacteria; phylum Bacillota; class Clostridia; order Lachnospirales; family Lachnospiraceae; genus Suilimivivens. The sequence goes on along the minus strand of BLLW01000015.1, from coordinate 21,524 downwards.
CGCCTCCTTGCAGGACACAAGCAAGCGCTCCTGCAAAAACAAATCGCCGCAGGTATAGCCGCTTATGCAAAGTTCCGGGAAAACGATCACTTTCGCGCCCGCCCCGGAAGCCTCTTTTATTCCTGCACAAATCTGCTCTTTGTTATAAATGGTGTCCGCCACCTTCACCTTGGGCGTAACCGCCGCTACCTTTACAAATCCATGCCTCATATGCAATTCCTCATCTGCTCTTTTTTAACAGTTCCTTAAGCTCCTCCACTGAAAATGTGTAAGAGGTATTACAGAAATGACAGTTGACCTCAATATTTTTATTATCTGAGATCATCTCCTGAATGTCTCTTTTGCCGATACTGATGATTGCCTTCTCCACCCTCTTTTTATCACAGTTACAGTAGAACTGTGCCGGCATAGTATCTGTGATTTCCAAATCCAGACCTTTTAGCAACATTCCCAGCATCTCCTCCGGCGACTTTCCTTCATCCAGCACCTGCGTCACCGATGTAAATTCGGCCAGATTCTGTTCCAGCGAAGCAATCACCTGCTCCTCCGTAAAAGGCATCAGCTGAATGATAAAACCGCCCGCCTGTTTCACGGTATTGTCCTTTTCCATCAACACTCCCAACCCTACGCTGGAAGGTACCTGCTCGGAGGTGGCAAAATAATAGGTAAGGTCTTCCGCAATTTCCCCTGTCTGTAATACAGTCTGCCCCACGTAAGGCTCTTTTAATCCCATATCCTTGACCACACGCAAAAGCCCCTGCCCCACGGCTCCGCCTACATCCAATTTCCCACGCGCATTGGGAGGAAGCATTACCTCGGGATTATTTGCATAACCTTTCACATTCCCCTTGCTGTCAGCCGTAACAGTCATTCCCTTTAACGGTCCGTCCCCGCTGACCTGCAAAGTCAATAAATCCTTATCTCCTTTCAGCATAGCCCCCATCATCACGCCTCCGGTCATAAGCCGCCCAAGCGCAGCACTCACCACCGGGCTGGTGTCATGTGCTTTCCTTGCCGTTTCCACCAATTCTCTGGTCGTCGCGGCAAACGCCCTGATCTGAGCATTTGCCGCCGTTGCCCTGACGATATAATCTGACATTTTCCTCTCCATTCCGGAGCGTTTACACGACAGACGATGCAAATCTTAAATCTGCATCTGCCATCAGACAAATTTGTGACGCTCCGGCACAAATTTGCGTTACACGATTTTGCCACACTCCCGTGCTACCACATAAATCCTCTCGCTGTCCTCTCCAGGCTCCTTATGCGTATCTGCATCCAACACCAGCACCACTTCCATTCCCGCCTTCTTTACAAAAGCAGTCATTTCAGAAAGAGTATAGCCTCTCTGAAAATGGGTCTCCGAAAAGCGGCGGAACAGTCCCGAATCTTCCCTTGCAAAAATGGTCAGATCATACTCATTAACCCGCTCCTGCTCATGGTAATAATTTTCCCATATGAAACTGCACGTTTCCCTGTTTTCCGCAATGGTCGTATCTCCAATGACTTTCTCGTATTTATAAACCGTATTAAAGTCAAAAATAAATATGCCTCCGGGATACAGATAATTGTGAACCAGTGAAAAGGTATCTTCCACCTCTTCATCCTCTAAAAGATAATTGATGGAATCACAGACGCACACCACCGTTCCAACGGTGCTGTACAAGTCCAATTCCCGCATATCCTGACACAGGTAAAGAATTCCGCTGCCTGTTTTTTCTCTTTTTGCAAGGGCAATGTTCAACATATCCTCCGAATTGTCCACGCCGATCACATCATAGCCCCTCTTATATAAAAGCTCGGTCAGCGTTCCGGTTCCACACCCTAAATCAAGCACCAAATTTCGCTCGCTCTTTAAAATCTCTTCCCTTTTTTCTTCCATATGTCCGGCGCATCTTTCCTCCATCTTTGAGGAAGATGCTATGGGTGCGGAAATCCCATACTTTTCAATCAAGGACACCAGAAAATCCGCCCACGCCTCATAAGGCGTATCATCCATGAAAATGTCATACACACCCGCAAAATCCGTATATGCTTCCAACTTACTCTCCCAGCTTCATCGCTACCACAAATCCAACTGCAAATGTCACCACGCTCACCAGCACGCTTGCCACCGTAACAGTTCCGATTTCTCCCAATAAAAAGATGGCAAAGGGCGATGCCACGATCAGACCGATGATTGCCCAATATGCTTGAATCGGAAATTTCTCAAAGATAACCTCAATCAACTTTGCAATGGCAAAAATGCCTACCACGATTCCTAGTCCCATGGGAACCAAGACACCGCAGCCCTGCAAAATACCGTTTACATCAAAAGCTACCAGAGCTTTGACAAAATTCTTGATAGAAGCCACAATTGGATTGTAATATCCCATAAGCAGAAGCATCATAGAGCCGCTCACTCCCGGAATCACCATGGTTGCAGAGGCAATAACCCCCACAACGAACAGCCTGATGACCGACCAGAGGTTAAAGGAAAGATCCGCAGCCGCGCCTTCCTGCTCCCCTATAGCAGCCATTCCCACTACCACCGCAAAGAAAACCAAAAAGGGAATCACATAACTTACTTTCACCCCTTTTCCCTTTACCTTCTTAATGACCGCCGGAAGCCCTCCCACGATCAGCCCCACGAACAGGCAGTTCGTCTGCAGCGGGAAATGGGCGAAGGCAGGTTCGATAATAAAGGACAGCCCCACCAGCGCAATCCCCATTCCAATTGCAACCGGAATAAGAAACTTGATGCTTTCCTTAAATTCTTTGAACAAATGGGTCAGACAATGAATCAGCTTATCATAAATACCCATAGAAACCGCCATAGTTCCTCCGCTGACTCCCGGAATAATGTTTGCCGTTCCCATCACTACACCTTTTAAAATCGTCTTAATCATCTCAATCACCTTTTCTTTCATTTAAATACTCTTCTAAAAATGCAACCAGCGTCTCCATCTGTTCATCCGTCCCAATGGTGATGCGCAGATGATTGTCTATCCTGGGTTTCTTCCAATATCTTACATAAATATTGTTTTTTTTCAGAGCAAGAAAAATCTCCTCTGCGGGAACTCTTTCATGGGTGACAAATAAAAAGTTACTCTGGGAATCCGCAAAGGAAAATCCCAACCTTTGCAATTTCTCTTTCGTCCATTCCCTTGTCTTTACGATTTTTCCCACAATCTCTTTAAAGTAAGCATCCTCCAAGACCGCCGCCGTTCCCATTTCAATTGCCGGCATATTCATTGTGTATGAATTGAAGGAGAACTTCACGTTCTTTAAATAACCGATCAGCTTTTCATTTGCAATGGCAAAGCCAAGCCGCATCCCCGCCATCGCCCGGGATTTGGAAAAGGTCTGCACTACCATCAGATTGTCATACTGATCCACATAGGGCACCATGCTCCTACCACCGAAATCTACATACGCCTCGTCAACAATCACCACAGAATCCGGGTTTGCCGCAAGAATTTCTTCAAACAGACCCGTATCCTCCAATACCCCGGTAGGCGCGTTAGGGTTCGGGATAATGATGCCTCCATTGGGCGTCAGATAGTCTTCCTTTTTAATGCAGAAATTTTCATCCAGGGCACATGTTTTATAAGGAATCCTGAAAAGTTCCGCCCACACATCATAAAAAGAGTAGGTAATATCAGGAAACAAAATCGGCTCTCCGCCGTTAAAAAAGGTTAGGAACGCCATCGCCAGCACATCGTCCGACCCCACTCCCACAAAGACTTGGGCGGGCGATACATGATAATAATCCGCCAGCGCGTTCACCAGCTTTTCCGCATTCATATCGGGGTAGAGGCGCAGCTTATCACAGTTAAGGCTTTCGGCAATCCGCTTAACCCCCGGCGCCGGCGGATAAGGGCATTCGTTTGTATTTAACTTGATCACGCCTTCTGCCTTGGGCTGCTCCCCTGCAACGTAGGGTTCTACCCTCCTTACATTCTTTTCCCAGTTCATCATCTATCCTCTTTTTGCTTAAAATGATATTGATACTCTTAAATCTCTGCCAACTATGGTAACATTATCCAGCCATACCTGCAAGCATTATTGTCTATTATTTTCCCCCCAGACACACAGCTGGTCTAAAACATCCATAAGAGATTTTCCCCTCTCGCTCAGGCAGTATTCAACCTTGGGCGGTATCTGAGGATATTCTTTTCTGATAATGAGCCGGTCCGCCTCCAGCTCTTTTAGGTTGTTGCTGAGTGTTTTGTCCGACACTTTTTTCAGGTATCTTTTCAATTCATTGAACCTCACAACGCTAAACTCCATCAGACAGTAAAGAATGACCATCTTATGCTTGCCAGATATCAGCGACAACGTATAGCTGAATCCCGTATCTTCAAAATTAGCTTCTTTTATATAGTTCTTTATCATTTTACACTTTCCTTTAAGACAGTACTTGCACTTTATACGTTACCTGCTACAATCATATATAAAGACATAGAACATGTCAATCCTATACAAGAAACGAGGTAATCACAATGAGAAAAAAACTCAGCATAACAGAAGGCATCTTTCCAATGCCGGTTTTAATGGTAGCAACCTACAATGAAGACGGCAGTGTCAATGTGATGAATGCCGCGTGGGGTACCATGCAGGAGAGAGACAAAGTTGCCCTCAATTTAACGGAAACGCACAAAACCGTTAAAAACATCAAGAAAAGAGGCGCTTTCACAGTAAGCATCGCTGACGCTGCCCATGTAGTGGAAGCCGACTACTTTGGCGTCGAATCGGGCAACAAAGTTTCAAACAAATTTGAAAACAGCGGTCTTACCGCCGCCAAGTCTGAAATTGTGGATGCTCCAATCATCAATGAATTTCCGCTCTGCTTAGAATGTGAATTTATTGAATATCAGGACAGCGAGTACGGCTGCGGCGTCATCGGCAGAGTCGTAAATGTCACAGCAGATGAAAAGGTTCTGGTTGACGGCAAGATCGATATGTCTCTGGTGAATGCAATCGCCTTTGATCCTTATACACATGGCTACTATAAAGTGGGGGAAAGAGTGGGCGAAGCTTTCAGAGACGGTTTACAGCTTAAAAAGTAACTTTGCGCCTCAGCGCAAAACGCTTCGGAATGGAGAAAAATATGAGTGACAATAAATTATGTATTACTATGCTTGGTACCGGACACGCAACGGTCACAAAGTGTTATAACACCTGCTTCGTATTAAGGGAAAATAATCAGTGTTTTATGGTGGATGCAGGCGGCGGCAATCAGATCCTCCGGATATTGGAGGAACAGGAAATTCCGCTCACGCAGATTCATGATTTATTTGTTACTCACGCCCATTCTGACCATATATTAGGCGCCGTATGGATCATCAGAATGATAGGTCAATTACTTCTTAACAACAAATATGACGGCAATTTAAAAATATATGCACATGAGGAAGTAGTTGATCAGTTACAGACAATATGTAGGATTGTCTTAATGACGAAAATCACAGATTTATTTGACCGGAGATTTGTATTCATAAAGCTGCACAATGGTGATTCCCATCATATCCTTAATCGGGAAATCACTTTTTTTGATATTAAGTCGACAAAACTTTTACAATACGGTTTCAAAATCAAAGAAAACAGCCTGTTTTTTTGCGGAGACGAACCGCTAAACAAAGAATTTTATGATGACGCGGCAGATTCAGATTATTTGCTCCATGAAGCCTTCTGCCTGTACTCTGAACGGGAAAAATTTAAACCATATGAAAAACACCACAGTACCGTAAAAGATGTCTGCTCCATGGCAGAAGATCTGCATATCAAAAACCTTTTGCTGATGCATACAGAAGACAGCCATATTGCGGATAGAAAAAAGCTATACGCAGACGAAGGGCAAAAGTTTTATTCGGGCAACTTAGTTATTCCGGGCGATGGCGAAAGTATTATGATTGAAAAGTGAAAGTATGATACCGTCTCACCACATGATTATACTTCCAGCATCGCTAAGTAACTATCCAATCTTGCATTTACATAACCTTCAAGCAACTTTTCCATTGCGCCAAGATTATGTTTTACATGATATTCATCAAACGCATTGTAATAAGAGACCCTGTCTGCAAATTTAATATCAATCGGCGGATATCCGGCTTTCATCAATTCCAAATTCACAAGTAGCCGCCCAGTTCTGCCATTTCCGTCGATAAAAGGGTGGATTCCCTCAAATTCAATATGAAATCGTGCAAGCCGCGGAATGATATGCTCTGTGCTGTTTCCATAGTCTTCCAGAAGCTGTTCCATTTTGGGCTGAATCAAATATGGCTGTGCCGGCTCATGTTTCGCCCCTACAATCCTAACAGGAACCCTTCTGTAAACGCCACGATCCTCACGTTTATCCGCCAATACGAGATAATGAATCTGCTTGATGATGCCCTCCGATAAAAGCACCTGATCTTTTACCAAATCTCTCACAAAATCAAACGCCTCTTTGTGCCCGACCGCTTCCATATGGTCTTTTAGCGGCTTCCTGTCAATCGTCAGCCCCCGCAAAACCATATCTGTCTCACGCAAAGTCAGCGTATTTCCCTCAATTGCATTAGAATTATAGGTATACTCCACAACAAATTCTTCGGTCAGACGTTCCAATTCCCCCTTAGTCAGCGGACGTCTGCTGTCCAGTTCTCTTTTCTTTCTGTCAATCGCTGTCAATAAGCTTTCTGTGGCTTTGAAACGTCCATCATCTGGTTTTCTCGCATCTATAGGAATCATCCAGCTGCGTCCTTCACGGGTGACACCCAAAATCTTACCTTCTGCACATAATACACGCACACGTCTATCGGAAATCCCCCACTTCTCTGCTGCCTGTTTTACCGTCATATACATAAACAGCACACCTCACTTTCAAAAACATTATACCCTCCCTTTCGGAACAATATCAACCCAAAAGGAATAATAATATGCTATAAAGCGCCTTCTCCCAGCTTAATGACATATACATCAGCCTGTTCATTTTCAAACATAAAGCTATAACTATAAACGCCGCCGTTCTTCTGTATGGTCCGGACAGAAGCAAGATTACTTTTTTCAACAGACAGCTTTAACTTAGGCATGCCATATTTTCGCGCGATATCGCAAACCTGCCCCAGCATTTCCGTTGCGTATCCTTTGTTTCTCTCAGAGGGGCGCACACTGTACCCACAATTTCCTAAGTCCTTCAAAAAATCATTTAGCGTATGCCTTAAATCAATTATGCCGATTATTTTATTATCATCTCCTCTGACCGCAAAAAATGTATCCGTAACGACCCAGTTTTCATTTACCGTTTCCGGATTCATATTGAGGGTTACGGCAGACAGCCACTCCTCATAACTTTCCGTTTTGTCAAAAAGTTCGCTTCCGTTAATAATATCCTCCCCGTGTGCAAAATGTTCCCTGCGGTACGCAAGCGCTTCTTCCTTTAATTCTAATGTAGGTCTTATCAAAGATATTCTTTTATTCATGTCCTACCTCCTCTGGCAGCAAAAGTCTTTTTATCTCATTTACTATTTGATCAGGAATGTCTTTCTCCATTTTCATCATCCTGCTGTACATTCGTACCCCCTGATATGCAAACACAATGAGGTGAAAAACTGCCTCCGGGTTTTCGCAGCAAAACTCCTTCGTACGAGTTCCATAGCTTATAAGTTCCATCCACGCCGACTTTGAGCCTTCATACTGCCTCATCACCGAATTGTCTGTTTTAGAGACTGCCGGATCACTAAAAAATTCGCACAGGGCAAGACTTAAGCTATTTTCACAGTCCAGCATTTCCTTTACATACCCAGACAGCTCCTCCTCCAATATCGTGACCGCAGGAATACGCCGTTCTATTTTAGAAGATATTTCAACCTTTTGCCTGTCGGAAAAAGAATTGACGATCTCCAGAAAAATTTGTTCCGTACTTTCATAATGCCGATACAATCCCCCCCGGCTAAGCCCCGTCTGTTCACAGATATCCTTCATCGTAACGTCTTTAAATCCCTTTTCCGCAAACAGACCATATGCCTTTTCCAAAATATCCTTCCTTGTCTTATCTCCCCGCACACTCATTTTGCGCCTCCTTTTTCAACACTCATGTCGCTTTTTATTATGCGTCACTTGTGTCGCTTTGTCAAGCCCTCTTTTGCATTTTCCATAACCAATGCCCCTTTAATACACATCCATCAACAAAAAATCCGCCAAATGCATAATCTTAACCCCGTTGACATTCCCCGATGCAAGGGCATCAAGCGTCACCACATATTTGGGGTAATGATCCCTGATTTCAAGCAGATTAGCAATCTCCCGGTCGGATTCCTCCGGCAGATTGCGGCACACCTGCACGTAGATACGCTCATCGCGCCTCACCGCCACAAAATCAATCTCTTTCGCTTCATTCTTGCCGATATATACCTCATAGCCTTTTCTGCGAAGCTCAAAATAAACGATATTTTCAAGCATAGCGGCAACATACTTAGGATTGAAACCCATTATGCTATATTTTAAGGACGCATCCGCAAGATAAAACTTCTCCTGCGTCTTCAACACAGACTTCCCCTGCATATCATATCTCTGACATCGATAAATCACGAATGCTTTTTCCAGCCATTCCAGATAATTATAAACAGCTTCCACCGACAGCGAACGCCCCTCGCTTTTTAAGAACTTCACAATCGCATGCGCCGAAAAAGTCTTGCCCACATTTTCCACCACATACTTCACCACACGGTTAAAAAGATCAAAATTCGTAATCTTATGACGCTTGGTAATATCGCTGGAAATAACAGAATGATAAATCCCCTCCACGATCTGATATGCCCCGCGCTCATCCACACCGCTGCCCGCCACAATCGGAAAACCTCCCATCCGTATATACTCATTCAAAAGCTCCCTAGGCGCGCGGTCATCTGATTTCTTAAATTCCAAATATTCTGCAAAAGATAGTGTAAATACAGGAATCAAAATATACCGCCCTGTCAGATAAGTGGATATCTCACTTGACATCAACTTAGAATTAGAACCTGTCACATAAATATCCGTATTGGCATTTTCCAGCAGACTGTTGACAGCTTTTTCCCAGCCGGTAATTTCCTGTACCTCATCAAGCAAAAGATAATATCGTTCCTCCCCAACCATCCTCTCCTTGATACCATTATACATATTCTTATCCGTCATCCCATCTTCAAGCTCTTCCGAAGTATAAGACACACTAATGATTCGCTCCGCGCAAACCCCATCCTCAATCAAATTCTCTCTGAGCATTTCCAAAATCGTAGACTTCCCGCAGCGCCGAACCCCCGCCAGCACCTTCACCAGCGCCACATCCCGATACTTCTTCAAAATATCCATATAATAAGGTCTAACAACCATCTAATCACCTCCTTACCACCAGCATACCCAAAAACATTCACAATATCAATAGTTTTTACTGAAAATTCGTAAAAACTATTAACTTTAGCCGACAAGACCGTCGCAATGTGGACAACAGGATATTGGCAGGGCAGCGGCGCGTATGACTAGCAGATGTTGGATAGTGCGGAGGGGATGGCAAAACAAAACTAAACAGAGGAAGGAAGAATTGTAAAATAGTACGCAACTGGTATTTGCTTTTTAGCACTTAGCAAATTCTTTATTCTTGTTGCCATATACTTTATAATGGCAATAAGGAGTGTGATTTTTATGAATATGAATATTATATCGAAATACTTACGGCTTTTGCGTAAAAGCAACAACTACACGCAAGATGATTTAGCAAAAGAGTTAGGCATATCAAGGCAGGCAGTATCAAAATGGGAAACAGGGACGGCTATTCCCGACTTAGAAGTTTTATTGAAAATTTCTAAATTATATGGCATCACGATAAATGACATATTAGAACCCAAGATACAGCCTCATCGGATAACCGATTTTGAGCAGATTTCAACAATTTCTGAAAAAGAACTGAAAGAAGTATTAGGACAGTTTGACACTAATTCGCTTGTAACAGCTTTAATGGGGGCATCTCCCGAAACAAATAGTTTTTGTGAAAGATTGTTTCCCCATATAGATTTTGCAATGACAAGAAAAAATATAGGCAGAATCAGGATAGAAACTGTTGAGGATATGCAGAACCAAATTATTTCTATGGTGAACTTACAGGCTATGGCGAAAAAATAACCGTGCGCAAAGACAGCAGCACCTACAAAGCCTTTGCGGCTTCTTCGTAGTACTCCTTCGCCTGTTCCTTCATTCCCAACGCTTCATAGCATCTTCCCAAGCCGTTAAGGGGCAGATCACTGCCGCAATGGATATTCAGGATGCTCTGGGTCTCGTACGCCGCGTTATAAAACCAGATTGCAGCCTCCTTGAAATCCCCCTGTCCGAAGTAATATTCTCCCAGTTCATAGCAGACCTCGCTGACTCCTTCGCTTGCCACATCTTTCATGGCATACCGGTACATCTTAAGAAAATCCCCTCGCAGCCTTGCTCCGCGGACCACCACGCACACCGCTTCCTTCATCTGATCCGGGGTTGTCTCTTCCCCGTCCGCTATACGGGTAAAATAATCCTCCGCCCTTTGCAGCTCCTTTTCCCCGCCGGAAATCAAAAGCTCCTTCGCATACATGGTAGCAAGGCGACCGGATAAAACCTGTCCGTCTTCCGTCATTTTTGCAAAAATTTCCATATCCCTTCCGGCATGATTATTTTCCGGCAGATGGGTAATCTCAATATCACTGTCGAAGACCACCGGGAGGAGCCGCACGGTCTCATGCACCGGTTCAATCCAGCAAAAACTGCGGCACCTTTTGAAAAGCTTGGGGCGGAGTTCTTTGTCATAATTATATACCGTGCCGAAAGAGAGCTGATTCCCGTAGTACATCTGCACGATCTCCACTTCCTCCATCAGCGTTTCCTTTAAAATCCGGAATTTTTCCCTATTTTCTTCATCCAGCACCTCATCTGCATCCGCTGTATAGATATAATCGCATCCTGCCTTGGAAAAAGAAAAGTTTCTCGCATCGGAAAAGTTACCTGTCCATGCAAAATCATATACTTTGTCCGTATATTCCCCTGCAATTTCTTTTGTCCTGTCTCCGGAGCCGGTATCTACAATAATGATTTCGTCCATCAAGTCCCTGATACTGTCAAGGCAGCGCCGCAAGATGCGCTCTTCATCCTTAACGATCATGCACAGACTGATGGTAATTGCGGAATGCTTTTCTTTTCCCATACGTTTTCTCCCTTAGATATGATTGACAACTTTGTCACTTTCAACTATAGTGTTTTATAATACACTATATATCATATCATAGGATTTATTTTTAGAACAGGAGTTATTGCAATGAACGCCATGCCGAAGCGCAGACTGATTTTCAAAGCCGTCCAAGGCTTTTTCACTACATGGGCACTGATGAAAGCCAGCCGTATGGAGCCGGGCAATATCCTTACCCTGCTCTTTTTTACCTTAAGCTTTATTTTCTATTTATATGCAGATGATAAATTTTCCAAATCCGCATGTAAAAATAAGCGGCAGCTGGTCCGCGTCTCGCTTATCACTGCGATGCTCTTTACCATTCTTTACATGGCAGTAGATTATCCCCATTACATAGAAACCCTGACCAATCCCTTGTTTCGGCTCGGCATTCTTTTTTCTGTATTCTTAGGCTTTACAATCCTGTTTTACTATCTGCTAAGACTGTTATATTCCCTAATCGAGGATACGGTGTCCCTGCATTCTTTTATTTTTACGGACTGCTACGATAATGCCGACCTTCAAGCGAGTTCTGCCTGCCGCTTTCAATTTCTTTCAAAATGCAAAGACCGGCTTCTTGCCTTTTATATAAAGCACACCGCCCTGTGTGCCTTTTTGCTCTGCATGCTCTGCTGGATGCCCTATTTCCTTTACCAATATCCGGGAATCATGACGCCTGACAGCCTGAACCAGTTCGAGCAGGTGCTGGGGGTGATTCCTTACAGCAATCATCACCCGTTCATGCATACCCTTCTGATCAAGCTTCTTTACACCATCGGTCTTAAGATAACCGGCAGCATGCTCATCGCCCTTTCCTTTTATACCTTCTTCCAGATGTGCATGCTTTCCCTGTGCATCTCTTATTTTATCGGAACCCTAAAGCAATATCGAATAAGACCTGTTATCTGCTTTATCATAACCCTATTTTATGCGCTGGTGCCTTATCATGCCGTGTTCTCCGTCACCATCTGGAAGGATATCCTTTTTGCGGCGGCAGTACTTGGATTTAGCTGTGCGCTCCTGAGACTTTTTAAGAAAACCGGCATCTTTGACCTGTGCGTTTTCGGCATCTGCGCTCTTGCGCTCTGTCTCTTCCGCTCAAACGGCTGGTATGCCTTTCTTCTTTGCTTTCCCTTTCTCCTTTTCCATTTCAGGAAGAGAAAAAAGTGCATGCTTCCCCTTTTGTGCGCCGTCCTTTTTACTGCCGTTATCATCAAGTACCCTGTCATGAACCGCCTCCATGTGGTGCAGCCGGACTTAGTGGAATCTCTTTCTATTCCGGTTCAGCAGGTTACCGCCGTTATATGCCATGACAGAGAATTAACGGCTGAAGAACGAACACTGATTGAACAGGTAGTAGACCTCACCTACATCAAGGATTTATATGATCCTTATTTTGCTGACAACATCAAAGAACTGGTGCGCGCCGGCAATCAGGATTATCTGGCAGCGCATAAAGGCGAATTTTTCAAATTGTGGGCATCCCTTCTGCTCCGCTACCCCGGCGATTATCTGACCGCTTATATCCATCAGACCTACGGCTACTGGTACCCAGATTCCTTCTACTTGGTAGCGGAAGCTGAGGGCGTAAGCGCCACCTCACTCGGTGTATCTCACACCCCTTTGATTGGCGGTCCTCTCGTCGTCAAAGCCAAGGAAATTTCTATCAAACTGGGTGGAATGCTTCCCCTTTACGGAACCCTCTGGAGCATGGGCGTGGTGTGCTGGGTACTGGTCTTCTGCATCGGCTGCACTTTTATCCGCAAGGAAAGAAGGAAGCTGATTCTCTACCTTCCAAGCGTGACGCTGCTTTTGACGGTACTCATTGCCACTCCAGTGGCAACGGAATTTCGGTATGTGTACTTTATGGTACTTTCCCTGCCCTTTTACCTAATGTCCGCCGTGCTCATGCTGCCAGAATAAAAGGGGAGCTGCTGCTCCGGAAGATTATTCATCTACTTTTGCATCAGCTCCTTTATGCATCTATTCTTTATATCAATTTTCATAATACATATGATCAACAGTAGTATCAGCCTCTTCAGAATCGATTATAATGATTTCCTCTGCCGGAAGAGGACTATCCCCCTGCTTATCGATAAAAACTTTTCCAACAAAAATCCCCACTACGATTACTACAAGGATTGCTCCAACTATTAAAAATTTTTTCTGCATGCAATTTCCTCTCTTTATCAGTAAGCTATTCTAAAATGTATAGGACCCTGTATAGTTAGCGGTTGTTCCAGAATTATTCCGGAATGCTAATGAATACCTCCCACTGTTACTTACTTCCAATGTGCCATACCACCCTGATGAGCTTAAACCACCTTCTGGGAATCCAAAAGAATTTGTATCCCGATTATATAACCCTACGTTACTCGATACTTGAGGATTTATTGTTATATTCAATTGCAACTTCTGCCCGCCGCTAAAATAATATATATTCGACAGGTACCCTTGCTGACGCCCTGGAACTGAGCAATTGACATTTACTTTTGTGTCTCTTGCCAATTTACTTGGCGCTGGATTGCTTTCTGAATATGGCGTAAATATAGCCATTACCTCACCATTTTCGCTCGCATACATCATTCTCCTTTCATATCACAGCCAGCATTTCTACATTTTTCCGTTAAAATTATACCATATTTTTTCCAAAGGCAGAATAACCTATTGTTCCTAATAATACAAAAGGTTTGATATTTTCTCTTCTTTATGTCATCCTTACAATACAAGTGCATGTACACAAACTACCTTTAAAATAGCACATTGAAAAATCACCGATTTAAGAGAATATTCTTATAGAATACATAAAAGGTGCTGCATCCCGCCGCCCAAGGACGGCTTTTAGCAGCACCTTTAACGCTAGGCGTGTAAAGCATTTCCATTTGTTTCAATCACAGCTTTGTACCAGTCAAAGCTTTTTTTCTTATACCGCTTTAAGGACCCTGAACCGTCTTCGTTCCGGTCCACGTAAATAAAGCCATACCGCTTCTTGAGCTGGGCAGTGGAAGCACTGACCACATCGATGCAGCCCCACGCCGCATAGCCCATCACGTCCACTCCTTCCTCCAGCGCTTCTTCCACTGCAAGAAGATGATCTTTCATATATTCGATCCGGTAATCATCCTCCACGGTAAACTCGCCCGCATCATTTTGGATCAATGTGTCCACCGCGCCTAAACCATTTTCTGCCACAAAAAGCGGCTTCTGATAGCGGTCGTAAAAATAATTCAGTGTGTAGCGCAGCCCCTGCGGATCGATCTGCCATCCCCACTCGCTTTCTTTCAGATAAGGATTCTTTACGCCGCTTGTCAGGTTCCCTGCGCCCTTGCTGTACTGGGAGCAGTCCGCGGCGGTACATTTGCTCATGTAGTAGCTGAAAGAGATATAATCCACGGTATGGTGAAGCAGTTCTTCATCCCCCGGCTCCATTTTAATGGAAATACCGTTCTTCTCCCATTCCTTTTTGATATAGGCAGGATAGTACCCTCTTGCCTGGACATCGCAGAAGAACATGACCTTTCTGTCCGCCTTCAGCATGGCGATCATATCTTCCGGCTTAGGCGTCATGGGGTAACTCAGTGCCCCTAGTACCATACATCCCATTTTGGCATCCGGTATTATTTCATGGAGCAGCTTGGTTGCCAGCGCACTTGCAACAAACTCATGATGTGCCGCCTGATATTTGTCCTGATCGGTCAACTGCTCCTTCGGCGTCCATATGCCTGCACCCATCAAAGGGAAATGCCACAAAGCGTTGATTTCGTTAAAGGTCATCCAGTATTTTACCTTATCCTTATATCTGTCAAAGACCACTCTGCAATAACGCTCAAAAAATCCGATCAACCGGCGATCCCGCCAGCCATCGTAAGTCTTTGCCAGATATAGCGGTGTCTCGTAATGAGAAAGGGTAACCATCGGCTCAATATCGTATGCCCTGCAGGCATCAAATACCTTATCATAAAACTGCAGCCCTTTTTCGTTGGGTTCTTCCTCATCTCCGTTAGGAAAAATCCTGCTCCACGCAATCGACATGCGGAAAATTTTAAAGCCCATCTGGGCGAGGAGGCGGATATCCTCCTCGTATCGATGGTAAAAATCAATCCCTACAAGCTTTAAGTTTTCCGGTACAGGTTCTTCGGTCACAGGTCCCATAATTCCCTTGGGCATCACATCCTGAATGGACAGCCCTTTGCCGTCCTCTAGATATGCACCCTCACATTGATTGGCGGCAATGGCGCCGCCCCATAAAAAATCGGTAGGAAAACTCATAGACTTCACGCTCCTTTGCGTTATTTTATTACCGTAATCAGGTCTGCTCCGGCGTTTCCTTCCTGCTTCGCCAGAACATCCATATAATCTGCTGTATTGGTTATCAGTACAGGCGTCGTCACGTCATAGCCGGCGTTTTGAATGCCTTCGATGTCAAAGGAGATTAAAAGGTCCCCCTTCTTTACGTAATCCCCCTGCTTTGCATGAATTGTAAAATATTTCCCTTTTAATTCCACGGTGTTAAGCCCAACATGAATCAATAACTCCACGCCGTCCCTGGTCAGCATGCCAAGGGCATGACCCGTATCAAAAATAGAAGCAATCTCTCCATCTGCAGGCGCATGAATTTCCCCCTTTTGGGGAACCACTGCAGCTCCCTTTCCTACGATTTCATTGGAAAACACTTCATCCTTTACTTCCGACAATGGAATCACCCTTCCCTCAACGGGAGAATCGATACTGATTTTGATTCCCTGTGCCTTTACAGGAGTCCCGGTTTTCTCCGGAACAGCTGGTTCTGCTGACTGCTCCTCGGCAGGGTCGTCGAACCCGAGAATCAAAGTTGCAATCGCCGTTACCACCATTGAGATCACAATGGTAATGGCAGCGTTTATCACATTGGCAAAGCTCTCACCGCCAATGTACACCGGCAGAGCAAAAATACCTGCTGTGGTGGATGAAAAAGTATGAATACCGGTAATCCCCGCATACAGACCGGCCGCGCAGCCGCCAATCATGGATGCGTACAAAGGTTTCTTAAGGCGCAGGTTAACACCGTACAGAGCAGGTTCCGTAATACCCATAAGGCCCGTCACGCCGGAAGAAAAGCCAAGCTGCTTCAAATCTTTGTTCTTGGATTTCGCGCCTACCACCAAAGCTGCCGTACCCTGCGCAATATTAGAAGCAAGCATACCGGGACCTAAGATCGTGCCATACCCCAATGTTGCGTACTGAATCGTCTGAATAGGCGCAAAGCAGTAATGCATACCTGTCATGACAAAGAAAGGACAGAAGGTTCCCATCAATACAGGAATGACCCATCCGGCATAGTCATTCAACCAGTTAAAGCCAACTGCAATCACCTGACCTACCAGATTGCCCAGCGGTCCTGCAATGGTGATACCTATGATACCTGTCACAATAATGGTGATCATGGGCGCTAAAAAGATTTTCACCGGCTTAGGCGATATCTTGTTTGCAAACCTTTCGATGTAGGACTGTACCCACACAATCAACAGAATCGGCACGACGCTTCCACCATATGAAATCATGGTAACCGGAATGAAACCGAAAAGATGTACTGGATCTCCTGTATTTAATCCTACAAAGCTGGAATGTAGAAGCACACCGGCAAGTACCGCAGAAACATAAGGGTTGCACTTAAAACGCTTTGCTGCCGAAAAAGCAAGGATAAATGGCATAAATGCAAACAGCGCATCACCGAACGCATTAAAAATCTGATACGTCTGAGATCCGGAATCCACCAGCTTAAACGCTACCAGTAAGGCAAGAAGTGCCTTAATCATACCAGAGCCCGCAAGGGCGGGAATGATCGGCTGGAAAATTGCCGTCAGGGTGCCGAAAAAGGCGGCGATGATACCTGTATTTTTCTCCTCGTCGGATGCAGCATTCTCTTCAAACTTACCCAGTTTCTTAATTTCCTCACAAACATTTCCCACGTCCGTTCCGATCACAATCTGAAATTGACCGTTTTTCGTGACAACGCCCTGAACGCCCTTTATTCTTTTAATTGCTTCCACATTTGCCTTTTTTGCATCATTCAAATTGAAGCGCAGGCGTGTCATACAGTTTGTAACACTTGCAACATTTTTGTCACCGCCAACAAGTTTTAAAATCTCCTCGGCTGTCTTTTTGTAGTCCATACCATACCTCCATTATTATATTTTTTAATATAGAAAGGAAATCCAGCTCCTGCAGTAAGCTGTCACTCCTCGTCTCCCACGGTTGTAATTCTGCGGATATAAACAGTCAGATAAATCAGCTCCTCCTCGGAGACAGCAATCTGATAGTCATCCCAGATAGCCTTTGCGATTTTTTCCGCACATGCATAGCTTTCTTTGTACTGTGTCCTGATCAGCTTTTGGAAGTCTAAATCATTTCCATCCAGCATGGTATCTCCAAACAGACGCTGGGCAAAAAACTTAAGATGCGTCACGAAGCGTATGTAATGTACCGATTCCTCATCAAAATTCATTTGATACTGATAACGCACGATGCTGATGATCTTGTGAATCAATTCTGTCATCCGGACAGAAGCGTTGATATCCTGATAGTTAAATTCTGCATTTACAATGTGCATGGCAATAGATGCGGCTTCGTCTTCGGGAAGCGCCGCCTTGGTCTTCTCCTCAATCAGGGAAAGGGCATCCTTCGCCACCTCAAATTCCCTTGGATAAAAATTCCTGATCTCCAGCAGCAGTACATTTTTAAATTCCAGCCCCTGCTCCATGCGGGACACCGCAAAGGAAATGTGATCGATCAGATGCAAAAACAAAGCTTCATCCAACTCACTGCCCAACGCTTTCTGGGCACGCTTTACGATTTCATCCGCTATTTCCATATAGACCTCCGGCGTCTGCGCCAGCAGCGCGTAGAGCTTTCCGGTAATATTCTTTGATTTTAAGAAATATTCTTTTTCTACCCGGGAAGCGTCGATTTCATCGCCGGATTTCGCCTTGAATCCAATACCTTTGCCCACCAGGATCCTCTCCTGATTGCGTTCGTTTCTGGCACACACCATGTTATTGCTGATCGCATTCTTTATGACCCATCTTCTGGAGCTCATATGTTTATAACCATGCCCTTTCGCTGTTTGCGGATAAAAAAAAGACCCCCATTACATGCATACAAAATAAACATGTAATTTCAAGTCTTGCCTATCAAATAGTCACAAGCTTGATGGAGTCATTCGTTCAAATCTGTAAAAACTATATCACAAAAACATAGAACTGTCAATTGGCAAAAGCAAATTTGTATACTTTATAAAAACAGCGCACGCTTTTATTGTGCATTTTTCCAATTTTATCCACTGAAAAATTTCTCTCCTTCTGTCAAAATGAATGCTCGCTGCGGAGATAAAATATCCGTGCGAATCCGTTCTATCTGATTACCCTCCAACACGTATGCACAAAACACATAATTATAATCAAACACATGGTATAAACATAGCGTATATACCTTACCTTCTATCTCCTCAAACCACATCTGTACCAGATTCGGACGATTTGAAGCTGGCGGAATTGCTTCTGCCCCTATCTCCAGTCGTTCTAACTCCCGTACGCAGTTGTTTCCCGAATCTGGCAAAAAGAATCTGCATTTAAATTGCCAAACCGTTCTATAGTTTGAGGGAATAAAATTTGATTTTCTCATATATATAGAAACACCTATTGTGCCCAGGCAGCTGCCTTCGGCGGTCATATATACATTTTTCCATATATAATTATATGGGAGATATTTTATCAAAAGGTTTTCCTCCGCCGCATTCTCTCCTAATCTGTGAATACGTATTCCATCATCCGTCTTTAAATTATAATTATATTCGGCAAAAACATAATAAAACTCTCCCCCATATTGAATCACTCTTCCATATCCTTCATTCTGGGTCTCAAAGCTGCTGATTGTAATAAATTCACCATTTTCTCTTTTTGTCAGTTCAACTACGATTGCCCCGTTTGAACCTCCCGAGCTTTCCACGATAACGTAATTATCCTGATCAGAAGCCATTTGAAAATGAAACATGTTCACACAATTTTCTGTACCGCTGACCAGTTTATATGCATCAAATTTATTTGTTATTTCTATTTCCGATTTTTCCAATTCTGGAAATAGGCTTTTCATCTGATCCATATCCAACTCAAACTAAAGTTGATTGTCTTTATTTCCACATTATAGGCACGGCGCAATTGCCACGCAGGATCAACGCCGGAACGGGGAAAATGATTGTAATAGTCAATATCTTGGATTTCACTGGTTACATATTCACTCATAAATACCTGTCCATCGTCTGTCAAAAAAAGCACATTTTCTGCCCCAGCACAAATATCTGTAATCAAAAACTTTTCCGCTCCGTTCTGGGGTTTTAGTATTTCCTGCATTTCTACCTCAATGAAATTTCCTCTGTAATCACATACCCCACCAGGATACTGCGGAAGTAAATCCAACATATCATGATACTTTACATTGTTGCTATCCCAATACCATAGCGTGCCGTCCTTTTTGTACAAAAATACTGTATATGCGTCTGCACCCATTTTTTCAACTTTGTCATCTTTCCCCAGCTCATACAAAATTATCTTCTTTTGATCATAGCTTATTCGTATATCTGTGCATCTAGCGTCTTCGTAGGGAGAAATCACCTCTTCCTCATCACCCACTACAGGAAAAATAAATTCATAAAAATCCAACGCAAGACAACTTTTCATAATCGAAAATATGCTTCCATCTTTTCTGATAAAGTAATAATTATTTTCTCTTCCTTCTGACAGTTGCTTTACATCTTCCACCAAATACGCATATTTCTCGGGAAACTGGGACGTACAATTTTCCTTTAAATCGCCATAAATATTTAACCCCCACATATAGAATTTTCCATCTTGACTAATTGCAAATTGACTTCCGTTTTTAGCTTCCATATCAGAAATACCCGATATATATTTTACTGGCTCATAGAACATTGTACCAGAATCCTCTTCTGCATCAATCTGGTGCCCTGCATTGCTCCCCATGCATAAACATCTCCATTTATCGAAAGCGCATACATGGCTTCACCGGCATCCAGAATCTTTACTACAAAATTTAGATTGGACATTTTGTGTAGATTTCTTTTTTCATAAATACCTTTTCCATTCCCACACACTTCCATCCTCGCACAATGCTGTACAATTGTCATTCTCTATAATTACGTCAATAATTTGAGGCATAAAAGATGCTTCTTTATTCTCTTTCTCTGAATCCATATCCAGATACAAATAATCCCCCTTCTTATCCACTGCCGAGAAACAGTACTCTCCATTTGTATTAATACTCACAATATTTTCCCAATCCAATTTATAGAAGTTGATTGTTTTAAAAGGAAAATCTTTTATCCATCCCGTTTTATCTCTATTCGGATTAGTACTTTTCAAATAATAATATTCTACATCTCCTATTTCTTTCGTCACATACTCACTTACAAACACTTCACCGTTGTCTGCAAGAAAAAGGATATTTTCACTTCCAGCACACATGTCCACTATTTCTGGAATGTCATCTTCGCCATCCATTTCTAAAATGCTTTTTAAGTCTACCTCTTCAAAACCACCCTGATAATCTTCTCCATAAATTTCTGGGTTCGCCATTGCAGCTTTATTATCATGATACTTTACTGTTCCGCTATTCCAGTACCAAAGGGAACCATCCTCTTTATACAGAAACACAGTGTATGGATCTGATGCTATTTTTTCAATTCCCTCTTCCTCGCCAAGTTCATACAAAATTGTCATTCCGTATTTTGTCCCTTGATTTAAAATTGTATAAGAAACTTCATTTTCTGTTAACGGTGCGGCATTGACATTAAATTGGTTTTCTTCTATAGGAAGGCTCGGGAAAATAAAGTCCCGTGTATTTTCCCATAAAGTAGTTTCCATAATTGAAAAAACGCTCCCATCTTCCCTGACAAAATAATTGTAATTGCCTGTTCCTGCATATAGTTGTTGGACTCCTTTAACTAAATCAACATTTTGCTTTGGAAAATCAGGTTCACAATCCTTAGTTTCCTCAAAGTATACGTATAATCCCCATTCATAGAAATTGCCAGCTCCATCTATGCAAAATCCTTTTCCCTTTTCTGAATCCATATCCAAGCTGACATCCATATCTACAATATTGGATAATCCAAACAGCTGTATAGCATCTTCAAAGTACGCATCCCTATCCTCTGTACTGATTTGCCCCCATTCATTACTTCCCCATGCATATATATGACCATCCTCTGATAGTGCATACATCGCCGGACCTGCATCAAAAATCTTTACTATAAAATTCAAATTATTTACCTTACGCAAGT
>BLLW01000014.1 GCA_011959285.1 Lachnospiraceae bacterium | reverse complement strand
AGAAGGAAATCAGCAAAGAGACACTTTTTGAAGCAATTGAGAATTCGCTGATCACAGCCTGCAAGAATCACTTTGGCAAGTCTGACAACGTGAAAGTGGAAATTGACAGAGAGACCTGTGATTTCCTGTGCTATGCAGAAAAAGAAATAGTGGAAGAAGTGGAAGATACGTGTCTGCAGATTTCTCTTGAGGATGCACAGGAAATCAAATCCGATGCAGCGCTGGGGGATATCATTCATGTGGAAATCAAGTCCAAGGAATTTGGGCGTATTGCAACCCAGAATGCAAAGAATGTTATCTTGCAGAAGATTCGCGAAGAGGAAAGAAGCGTCATCTATAATCAGTATTTTGAAAAGGAAAAAGATATTGTCACCGGTATCGTACAGCGCTATATGGGCAAGAATATCAGCATTAATCTTGGCAAGGCGGACGGTATTTTAAATGACAGCGAACAGGTGAAGGGAGAAGTGTTCAGACCCACAGAAAGAATCAAGGTGTATATACTGGAAGTCAAAAATACGCCCAAGGGACCGAGGATTTTGGTCAGCCGTACCCATCCGGAACTGGTAAAGCGTCTCTTTGAAGCGGAAGTTACGGAAATCAAGGACGGTACGGTTGAAATCATGAGTATTGCCAGAGAGGCGGGCAGCAGAACCAAAATGGCGGTAAGATCCAATAACCCTAATGTGGATGCGGTAGGCGCCTGCGTTGGTTTGAACGGCGCCAGAGTCAATTCTATCGTGGAAGAGCTGCGGGGAGAGAAAATCGATATCATTAATTGGGATGAAAACCCCGGCAATCTGATTCAGAATGCGCTTTCACCTGCAAAGATCGTCGCGGTGTTTGCAGATCCGGATGAAAAGACGGCGAAAGTGGTAGTTCCCGATTATCAGCTTTCACTTGCAATCGGCAAGGAAGGACAGAATGCAAGGCTGGCGGCTAGATTGACTGGCTACAAGATCGATATCAAGAGTGAGACACAGGCCAAGGATGCTCCGGGATTCCGTTATGAAGATTATATGGATGAATATGATGAGTATGACGAGTTCGATGAATACGACGGAGAATACGAAGAGGGCGATCTGCAGGAGTATGAAGAAGACGGCAGCGGAGAGGACTATGAGGAAGCTGCGCCTGATAGGATAGAATAAGGAGGGATTTTATGGCAAAAAAAATCCCAATGAGGCAGTGCGTAGGGTGTGGAGAGATGAAGAACAAGAAAGATATGATGCGTGTCCTTAAGACTCCCGAAAATGAGATCGTGCTGGATGTAACCGGAAAAAGAAATGGAAGAGGCGCTTACCTATGCAAGACGGCGGAATGCCTGAAAAGAGCACATAAGAATAAAGGGTTGGAGCGGTCTTTCAAAATGAGTATTCCAAATGAAGTTTATGATAATCTGGAAAAGGAGTTTGATGCTTTTCATGAATGATAAAATATTATCTCTTTTAGGTCTGGCTGCAAGAGGAAGAAATTTAGTCAGCGGCGAATTTTCTACGGAAAAGGCAGTTAAGCAGGGAAAGGCAGCGGTAGTGATCGTAAGCTGTGAAGCTTCCGACAATACAAGGAAAATGTTCACCAATATGTGTACTTTTTACAAGACGCCGATTTATTTTTATGGAACTAAGGAAGCGCTTGGAAGAGCAGTCGGTAAGGAAATGAGAGCATCCATAGCAGTTACAGATCAGGGAATGGCAGAAAACATAATAAAACGTTTGGAAGAGGCATAGGAATTAAGACGGAGGTAATAGAATGGCCAAAATGAAAGTGCATGAAATAGCAAAGGAATTGGAAAAGCAAAGCAAAGAAATCATTGCTTTTCTACAGGATAAAGGAATTGAAGTAAAGGCGCCTCAGAGTTCTATAGAGGATGACGTAGCGGATATGGTTAGGAAATCCTTTGGAACTGAACCTGCTAGAAAGGCAGATAAGGTGGAAGAGAAAAAGGTACCAGATTCAGGAGAAAAGGCGGAAAAGGCAAAAATGGAAGAAAAAAAGAGCACAGACAAAGAAAATAAAGAAGCAAA
Organism: Lachnospiraceae bacterium; assembly: GCA_011959285.1. GTDB lineage: Bacteria > Bacillota > Clostridia > Lachnospirales > Lachnospiraceae > Suilimivivens. The sequence goes on along the minus strand of BLLW01000014.1, from coordinate 62,434 downwards.
GCCTGTTCAGAATGGGGGAGAGGCGCCCAAAAAGAAAAAGAAAATCATCTTTGTAAGCAACCCCCACAACAGTAATATTCCAGGACAGCGCCAAGGAAACAATGACAGACGTTCCGGACAGGGGAACAGACCCAGTAATGGGAATCGCCAGAATCAAAATCCGGGAAGGCAGCAGCAAGAGACGCGTCACAAAATCATCCGTCCGTTAACAGCGCCTTCCATGCCTGAGACTACACAGGTGGACTTCAAGCAAAATGCAAGAAGGATGGAGAGCGAAAGGCTGGCGGCAAAAAATGCCCAGGCAGCCCAGACAAAGGTTTCCATTGAAAACACAGAAAAGCAGGCGCCTGTTCAGAAGGATGTGAACGTGCGTCCGGCAGCGCCGAAGGAAGAAAGGTATCAGAGAAATGAGAGAACTTCGGGAGGCACTGGAAACAATCAGGGCGAAAGGAATGAGAGGAACAACACCCGCAGACCTGAAGGCGCTAATCGTCCAGCTGCTTCGGGCAGCAGGAATGATTTCAGGGGTAATAACGCTGACAGGAATCATAATAGACCTGGCAGCAATCATAACCGGAGCGAGAGAGGCGCTCAGGGGCAGGACAATCGATTTAAACGCCCCGAAAAGCCGGGTAAGAGTTTCGCTGCGGAAGCCCCCGTTAAAGATGAAAAGCGCAGAGATGATGAAAAGCGCAGAATGGGTCAAGAGAGAGATAAAAAATCAAAGAAAGATTTTATCTACGAAGAGGACGAGACGGCAGTAAAGAACAAAAATAAAGCGGGCAGATTTATCAAGCCCGAAAAGAAAGTTGAAGAGGCAGTTGAGGAGCAGATCAAGGTCATCACCATTCCGGAGTCCCTTACCATTAAGGAATTGGCGGATAAGATGAAACTGCAGCCTTCGGTTATCATTAAAAAGTTGTTCCTGCAGGGACAGATTGTAACGGTTAATTCCGAAATTTCCTTTGAGGATGCTGAAAATATAGCAATCGAGTATGAGATCATCTGTGAAAAGGAAGAAAAGATCGATGTCATTGAAGAACTGCTCAAAGAGGATGAAGAGGAAACGGAAAAGATGGAGAAAAGACCGCCTGTCATCTGTGTTATGGGGCATGTTGATCACGGCAAAACGTCCCTTCTCGATGCAATCCGCAAGACAAATGTGACGGATAAGGAAGCCGGAGGTATTACACAGCACATAGGTGCGTATACTGTAAATGTTAATGGTCAGTCAATTACCTTCCTTGATACACCCGGACATGAGGCGTTCACGGCAATGCGTATGCGGGGCGCTAATTCTACGGATATTGCAATTTTAGTAGTGGCAGCGGACGATGGCGTTATGCCCCAGACGGTGGAAGCAATCAATCATGCCAAGGCTGCGGGAACGGAAATCATTGTTGCTGTGAACAAAATTGATAAGCCGGGCGCCAACATTGACAGGGTGAAGCAGGAAATGACAGAATATGAACTGATTCCGGTTGATTGGGGCGGAAGCACAGAATTTGTACCTGTATCAGCTAAATCGGGAGAAGGCATTGAAGCCCTTCTTGAGACGATTCTGCTTACAGCGGAGATTATGGAGCTTAAGGCAAATCCTGACAGACAGGCAAGAGGTCTTGTAATAGAAGCAGAACTGGATAAGGGAAGGGGACCTGTGGCAACTGTGCTGGTGCAGAAAGGTACCCTTCATGTGGGCGATTTCATTTCCGCAGGGGCAAGCCACGGCAAAGTAAGGGCAATGATAGATGATAAGGGTAGAAGAGTGAAGGAAGCGCTTCCTTCCACGCCGGTGGAAATCCTTGGACTTTCCGATGTGCCCAGTGCCGGAGAAGTATTTATTGCCCATGAAAATGACAAGACAGCGAAATCTTATGCAGAGACTTACCTTGCACAGAATAAGGAAAAGATGCTGGAAGAAACAAAGGCGAAGATGTCTCTTGACGATCTTTTCAGCCAGATTCAGGCAGGTAATCTGAAGGAATTGAACATTATCGTAAAAGCAGACGTACAGGGAAGCGTGGAGGCGGTTAAGCAGAGCCTTATGAAACTTTCTAATGAGGAAGTAGTGGTGAAATGCATTCATGGCGGCGTAGGCGCGATCAATGAATCGGATGTATCCCTTGCCTCTGCGTCAGCAGCAATCATTATTGGCTTCAATGTCCGTCCTGATGCTATGGCTAAGACCATCGCAGAACGGGAGGGCGTTGATATCAGACTCTACAAGGTGATTTATCAGGCAATCGAAGATATTGAAGCAGCCATGAAGGGCATGCTGGACCCTGTCTTTGAGGAAAAGGTAATCGGTCATGCGGAAGTAAGACAGATCTTCAAAGCATCTGCGGTGGGAAATATTGCAGGCTCTTATGTGCTTGACGGTATGTTCCAGAGGGATTGTAAAGTACGTATCACAAGAGAAGGCAATCAGATCTACGAAGGTGCCCTTGCTTCCCTCAAGCGTTTCAAGGATGATGTGAAGGAAGTTAAAGCAGGATTTGAATGCGGTCTTGTATTCGAAGGATTCGATCAGATGCAGGAGCTTGACATTGTAGAGGCATATATTATGGTGGAGGTTCCCAGGTGAGAAAAAACAGCATGAAAAATACCCGGATCAACGGGGAGGTGCAGAGAGTTTTAGCGGAGATCATAAGAGGCGATTTAAAGGATCCCAGGGTAGGTCCCCTTACCTCTGTGGTTTCGGTGGAGGTTGCGCCGGATTTAAAAACCTGTAAGGCGTGGATCAGCGTATACGGAGACGAAACAGTTCAAAAGGGTACGCTGGAAGGGTTAAGGAGTGCGGAAGGATATATCAGAAAAGAACTGGCGAGAAGGGTCAATTTGAGAAATACGCCGGAAATCCGCTTTATCGTGGATCAGTCTATAGCTTACGGAGTAAAGATGTCCAGACTGATCGATGAAGTGAACCGCAGTCAGGAAGAACAGTGAAAAGAGAGTTTAGTAATTTGGAGAGTATGATGGATATATTTGAAGTAGTAAAAGATGCCACAACAATTGGCATTAGCGGTCACATAAGACCCGATGGAGACTGCGTCGGGTCCGTTATGGGGCTTTACCTGTATCTTAAGAAGGCATGCCCCAGGGCAAAGGTGGAAGTGATGCTGGAAAAACCGGCAGATGTCTTTGCCTGTATCAAAGGAATAGAGGAAATACATACAGATTATGTCTCCGATGTGGAAAGGTATGATGTTTTCTTTGCTTTGGATGGGGCAAAGGACCGTCTCGGAGAAGCCGAAAAGTTTTTTGATGGGGCAAAGAAAAAAGTGAATATCGATCACCACATCAGTAACAAAGGCTGCGGGGATGTAAACTATATTATGCCCAAGGCGAGCTCCACCAGCGAGTTGATTTATGATGTGATTGCCGATAAATCTCTGCTGGATACGGAGATTGCCAAGGCTTTATACATAGGAATCATTCATGATACAGGGGTGTTGCAGTATTCTAACACCGCGCCTTCTACCTTAAAGGCGGCAGCAGAACTGATTTCCTACGGATTTGATTTTTCCAGGCTGATCGATGAGACCTTTTATGAGAAGACCTATGTGCAGAATCAGATTCTCGGCAGGGCGCTTCTTGAGAGTATTTTATTTATGAATGGAAAATGTGTGGTCAGCATGGTGGATAAAAAGACCATGAACTTTTATGAGGTAGAGCCGCACGATCTGGAAGGAATCGTAAGCCAGCTTAGAAATACCAAAGGCGTGGAATGCGCCATCTTTATGTATCAGACGGATACGCTGGAATACAAGGTGAGTCTTCGCTCCAACGGAAAGGTGGATGTGGCGAAGGTGGCATCTTTCTTTGGGGGCGGCGGTCATGTGCGGGCAGCGGGAGCTACCATGCAGGGAACTTTCCATGATATTGTCAATAACTTGTCCGCACAAATTGCAATACAACTAAAAGCATAAAGGAATGTTGATAAGATGTATCATGGAATCATAAACGTGTATAAAGAAGCTGGCTATACCTCCCATGACGTGGTGGCAAAGCTTCGAGGCATTTGCAGGCAAAAAAAAATTGGTCATACAGGAACCCTTGACCCGGATGCGGTAGGGGTTCTTCCTGTTTGTCTTGGAAACGCTACAAAATTGTGCGACATGCTGACGGACCGGCAGAAGGAGTATATTGCCACGCTGCAGCTCGGCATAAGTACAGACACGCAGGATGGATCGGGAAAGGTTTTAGCAAGGAGAGAAGTGTCAGCTTCGCCATCAGAGGTAAGAGATGTTATTTTGTCGTTTGTCGGGGATTCCATGCAGGTTCCGCCTATGTATTCGGCATTAAAGGTAAATGGAAAAAAGCTCTATGAGCTTGCCAGAGAAGGCAAAGAGGTGGAGCGTGCGGCGAGACCGATTACGATTTATGAGCTGGAAATTTTGGAAGAGGCGCACCCGGAATATATTATAAAAGTGAAGTGCTCTAAGGGCACTTATATCAGGACCTTGTGCCATGATATTGGGGAAAAGCTGGGATGCGGAGGGGTAATGGTGAAGCTGATCCGATCAAAGGCGGGTGGATTTGAGATTGAAACAGCCCGTACACTTGACCAGCTGCAGTATTTATCCGATCAGGGAACGCTTTCAGAGGCAGTGATTCCGGTGGAGAAAATGTTTGAAGCTTATCCGGCGTTTAGTGTAAAGGAAAGCGCGTTCAAAGCAATTCAAAATGGAAATCAGTTGAAAAGAAATGATTTTGTGGAAGAAACAGCAGATATGATAGATGGACAAAAGATGCGGGTATACAGCCATCAGAACATTTTTTACGGTGTATATCAATGTGACAGGAAACGAGAACTTTTTTTGCCGGTGAAAATGTTCTTCAGTTGATGAAGCAGGTAATGAATTATGGAAATCATTCACGATACAACGAAATTTTATATGCAACAGCAGACAGCCGTCGCAATTGGAAAGTTTGACGGCATTCATAAAGGACATATACAGCTTCTTTCCCATATTTTAAGACAAAAGAAGCAGGGAATGCAGGCAGTGGTTTTTACATTTTATCCTTCTGCATCTGTTTATTTTGGACAAGGACCGCAAGCTGAACTGACGACGCGGTGTGAAAAAAGGAAGCTGTTTGAGCGTTTGGGAATCGATATTTTGATTGAGTTTCCTCTGAACAAGGAAACTGCGGCTACAGATCCTGAATTTTTTGTCAGAGAGATTCTTGCAGAGCAGATGCATGCAGGTTATATTGCGGCGGGGGAGGATTTGTCTTTCGGCTATAAGGGAAGAGGAAACAAGGAACTGCTGATTAGTCTGGCAGATTCTCTTGGTTATCAGGTAGAGATCATCGATAAGATTTTTTACAAAGGCAGGGAAATCAGTTCTACGCTGGTAAGGGAGGCTGTAGAAAAGGGAGACATGCCTCTTGCTTGTGAGCTGCTTGGCAGATATTACAGTTTTGAGGGGAAGGTACAGGAGGGGAACCGACTGGGAAGACGGCTTGGGATGCCTACACTGAATCTTTATCCGGTGACGGAAAAGCTTCTGCCGCCTAAGGGCGTTTACTATTCCCGGGTGCTTTATGAAAATTGTGTTTATCCGGGTATTACGAATATTGGGTACAAGCCTACGGTAAATGCGGCAAAGGAAATCAGTGTGGAGACGTATCTTTACGACTTTGACAGAGATATGTACGGGAAACAAATTGTAACAGAATTATTACAATTTAAAAGATCGGAACAAAAGTTTGAAAATGTGCAGGCATTGAAAAAACAGATGGAAAGGGACATTGCAGAGGGAAGACAATTCCATGATTGACATCCAAAGGATTGCTTGTTATAATAATCTTGTTGAAAATGTAACAATTTTGTAACATCTTTAGGAGGATCAATTTATGAAAAGACAGATGATATGTGGTGTCTGCATTTTTACATCCTTAATGATGCTGGGAAGACCTATGGATACATTTGCAGTGGAGTTAAATGGTGGGAATACAGTGACGGCAATCGACGATACAGAAGAATTACTGACGGCTGGAGCGGGTAATCTGTTCCTTTCATCTCTTACAAAAGTAGAATATCTTGAAATTGCCAGAAATGCAGAGGGTGCGCTTTGGGGATACACCCATCTTGGCATCTGCAATGTGGAAGAAAATAATTTAAATATCAGACAGGAACCGGATGAGTCAGGCAAGCTGGTTGGAAAGCTTCCGAAAAATGCGGCATGTGAAATCATAAGCAGTGAAAACGGCTGGGCACATATCACCTCTGGCAAAGTGGAAGGATATGTAAAAGAAGAGTATCTTCTTACTGGATTTGAGGCAAAAAAGAAAGGTGAAGAATTGGCATCTGCACTTGCAGTGGCAACCGCAGATGGTTTGAATATCAGGGAATATCCCAGTATGGATGCAGAAGTCGTCACTCAGGTGGCGGCAGGAGAAGCATTGGATATCGTAGAAATCCAGGATGATGGCTGGATTCGGGTTTATCTGGACGACGAAGAGGTTTACGTATCCAGCGATTATGTGGAAGTGAAGTCTGATTTAGAGACGGCGATCACTATGACCGAGCTTTTATACGGCCAGGGTGTTTCCGATGTCCGTGTAGATATTTGCCAGTATGCAAAGCAGTTCCTTGGAAATCCTTATGTGTGGGGAGGCACGAGCCTTACGAACGGTGCGGACTGTTCTGGTTTCGTTCTCAGTGTGTTTGCCAAATATGGCGTTTCCCTGCCGCACTCTTCCAGAGCACAGGCAAATATGGGAACAAGCATCAATGCATCGGAACTTCAGCCGGGCGATTTAGTATTTTATGCAAAGGGAGGCACCGTCAATCATGTAGCATTGTATATCGGCGGAGGACAGGTCATCCATGCCAGCAGCCCTAAGACAGGAATTAAGATTTCCTCTTATAATTACAGAACGCCGTACAGGATGGTACGCATATTGCAGGATTAAAAATAGTTCTTTACAAGCGGCATAAGCTGTGCTATGATACGTAAGTGTGAGATTTAGCCGTTGCTCAGAACTATGGACACTCCGACCGGTTCTTAGCATCAGGCGTTTGAAAAAGAAGGAGGAAACACAATGATTTCTAAAGAAAAGAAAACAGCGATTATGAAGGAATATGCAAGATGCGAAGGTGACACAGGTTCACCGGAAGTACAGATTGCAGTTTTGTCAGCAAGAATCCAGGAACTTACAGAGCACTTGAAAGAGCATCCCAAGGATAATCATTCCAGAAGAGGTATGTTCAAGATGGTAGGTCAGAGACGTGGTCTTCTTAATTATCTGAAAGATAAGGATATTGAAAGATATCGTGCTTTGATTGAGAAACTGGGACTTAGAAAGTAAAGATGGCAGTTTTAAGGCGGAGCATACCGGTTGGTTTTACTCCGCCTTTTTAATTCAATGAGTCATTTAAAGTGACTGGTAAGATAAGAAAAGGAGAGAGAATATGTACAAGACGTTTTCAATGGAACTTGCAGGTCGTACGCTCAAAGTTGATATCAACAGAGTGGGCAAGCAGGCAAATGGATGCGCGTTCATGCACTACGGAGATACCACTGTATTGTCCACGGCGACCGCATCAGACAAGCCAAGGGAGGGAATCGACTTTTTCCCTTTAAGCGTAGAGTATGAAGAGAAATTATACGCAGTAGGCAAAATCCCTGGGGGATTTAATAAAAGAGAGGGTAAGGCATCTGAAAATGCCATTTTGACGAGCCGTGTCATTGACAGACCCATGCGTCCTTTGTTCCCTAAGGACTACAGAAATGATGTAACTTTAAACAATATGGTCATGAGCGTCGATCCTGCATGCCGTCCGGAGTTGGTGGCGATGTTAGGAGCAGCAATTGCAACCTGCATCTCAGATATCCCCTTTGATGGTCCCTGTGCTATGACACAGGTGGGCATGGTGGATAGAGAATTGGTGATCAATCCTTCCCAAGAACAGTGGAAGAATGGAGATTTGAATCTGACGGTGGCATCTACTTCCGAAAAAGTGATTATGATTGAAGCCGGCGCTAATGAAATTCCTGAAGACCAGATGATTGAGGCAATTTATAAGGCACACGAGATCAACCAGACGATTATTGCATTCATTAACCAGATTGTTGCAGAAGTAGGCAAACCGAAGCATACGTATACAAGCTGTGCGGTTCCCGAGGAGCTTTTTGCAGCCATCAAGGAAATCGTACCTCCTGCTGAGATGGAGGAAGCGGTCTTTACAGATGAAAAGCAGGTCCGCGAAGAAAATATCAAGAACATAACAGAAAAGCTGGAAGAAGCATTTGCAGAAAACGAAGAATGGCTGGCTGTTCTTGGAGAAGCGATTTATCAGTATGAGAAGAAGACGGTCCGTAAAATGATCTTGAAGGATCACAAGCGCCCGGATGGACGTGAAATCACCCAGATTCGTCCCCTTGCTGCGGAGGTGGATATTATTCCCAGAGTGCATGGCTCTGCCATGTTCACCCGTGGGCAGACACAGATTTGCAATGTCTGCACATTAGCGCCTTTATCCGAGCAGCAGAGAATTGACGGTCTGGATGAAAATGAAGTGAGCAAGCGTTATATGCATCATTATAACTTCCCTTCTTATTCGGTAGGCGAGACAAAGCCTTCAAGAGGACCGGGAAGAAGAGAAATTGGTCACGGTGCATTGGCGGAAAGAGCCCTTATTCCAGTGCTTCCTTCCGAGGAAGAATTTCCTTATGCAATCCGTACCGTTTCGGAAACTTTTGAATCTAACGGCTCTACATCCATGGCATCTACCTGTGCCTCCTGCATGTCTTTGATGGCGGCAGGTGTACCGATTAAGAAGATGGTGGCAGGTATTTCCTGCGGTCTGGTAACAGGAGAGACCGATGATGATTTCGTACTCCTTACAGATATCCAGGGGCTGGAAGATTTCTTTGGCGATATGGACTTTAAGGTGACAGGTACAACAGAGGGCATTACGGCAATTCAGATGGATATCAAGATACATGGTCTTACAAGACCGATTGTGGAGGGCGCCATTGAAAGGTGCCGTGAGGCAAGGCTGTTCATTATGGATACCTGCATGAAGAAAGCGATTGATGCACCTAGACCGGAAGTGGGACCTTATGCGCCGAAGATTATCTCCATTTCCATCGATCCTGAAAAGATTGGTGATGTGGTAGGGCAGAGGGGTAAGACCATCAATGAGATTATTGCTCGTACCGGTGTGAAGATTGATATCACAGATGACGGAAACGTATCTGTATGCGGAACGGATGCGGCTATGATGGACAAGGCGGTAGAATACATTAAGACCATCGTGACAGACTATCAGGAGGGGCAGATCTTCAAGGGAATCGTAGTGAGCATCAAGGAATTTGGCGCATTTGTTGAGTTCGCACCTGGCAAGGAGGGAATGGTTCACATTTCCAAGATTGCAAAGGAGAGAATCAACCGTGTGGAAGACGTACTGACTCTTGGCGATAAGGTGACTGTGGTATGTCTTGGAAAAGACAAGATGGGAAGAATGAGCTTCTCCATGAAGGATGTTGCACAGATTTAATGTGTGTATATTCATATTGATAAAGGTGAAAACCGGAATTTCCTTAACAGGAGATTCCGGTTTTTGGCATAACTTGGACAAATCGTCATATATTGGGATAAGAGGTGAATGCAATGACAAAGAGAGAAGAAATCATAAGGATATTTCCCGAATCTATGAAACCAAGATGGGAGCAGGCGCTTTTACATGTGGACAAACTACAGGAGATCCGCCTTGGCGTAGGTCAGCCCGTCAGACTCATTACAGCTGGGGGAGAGCGGTTTTTATCCGGAAAGGGGAATGTGGGGAGCGATTGGCAGGATGCATGGTATATGACAGAACGGGATATAGAAGAGATTCTCAAAAACATATGCCGCTATTCTATGTATGCCTTTGAAAATGAGATACGGCAGGGATTTTTGACGGTGTCGGGAGGACACCGCATTGGGATGGCGGGACAGGTAGTGCTGAATGAAAATGGCATAATACGAAATATGACGCATATCCGTTTTATGAACATCAGGATTTCACATGAGGTGATTGGAGCGGCGGATGCGGTCATACCGTATCTTTATAAGGAAAACCGTTTTTTAAATACACTCATCATATCGCCTCCAGGATGTGGCAAAACCACTCTGCTTCGGGATATTATCAGGCAGGTGTCGGAGGGAAATGCTTATGGAACAGGCAGACAGGTAGGGGTGGTGGACGAGCGGTCGGAAATTGCAGGGAGCTTTATGGGCATTCCTCAAAATCATTTGGGGTTTCGCACGGATGTGCTGGATGGCAGTCCCAAGGTGCAGGGGATGATGCTTTTGATGCGCTCTATGGCGCCTGCCGTGGTAGCGGTGGATGAAGTTGGTGGAGAGGAGGATTTAAGGGCGCTGCATCAGGTTCTGCAAAGCGGAAGCAGTGTGGTGGCAACTATGCATGGGGATTCTATGGAGGATGTGCAAAATCATACGAAATACGCGGGTATTCTTTTTCAGCGATATCTTTTTTTAGAGAAGCAAAAAGGAATCTGCCAAATCCGGGATATGTTTGACCAGAATCATAAGAGGATGCAGGACATAAGAGGTACGAAAAAATGTTCCGCCTAACAGGATGCATACTTGCAGTCATTGGATGTGCTGGTTTCGCATGGAATATATGCCTAGATGGAGCGAGACGTCTTATGCTTCTTAAAAGAATAAAGAGTATTTATGAGACCATGAAATATTATATTTCCTATCAGAAAGCAACGATACCGGAGACTCTGTGCAGGCTGGCAGAAAAAGGAGGGGAACCCTTTGGAGAGGCATTTGCAGAAATAGATGTGAGGGTATGTGAAAAAGGGGAAGCCTTTCCAGCGGCGTGGCAAAGCTGTATGGGAAAGGTCATGGAAGACCTTCCGCTTACAAAGACAGAGAAAAAGCTGATTATGGATTTCCCGGCAAGTTTGGGGTTCATGGAAGAAAATGCGCAGGCGGGGGCATTAGATGAACTGCTTAGGGAAATTAATCTACATATTGAGGAAATCGAAAAGGAGCATAAGAGCAAGAATAAAATGATTATGAGTCTTGGAGTTGCAGCTGGAGTATTGATATCCATTCTGCTTCTGTAGGAAAATCACATGGAGGGAATATGGAGATAAGTCTGATTTTCAAGATAGCGGCAGTTGGCATTCTAATAACCATTTTAAGTCAGATTTTAAAACATAGTGGAAGGGAAGAACATGCTTTTTTGATTTCTTTGGCAGGATTAATTCTTGTGCTCACTTGGATTCTGCCGTATATTTATGACTTGTTCGTTATGATACAGGATTTGTTCAGCTTATAGCAGAAGGAATGGAGATTATCATGGAGATTGTCAAAATTGGAGCGTTTGGTGTGGCAGGAGTGATGCTTGCTCTACAGTTCAAGACTAACCGGCCAGAATTTGGAATCTATATCGGAGCAGCAATCTGTCTGCTGATTTTTACATTTTCCTTAAGTGGTCTTGAAACGCTTCTTGGAAGGGTAAAAGTGCTCCAGAACTATTTAAGTGGAAGTGGAGATTATATTGGCTTTTTATTTAAAGCCGTAGGAATAACCTATGTATGTGAATTTTGTTCTTCCATTTGTAAAGATGCCGGCTACGGAGCAGTTGCAGGTCAGATAGAGATCTTCGGCAAGCTGTCTGTGCTGCTTATGGGGATTCCTGTCCTTACAGCAGTCATTGAGAATATCAATGCCATAGCGGGATGAGGGAGGAATAATGAAAAGGGTCAAAATCGGGCTGCTTATTTGGGTGGGAATGATATTAGGATTCATTCTTTTTCCTATGGAGGTAAATGCCAGTGAGCATACGGATGTGACATCGGAATTTGATTACATAGACAACTGGCTTTCCGCTAGTGATTTGGATTCTATTAATGAAGGAATGGACAGCCTCTTCCCGGGAATACAGATTGATGCAAAGCAGCTACTTTCCATGATCATGAATGGTCAGGTGCTGGAAGCTTTAAAAATGTTCACCGGTCAGATTAAGAATAGCCTGCAGGAAGAACTGGCAGGGCTAAGACAGGTTTTTCTTTATATTCTGGTTTTGGGGGTGGTTTCGGCGTTGTTTTCTGAGTTCTCAGATTTATTTGCAGGGCAGCAGATGGCACAGGCTGGGTTTTATTTTCTTTATCTTTTTTTAATGGCTATATTGACAAAGGTCTTCCTTTTTGTATCTGAAATTGCTTCTGACACAATGGAAAGCATTGTACTGTTTGTAAAAATGTTTATTCCAACTTATAGTATTGTAGTTGGGACAGCACAGGGAACGGCATCGGGTGTCTATTATTATCAGCTGATGCTGATGGTTGCCTATCTGGTAGAAAGCTTTTTAAATGGGGTGCTTATGCCGCTTATTTGCAGCTATGTTATGCTGGCGCTTTTAAATGGATTGTGGACAGAGGAAAAGCTTGCGCTGTTACTTGAGTTTATCGAAAAAGGAATCTCCTTCTCGCTTAAAGTTGCCATGGGGGCGGTAACAGGGCTTAGTCTGGTACAGGCGGTAATCGTGCCGGTGGCTTCCGGTCTTAAGGTTTCTGCTATGCGGAAAGCAATTGCAGCAATTCCAGGCATAGGAGGGGTAACGGAAGGAGTGACAGAACTGGTTTTGGGATCGGCAGTCCTTATCAAGAACAGCATGGGCGTGCTGCTTTTGATTTTATTGTTTGGCGCCTGCCTCGTGCCACTGCTAAAGATATTGGTGGTGACGGGAGCGGTGAAACTGGGAGCTGCCATTACAGGAATCGTCAGCGACAAGCGGGTGTCAATGTGTGCAGACAGAGTAGGAGGAGGATGTTTTCTGCTTTTAAGATGTGTGTTCACTTCAATTATCCTATTTATTATTGTGATTGCGGTGGTGTCCTATACGGTTTCATTTTAGGAGGGGAAAATGATTGGTGTAATAAAGGAAATATGTATTTTTATCATCATAGCACAGGCAGTCTTATTTTTCGTTCCGGGAAAGGTTTATGCCAAATATGTCAGGATATTGGTTGGAATCATTATGATTCTGCGCATGACAGAGCCAATATTTTCAGTTGTGCTTGACGAGGAAAAGCAACAGGAAATCCGCAGCAGAATACAGAGGATGGAAGATACAATAGATGCACAAAGCGAAAAACTGAGCGTGGGAGAAAATGAAATGGAAATATATGAAAGCCTTGAACAGGAGTTGAGAAACAGGCTTGTGCAGTGTGAAGGTGATTATGAGGTGGTAGACGTTCAGTTTTCGGAAGAAGTATATTCAGGAGCAGAATACAGTGGAAATGAAGAAATTATTATAACTGTATCAGGAAAAAGCGCCTCTGCGGATAGTGAAATTAGAATTGAGCCGGTGCAGCTTGGCAGGAAGGAAGAGGCCGATTTGAAAGAAGAAGACTTAAAAAGCATGTACAGCGACTGTATTGGTGTAGACGCCGACAGAATCAGGGTCATTTTAGCACGATAAGGGATATCATATGAACGGCGGCGAAGGCGGGAAGGGTTTGGTTATTGTATGCAGGAAAAAAACTGTGAAAAAAAATTTAAGATAAAATTTGCAAAAGACCAATTTTTAATTGTACTTCTCATTGGGATTCTGCTTATGGTGATTGTATGGCCGGTGGGCGATAAAAATGAAAAATCGGAGTTAAAGTCCAGTCAATGGGACAATGAAAGTGCTATACTAAATCAACAAGCCGATCTTATTCAGAATGCTGGTTCTAAGCAGGAAGTATATGAGGAGGAAGATGCGCTGCTATCTTATGCTTTTCGGCTGGAAAGGTCTTTAGAGGAACTGCTTTGTACCATGGATGGAGTAGGGAAGGTGAGAGTCATGGTCACCTTGGAAAGTTCAGGAGAGGCTGTTGTAGAAAAGGATGTGAACACGGTCCGGGAAGGGTCCACGGAGGTGGATTCTGCTGGCGGCAGCCGTAATACGACCAATATCAATGACGTCGAGGAGACCATTTATCAGGACACAGGTCAGGGAAACGGGACTCCATATATAAAAAAGATTTTATCGCCCCGGGTGGAGGGCGTCGTAATCTCTGCCCAAGGAGGGGGCAATGCTGAAATAGTGCAAAATATAACAGAGGCAATTCAGGCATTATTTGGAATTGATGCACATAAAATTAAAGTAGTTAAAATGATATCACAGTAAGAAGGAGAAACGGATTTGAAGAATATGGTGAAGAAGAATCAGATTATGATCACAGCGCTGGCAATTATGATTGCAGTGGCAGGATACCTGAATTTTGCCGGCAGCAGGATTACGGAAGAGGAAATTATGACAGCAGGGTCTGATACTGTTGTTGCGGATGAACCGTCTGTTGCGGAAACAGATGTGGATGTAGCATCCTTGTTTGAAATATCTGACGAGGATATGGAACAGGCAGGGTACGGTGAAATCGACAGTCTGGATTCGGATGTGGTGCTTCAGCAGGAAAACTATCTTGATGAGACTATGGATGAGGTAATGGCAGAGAATATGCCGGTGGATGTGGCACAGAGCACAGAAAATCAACTGGCAGAGGGAGAGACGCCGGGAGAAGCTGTATTTACCTCTTCTGCAAGTTTAAATACGCTTTCAGGGGCAAGACTATTAAAAGAACAGACCAGGGCCAAGAATAAAGAAACACTTCTGGAAATCATTAATAATGTGAATATCAGTGAAGAGCAGAAGCAGGAAGCAGTTGATAATATGATTGCTATAACCGATGTGGCAGAAAAAGAAACGGCAGCAGAGATTTTGCTGGAAAGTAAGGGGTTTGACGATGTGGTGGTAAGTATTACAGACAGCACAGTTGACGTTGTGGTAAATGCGGCAGAACTTACGGAGGCGCAGCGTGCACAGATAGAGGATATCGTTATCCGTAAAACCGGTGTGTCGGCGGATTCCATCATTATCAGTACATTAGCGGACAACTAAGAATAAATAGATGCTATATTTAAAAAAATGTGGTATTCTATTACAGGAGAATGCGGGGAACAGGCGGCCTGCTCACGACACTGCAGATTACTGTTCCCATTAGCTTTAAAATCAGTTTTTTAAGATACAATAGAATTAGTTGGAGGAAAAATACGTGAATCAATATGAACAGGAAATAAACAGAAGAAGAACATTTGCAATTATTTCCCACCCAGATGCGGGAAAGACAACGCTTACAGAAAAATTTCTTTTATATGGTGGAGCGATTAATTTAGCGGGAAGTGTGAAAGGAAAAGCTACGGCAAGGCATGCGGTTTCTGACTGGATGGAAATTGAGAAGGAAAGAGGTATTTCGGTTACTTCTTCCGTGCTGCAGTTTGAGTATGGCGGATTTTGTATCAATATTCTGGATACGCCGGGGCATCAGGACTTCTCAGAGGACACCTACCGTACATTAATGGCGGCGGATTCTGCCGTAATGGTAATTGATGCGTCCAAAGGTGTGGAAGCACAGACACGCAAATTATTTAAAGTATGTGTTATGAGGAAGATTCCTATTTTTACGTTCATCAATAAGATGGACAGGGATGCAAATGATACCTTTACGCTTCTTGATGAAATCGAGAAGGAGTTGGGAATTGCAACCTGTCCTGTAAACTGGCCGATCGGTTCAGGGAAGAATTTTAAAGGGGTTTATGACAGGGACAGGCAGTGCGTTATCACTTACTCCGACACGGAGAAGGGAACCAAGGAAGGAGAGGCAAGTGAAGTGATGGCAAAGGACGCAGAGGCGCTCTGCGCGGCGATTGGAGAGGAGGCAGCAGGTCTTCTTGAAGATGAGATAGCGCTTTTAGACGGTGCAAGTGCGGAATTTGATTTGGAGCTTGTGCGTGCAGGGGAGCTTACACCGGTATTCTTTGGTTCAGCGCTGACAAATTTTGGCGTGGAATTTTTTTTACAGCATTTTTTGAAGATGACCACGACGCCGCTTTCAAGAAGAGCGGATATTGGTCTTGTATCGCCTACAGAACAGGCATTTTCTGCGTTTGTATTTAAAATACAGGCAAATATGAACAAAGCGCACAGGGACAGAATTGCATTCATGAGGATTTGTTCTGGCAAATATGAGGCGAGTATGGAAGTAAAGCATGTACAGGGGGGCAAGGTCATGCGTCTTTCCCAGCCTCAGCAGATTATGGCAAGTGAAAGAAAGATTTTGGAGGAAGCCTATGCGGGAGATATCATAGGCGTATTTGACCCCGGTATCTTTTCCATCGGAGATACACTGTGTATGCCGAAAGAGCAGTTTCAGTACGAGGGGATTCCCACCTTTGCGCCGGAGCATTTTGCAAGGGTGAGACAGGTGGACACGATGAAGCGGAAGCAGTTTGTAAAAGGAATCACTCAGATTGCCCAGGAAGGGGCAATTCAAATTTTTCAGGAATTTAATACAGGAATGGAGGAAATCATCGTAGGTGTGGTAGGCGTGCTCCAGTTCGATGTATTAAAATATCGTCTGGAAAATGAATATAATGTGGAAATCAAGCTGGAGAATCTGCCATATGAGCATATCCGGTGGATTGAAAATAAAGATATTGATTTAAATAAGCTGGTAGGCACATCTGACATGAAAAAAATAAGAGATCTTAAAGGAAATCCCCTTCTCTTATTTATCAATGCATGGAGTGTAGGAATGACATTGGATCGAAACGAAGGATTAATATTATCAGAGTTTGGACGTGATTAAATGAAGATGAAAAGATGCATATTATCGGTATTGATTTGTTTTCTGGCATTTACAGGGGGCACTTGCCTGACAAGCCAGGACAAGCCAGAAAATAGCAGAACAGAATCAAACAGCCAGGAAGAGGAAACGATAAATAGCGCAACGGTGACCACTTCTGGAGAGGAAACTGATATAAACGAGGTGGGAAGCATTTCCGGCATTCCGTTGGAAGAGGCAGCCTTTATTAGAAAGCAGCAGACAGGACTTTTTCATTATGAAAAGTTAAGTGAGGAGGAGCAGGTCGTTTATGCAGAAATCTTAAAGATTCTGCAGGAGTTTGGCGACGGTGTTGCCTTATCCTGTACAGAAACAGACAGAATAGAAAAGGTTTTTCAGTGTGTACTGAATGATCATCCGGAAATTTTTTATGTGGATGGCTATACCTTTACCAGATACACTTTAGGGGATGTGGTGAAAAAGATTACTTTCTCAGGGACCTATAATGTATCAGAGGAAGAGGCAGTGCGCAAGGAAGAGCAGATTTCACAGTATGTACAGGATTGTTTCGGCGGGATGGGAGAGGATTTGGATCAGTATGAAAAAGTAAAGTATATTTATGAGTATATTATCAATCAGACAGAGTATGATGCCGAAGCGCCGGACAACCAAAACATCTGTTCTGTATTCATTACTCGCAAAAGTGTGTGTCAGGGATATGCCAAGGCGACTCAGTACCTGCTTAAGAAGGCAGGGATTGAAGCGGCGCTGATTATGGGAAGAGTATCAGAAGGAGAAGGACATGCATGGAATCTGGTCAGGCTGGATGGAAATTATTATTATGTAGATACTACATGGGGAGATGCATCTTATCAGATCGTGGAAGGAAGCAGTGAGCAGATGGTTGAAAGCATTCCGCCTATTAATTATGATTATCTGTGTGTTACAACAGAGCAGCTGGAAAAGACGCATGTCATTGATTCTATAGTAGATGTGCCGATCTGTGATTCTATGGATGCTAATTATTATGTCAGAGAAGGGCGGTATTTTACTGGAGTTGACGAGGAAAAATTGAAAAATGTATTTTCATCGGCGTATGAGCAGGGAAACACTTATGTGACGCTCAAATGTGCAGACGAGGCTGTTTACGAAGAAATGATCGGGCATTTGATAGAGGAGCAGGGAATATTCGGCTATTTAAGTACCCAGGAGGGAACCGTGTCTTATGCAGAAAATAAGGAGCAGTTAAGTCTAAGCTTCTGGTTGTAGGGAAAATGAGCATTTTATTTTTACGGGCTATGCAAAAAGCCGAATTTTTGGTATGATAAACAATAACAGGCTTGCAATAAATGGAGAGAAAGGAACGTTATTTATGGAGAAAACTTTTGAACAGAACACCTATGTGTTACAGGAAGATGAGGACCTTGGTACAGTAAAGATTGCCGATGATGTAGTGGCAATGATTGCAGGTCTTGCTGCAACGGAAGTGGAAGGCGTTGCCGCCATGGCGGGTAATATTACAAACGATCTTATGAGCAAAATGGGCGTTAAAAATCTTGCAAAAGGTGTGAAAGTGGAGGTGCTTGGAAAGCGTGTAAGAGCGGAATTAGCACTGATCGTTGAATATGGACATAACATTCCAGCGGTTTCCCAGAGGGTCCAGGACAGGGTGAAATCAACAATAGAGAGCATGACAGGTCTTGAGGTTTCAGATGTAGATATCCGCATTGCAGGTGTCAATATGCTGAAAGAGAAATAAGCATAAGGTGGATTTGTATGAGCAGAAGAGAAATGAGGGAGCAGGTTTTTAAGCTGCTGTTTCGTGTGGAATTTAATCCCAAAGAAGAAATGGCGCAGCAGGAAGCATTCTTTTTTGAGGACGAAGAAAATGCTGCGGCAGAGAAAAATAATGTCCAGATTAGTGAGAAGTTCAACAAAATCATAGAAAAGATCGATTCCATTGATCAGGCATTGAACGATAAGGTGCAGGGGTGGAATACAGAGCGTATGGGGAAGGTCGATCTTACCATTTTAAGGCTTGCAGTCTATGAGATTACGTATGATCAGGAAATACCCACAGGTGTTGCCATCAATGAAGCAGTGGAGCTGGCTAAAAAATTTGGTCAGGATTCTTCACCGTCCTTTGTCAACGGTGTATTGGCAAAGTTTGCTTAGGTGAGCAGAAGATGCAGAATGTTTATACAGTTGGACAAGTAAATTCATATATTAGAAATATGTTCGTGCAGGATTTTTTGCTGAATGAGCTTTCGGTTAAAGGAGAGGTCAGCAACTGTAAATATCATTCTTCCGGGCATATTTATTTTACGTTAAAGGATCAAAAAGGAACGATTTCCTGCGTTATGTTTGCGGGAAACCGTTCCGGTCTTGCATTTCGGATGATGGAAGGAATGCAGGTAGTGGTAAAAGGCGCCATCGACGTGTACGAGAGAGATGGCAAATATCAGATGTATGCCAAGGAGATTATTCAGGATGGGGCAGGTGCGCTCTATGAGCGGTTTGAAAGGTTAAAGCAGGATTTGCTAGAGCGAGGGATGTTCGCACCTGAATACAAGAAGCCGATTCCAAGATTTATAAAGACACTGGGTGTGGTGACGGCGCCTACGGGGGCAGCAGTCAGAGATATCATAAATATTACATCCAGACGGAATCCTTATGTACAGATTATCCTCTATCCTGCCATCGTACAGGGGGAAGCAGCGGCACAGAGCATTGTCAGAGGAATCCGAGCGCTTGAAAAAAGGCAGGTAGATGTGATTATTGTAGGACGTGGAGGCGGTTCCATTGAAGATTTGTGGGCGTTTAATGAAGAAATTGTAGCCCAGGAAGTGTTCGACTGCAATGTGCCGATTATTTCGGCAGTGGGACATGAGACAGATACGACGATTATAGATTATGTAGCAGATATGCGTGCGCCTACGCCTTCCGCAGCAGCAGAACTGGCAGTGTATGATGTGAATCTTCTGCTGGGGCAGATGGAGGGAATCCGCATTTCTCTTTACAGACAGATGCAGAGCAGAATAAAGCTTGCACGCATGAAACAGCAGACGCTGGAGACAAAATTGAAAATGAACAGTCCTATGGGCAGAATCAGGGAGAAAAGAACCTATTCCATAAGTTTAGAAGAAAGACTGTCTTTGGCTATGAAGAACCGGATTTTAAAGGATAGGCACAGGATGGCAATCTATATAGAAAAATTAAAGGGACTTTCGCCTTT
Organism: Lachnospiraceae bacterium; assembly: GCA_011959285.1. Lineage (GTDB taxonomy): Bacteria > Bacillota > Clostridia > Lachnospirales > Lachnospiraceae > Suilimivivens. Next base: position 42,559 of record BLLW01000014.1, on the reverse strand, counting down.
AGATAAGTTGAATCAGGGGTATTCCTATGTAGCGGATGCGAGTGGGAGGACGGTGACGGATGTACATAAGGTAGCTGCCGGTGATCAGATACAGATTTATGTTAAAAATGGCAGAATTGGTGCAGAAGTGAAGGAAAAGTATTTGATAAAGAAGATGGAAGGAGAGTAAGGATGCAGGAGCAGAAAGAATTAAAACTTGAGGAAGCATTTGAAATGCTTGAAGAGACTGTTTCGGCATTGGAACAGGAAGATGTTTCTCTGGAAGAATCTTTTCAAATTTATAAAAAAGGTATGGAGCTGTTAAACAAATGCAATCAGGCAATCGACCAAGTAGAAAAAAGAGTGATGGCATTGAATGAAGATGGAGAAACTTATGAATTTTAAAGAAACGCTGGAAGAAAAGACTATACGCGCCAAAGAGGTGCTTATAAAGTATCTGCCGGAGGAAAAGGGGTTTCAGAAAAAGGTTCTGGAAGCGATGAACTATAGTGCCCTGGCAGGAGGAAAAAGAATACGACCCATCTTGATGGAAGAGAGCTTTCTTTTGCTTGGAGGGAGCGGCGCATTGGTGGAACCTTTTATGGCGGCATTAGAGATGATTCACAATTATTCGCTGGTGCATGATGATCTGCCTGCAATGGATAATGACCAGTACAGGAGGGGGCGCAAGACAACGTGGAATGTTTATGGAGACGGAATGGCGGTTCTTGCAGGAGACGGACTTTTGAATCTGGCATTTGAAACGGCTTCTTCGGCGTTTGACCTTGCAAAAAGCACTGAAGAGCTAAAATGGGTGGCGGCGGCAATACAGGTCTTGGGAAAAAAGGCAGGCATCTATGGAATGATCGGCGGACAGGCAGCTGATATTGAAGCAGAGTCCGGCGGGCAGGTGACAGAAGAATTATTGCTATTCATACATGAAAACAAGACGGCAGCGCTCATACAGGCAGCAATGATGATTGGAGCGATTTTGGCGGGGGCGGATAAAAAAGCAGTGCTTGCCATGGAAAAGGCGGCATATAACATTGGAATTGCGTTCCAGATACAGGATGATATACTGGATGTGACAAGTACCTTAGAAGTGCTGGGAAAGCCGGTTGGAAGTGATGAGAAGAATCACAAACTGACTTTTGTGACGCTGCACGGTTTGGAAGAAGCTAGAGAAGAAGTAAGAAAACTGTCAGAGGAAGCGCTTTTCATTCTCCGCTCTTTTGAACATAAAAATGATTTTTTGGTGGAACTGGTTGATTCGCTGATAACCAGAGAAAAATGATATAGTCAGTTGTAGGACAGAAGAAAAGAAGGTTGTTAATATGTTGCTTGATAATATCAAAGGTGTAAATGACATCAAGAATATAAATTCATCAGACTATCAGGAACTTGCGCAGGAAATACGGGAATTTCTGATTGAAAAGATATCCTATACAGGAGGGCATTTGGGTTCTAATCTGGGCGCTGTGGAATTAACGATGGCACTGCATCTTTTTTTGAATCTGCCAGAGGACAAGTTAATCTGGGATGTAGGGCATCAATCGTATACCCATAAGCTTTTGACGGGCAGAAGGGATGGATTTGAGACCCTGCGCAAATTTGGCGGCATGAGCGGTTTTCCCAAGAGGAAAGAAAGTGACTGCGACTGTTTTGATACGGGACATAGCTCAACGTCTATATCGGCAGGTTTAGGACTTGTGAAAGCAAGGGATATTCAGGGAAAGACCAATACGGTGGTCTCTGTAATCGGAGATGGCTCTCTTACTGGCGGCATGGCCTATGAGGCTTTGAACAATGCGGCAAAACTTGAAACAAACTTCATTATTGTTCTAAATGACAATAATATGTCCATTTCAGAAAATGTGGGCGGGGTATCAAAATATCTGAACAATGTAAGAACAGCCAATGCCTATCTGGATATCAAGGAAGGGGTATATAATACGTTAAAGGAAATACCCAAAGGTGAGAAAGTAGTAGAAGGAATCCGGAAAGCGAAAAGCAGTTTTAAACAGTTGGTAGTTCCAGGCATGTTCTTTGAAGATATGGGTGTTACTTATTTAGGACCGGTAGACGGTCATAATATTTCTGCAATGTTGCGGGTATTTCAGGAAGCGAGACGAACAAGGAATGCTGTAATCGTTCATGTGTTGACTCAGAAGGGGAAGGGATTTGCGCCGGCAGAGCGGCATCCGGCAAGATTTCACGGAGCTGAACCCTTTGATATTCAGACGGGTATACCTACAAAACCAAGGACTACAGCTAATTATACGGATATTTTTTCTACGGTTATGACGAAATTAGGAGCAAGGGACGAAAAAGTGGTTGCGATTACAGCAGCCATGCCGGACGGCACAGGATTGAAGCGATTCCGCAATATGTATCCAGAGCGTTTTTTTGATGTGGGAATTGCAGAGGAACATGCGGTTACCTTTGCTGCTGGTCTTGCAGTGGGCGGGTTACGCCCTGTAGTTGCCATTTATTCTTCTTTTCTGCAAAGAGCATATGACCAAATATTACATGATGTATGTATTCAGAACCTTCCCGTGGTATTTGCAATCGATAGAGCGGGACTGGTAGGAAGCGATGGAGAGACGCACCAGGGAATTTTTGATCTTTCTTTTTTATCCTCGATTCCGGGAATGCATATTATGGCGCCCAAAAATAAATGGGAATTATCTGATATGATGAAGTACGCAGTTTCCTTTGATGGACCTGTTGCAATCCGCTATCCCAGGGGTGAAGCGTATGCGGGACTGAAGGAATATCGGGCTCCCATTGAAATGGGGAAGGCTGAACTTCTTTACGCAGAAGGAGAAATCTGCCTTTTGGCACTCGGCAGTATGGTAAAGACGGCAGAGGAAGTTAAGGCAATGCTGAATGAGGCAGGATTCAAATGCAGCATTATCAATGCAAGGTTCGTAAAGCCCATTGACGAACGTGCAGTCAAATGGGCAGCGGAGAATCATAAATTAGTGGTTTCCATGGAGGAGAATGTTGCAAGTGGCGGTTATGGCGAAAAGGTAAGGGAACTTATGGATAACCTGGGCACAGGGGCAAAACTTTTGCAGATTGCCATTCCGGATGAATATGTGGAACATGGCAATGTGGATCAATTAAAGCATGAGATTGGAATTGATACTGAAACGATTACAGATAGAATAAAAATAGAAATGGGAAACAATGCATGAAAGAACGTCTTGATGTGCTTCTGGTAAAGGAAGGGCATGCCCCTTCAAGAGAAAAGGCAAAAGCAATTATTATGGCAGGAAATGTATTTGTAGACGGACAAAGGGAGGACAAAGCAGGCGCTTTGTTCAATCTTGATAAGATACAAATAGAAGTAAAGGGAAACACACAGAAATATGTAAGCCGAGGCGGTCTTAAGCTTGAGAAGGCGGTTATGCAGTTTGGCATCTGCCTGAAAAATGAGGTCTGTATGGATATCGGGTCTTCAACAGGTGGTTTTACGGATTGTATGCTGCAAAATGGCGCGCGAAAAGTATATGCCGTGGATGTGGGGCACGGACAGCTTGACTGGAAGCTGCGTCAGGATGAAAGAGTCGTCTGCATGGAAAAGACCAATTTCAGGTATATGGTAAAGGGAGATATTGGAGAGCAGTTGGATTTCGCTTCAGTGGATGTTTCTTTTATTTCCTTGACTAAGATTCTACTGCCTGCAAGAGCGCTTCTTACGTCCGAGGGTGAGATGGTTTGTCTGATTAAGCCCCAGTTTGAAGCCGGGCGTGATAAGGTAGGGAAAAAGGGAGTCGTAAGGGAAGCCAGAGTCCATGAAGAAGTTGTAAGAAAAATTGTAGACTATTCAAACTTTATTGGGTTCGATGTATTACATCTGGATTTTTCCCCCATCAAAGGACCTGAGGGGAACATAGAATATTTGGTTCACCTTAAAAAAAATCCAGAAAAGATAGAAGATACTGCGGAAATTACAGAGGCAGAAGCTGAAAGAAAGCTGCGGCAGATGATAGAAGAAAAGACAGGGTATTCATGGGAAAAAGAAATATCCAGCCTGATTCAGCGGGCGGTAGATAAGGCGCATGACAGTTTTGACTGACGGCTCGATAAATTAGTTTGCGAAGCGTGCAAAGTGCAGAAGTGAGGAAGAGGGTATGGAGCATTTTTATGTGATAACCAATCCGACCAAAGATGCAGAATTAAAAACTGCGTGTTTGATCAGGGACTATCTCATAGACCGCGGTATGACCTGTATCGTAGATGAGGGAACCAAAAAACCTGACAGGGACGGATATACATACAAGGAGCAGGTAAGCGGTGAGATTGACTGCGTTGTCGTCGTTGGGGGGGACGGAACGCTCTTGCAGGCTGCGATAGATTTAGCCGATAGGGATATTCCCTTTTTGGGTATTAATCTTGGTACCTTAGGCTTCTTAGCAGAGGTAAACCGGACAGGAATAGAAGATGCCTTAGATAAACTCATAGAAAATGAATTTGAAATTGAAAAGCGTATGATGCTGTGCGGAAAAAGTTTCCACAACGAAGGAATCAAGGATGAGGCGAGAGCGTTAAACGATATAGTTATAACCAGAAAAGGATCTTTGCAGATCATTAATTTTAACATTTATGTCAATGGACAGTTTCTTCATCGATATCATGCGGATGGCATGATCGTATCTACCCCAACAGGTTCTACAGGATATAGCCTGTCTGCCGGGGGACCTATTGTGGAACCGAAAGCGGAACTGATTCTGCTTTCTCCAATCTGTCCACATTCCATGCAAAACAGAAGCATTGTACTTTCCCCAGAGGACATCGTAGTAGTTGAGATAGAAAGCAGCAGAGACGGAGAAAATCAGGAAGTGGAAGCCCTGTTTGACGGAAGCCACAAAGTAAGTTTATGTACAGGTGAAAGGATAGAAATCAAAAAATCTGAAAAGACCACGGGAATTGTAAAGTTAAGTAAAGTAAGCTTTTTGGAGATTCTTCACAGAAAGATGAGTGATTAAGGCGGAAAAACATGAGAGATTGTATAATGGAGTGAGGTATGAAAAAGAGCAGGCATCAGAAAATAAAGGAACTTGTAGAGCAGTTTGAGATTGAAACACAGGAAGAATTGGCAGATCGATTAAGGGGAGCAGGATATGCGGTTACCCAGGCTACGGTATCGAGGGATATCAGGGAACTGAAACTGTCTAAGATTGCAATGGGGGATGGCAGGCAGAAATACACAATTTTAATCCACAGCGATCATTACTTAAGTGATAAATATATTAGGGTGCTCAAGGATGGATTTGTGTCTATGGATATGGCACAAAATATTTTGGTGATAAAAACGGTATCAGGCATGGCAATGGCAGTTGCGGCGGCGATAGACGCCATGAAGTTAAAAGAAATCGTTGGCTCAATTGCCGGTGATGATACAATCATGATGGCTGTGCGCACCGTGGAGGATACACAGGAAGTTATAAAAAAAATACGAAATGTATTAGACGAATGACCGATTATGCACTTGAGAGAAGGGCGTAAGGAGGAGCAATATGCTTGAAAGTTTACACGTAAAGAATCTGGCGCTGATTGATGAGCAGGAGGTATCTTTTTCAGAGGGAATGAATATCTTAACCGGTGAAACCGGCACGGGCAAATCCATCATCATCGGTTCAATCAATTTGGCGCTTGGGGCAAAGGCGGATAAAGAGTATATCCGTACAGGGGCAGACTATGCGTTGGTGGAACTGATTTTTTCGCTGAATGACCAGCAGTGTGCCCAAGTGCGTGAAATGGATCTGCCGGTGGAAGAGGATCATATGCTGATTCTGCAGAGAAAGATTATGGCGGGCAGAAGCATCTGCCGGGCAAATGGGGAAAGCATCAGTGCTGGGCAGCTTAAGAATCTGGCAGGGTGTCTTCTGGATCTGTATGGTCAGCATGAGCATCAGTCTCTTCTTAAGCCGGCGGCATACAAAAAAATGCTGGATGCTTATATTGGGGAAGAGATAGGTGCTTTGAAAGCTCAGTTGAAAGTCAGGCTGGCAGATTACAGAAAATGTGAAGAAGAATTGGAAAGTCAGAATGCGGATGAAGCGGTCAGGATGCGGGAGGCGAATCTTCTTGAATTTGAAATCAATGAAATCGAGACGGCAGGATTAGATCCGGTGGAGGATGAGCAGGTAGAAAGAAAGTACCGCAAACTTGCAAATGCCAGAAAGATGAAGGAAGCCGTATATGCAGTGCACGCACTTACCGGATATGAGGAGGAGGGAAGCGCAGGGCTTGCCGTTGGACATGCGCTGCGTGAACTTAAACCCTTAAGTGAATATGATACAGAAGCAGAACCGCTTATAGAGCAGCTGACAGATATTGACGATCTATTAAATGATTTTAACCGTGCCATAGCGCAGTACAGGGACAGCCTTGAGTTTGACGAAGAAGAATTTGTCCATCTGGAAGAGCGGCTGGATGTTTTAAATCATCTTAAAAGTAAATATGGAGAGCGGATTTCCGATATCCTAAAAACGCAGGAGGAAAAACAGAGGGCGCTTGACAAGCTGAATCATTATGAGGAATACAGAGAACAGCTTCGCGAAAGAATAGAAGAGCAAAAAAAGGAAATCCTTCTCCTATGTGAAAAAATTTCAAATCTTCGTCAAAGTGCGGCAGTGCCGCTCACAGAAAAGTTGAAAGAGGCAATGATTGATTTAAATTTTCTGGATGTGGAATTTTCTATTTCCGTAACGACGATGGAAGAATCCTTTGCCGCCGACGGGTATGATAAAGTGGAGTTTCTGATATCGACCAATCCAGGGGAGGCATTAAAGCCTATGTGGCAGATTGCCAGCGGAGGAGAACTTTCACGTATCATGCTTGCATTTAAAACTGTGTTTGCAGATAAAGAAGGGACCGATACCCTTGTTTTCGATGAAATAGATACCGGAATCAGCGGAAAAACGGCATGGAAGGTTTCGGAAAAGCTGGGAAGGCTTTCCAGAAATCATCAGATTATCTGTATTACCCATTTGGCACAGATTGCCGCTATGGCAGATGCACATTTTATGATTGAAAAAAAGGTGGTAAACGAGAGGACTGTCACAAATATCAGGGAAATATCCGAAGATGAGAGTGTTGGCGAACTGGCAAGGTTGTTGGGTAGCGGAAGCATGACGCAGGCAGTTTTGGACAATGCGAGAGAGATGCAGGAAGCGGCACAGAAGGTAAAAGAAAATGAGCATGTAACATTTGGAAACAAAAAAATGAAATTTGGAAAGTAAAATTTAAAGTTTTTCACATACTAAAAAAGGCATACAGACTGTATGTCTTTTTTCTATAATTTTAAGATAAAGGATGTGAAAACTTGAACCATTTAAAGGAACCAACTCATGGCAGGGTTGAGACTTATAGAAGATTTTTATATACAATGCTTACATTCGGCGTAATTGCCGTAATGTTGTCCATATATTATTTTATGTGGCTCAGTATTCCATCCACCATCATGATTAAAGCGGGGGTGGATCAGGAATTGGATTTTAAAGTACCTGCCAAAGGTGAGTTATATAAGGAAGCCGTGGAGGTGAGCGGCGGAACAAATGCCGGCACAGAAAACAGCAGTATATATATTGACTTAGGACGCCATATTACGGTCAAAGCAAATCAGGTCGATCAATATAAACTCCAGCTTAAGATTTTCGGTATCATACCTTTAAAAGAAGTTGATGTAGAGGTCATACAGGATGTTCGATTAAGACCGGCAGGAATACCGATTGGGATTTATGTTAAGACCCAGGGCGTCCTCATTGTGGGAATTGGAGAATTTGAGGGAGAAGACGGACAGGCAGTAAATCCTGGGAAATATGTTTTTCAGGTGGGAGACTATATCTTAGAGATTAACGATGAGGAAATCAACGAGAAGAAGGAACTGGTGGACAAAATCAGTCATTGTGAGGGACAGGAGCTTGTATTTAAGATTCAAAGAGGAGATATGCTGCTTGAGGTAAAGGCGCGTCCGGAGCTTAATCAGAACGGTGAGTATAAAATGGGAATATGGGTCAGGGACAATGCACAGGGAGTTGGCACAATGACTTATATAGATGAAAATGGCTGCTTTGGCGCTTTAGGACACGGTATCAACGATATTGATACCAGCACCTTGATGACATTGTCTACGGGCACCCTCTATCACACCGAAATCATAGGCATTACCAAAGGCACCACAGGTTCACCAGGGGAGCTGACCGGCTTTATCGAGTATGATGATAAAAATATTATGGGTTCCATCACCGCCAACACACCCAAGGGTATTTTTGGAATTTGCACACCAGAAACAATGATGGATGCGTCTTATGATTACCTGCCGCTGGGGCTAAAACAGGAAATTAAAAAAGGTCCCGCACAGATTATTTGCTCGCTGGGAAACGGAACACAAGTATATGATGTGGAAATCATCGACATCAACTTGGAAAACGACAATATAAATAGAGGGATTGTTTTGGAAATTACAGATCAGGAACTCCTTACGACCACCGGAGGAATCGTACAGGGAATGAGCGGAAGCCCCATCATCCAAGATAATAAATTAGTAGGCGCTGTCACCCACGTTCTCGTCCAGGAACCAACCAAAGGATATGGAATTTTCATTGAAAATATGCTTATGCATTAAAAGGACAACTACACCTTTAATGTACTAAAATAAATACAAAACCTTGACAAGGGATAAAAAAAGTGGTAAATTTAAATTGTTTAAACGGTTAAGCAAATCAAACGTAGTAGATGATTTGCTTCCTTTTTACCAGACTGTTTAAACGGTTAAATAAAAGAGAAAGGAAGGCAAAAAATGAAAAAGAGATTAATGACAGTAAGTATGCTGACAGCAGCGGCTATTGGACTGGCGGCATGCGGATCAGGGGGCGGTGTGCAGGAAAGCAGCCAAAACACAGAGGCAGAGGCGACACAGGAAGGCAGTGAAGAGGCGTAGGAAGAAGAAACGCAGCAAGAAGAAGTGCAGCAGGCACATGCAGTGACCTTTTATGATTCTGATGGAACAACGGTATTGCAGACAGTGGAGGTAGAAGATGGCGCATTATTGGAAGAGTATGTTCCTGAAAAGGATGGATATACCTTTGCCGGGTGGTTTGCAACTCCTCAGATGAGTCACCGCTTTGATTTCGCCACAGCCATTACGCAGGACACTTCTGTATTTGCAGGGTTTGTATCTTATGTGGAAGATACAAGGACTTTTGCGATTTTAGGAAGCGGGAAGAGTCCGGCACTTATGGAATCTAGCTGGGGAAGTGTGATCGGGGATGCACAGACTATGCAGAAAGAAGAAAATGCAGAGGCAAACATTTATACCATCACGTTGGATCTGGAAGAAGGCGATGAATTCCAGCTTGCAATGAACAGTGCATGGGAAAATCAAAGAGGCTATGGATACTTAGATACCATTACTATAGACGGAGTGGAATATTTTGCCAATTCAGGCGGGCTGGGGGATACAGGCGTAAAGAGAGCCAACATTAAGGTAAAGGTTCCTGGCAACTATACGATCACGCTGACTACCTATCCGGGAGAAGATACCTATGATACAGAGGCAAACGGTTATTCCGAGGATAATAAGGAAAACTTTAACATCAATCCTTATGACAGAATTACCTGGACCTATAACGGGGAATCACAGACAAGCGGAGTAGAGGTACAGACCGATTATTATATTAAAGGTGCAAAGATCACCGACTGGAAAGATGTTTACTCTGATGAAACAAAGTTTACCGAGGAAAATGGCATATATACCCTGACCATTACACTTGAAGAAGGGGACGAATTTATGTTTACTTCTTTAATCACAGCAGAGGATACGGAAAGTGTAGGGAATGAATATATCCGTTATACGAATATTGCAGAGGATGATGCGGATAGCTTGTCTTATGTGACAGGTACAGAAGGTGCAAATCTGGTGGCAGGAGCAGGAGGAAGTTATACTTTTACGTATGATTCATCCACACAAGTACTTAAAGTTGCATTTGAATAGATTTTTACCGCTCTTAAGGTCTTCTTAAGAGCGGTGTTATTAACATAGGGATGCCTTGTTAGATGAGGCATCCGCTGCTTACACAAGAATATGATGTTGGTCGATCAGTGTTCTTTGAAGTGCGTTTTCAATACATTGCAGCAGTATCTCTGCTTTTGCGTCTGACATAGAGGGAATGAAACAGACTTTATTCTGCTTCGCTAAAAGAGCATTTAAAGAGGACTCTGTAACTAAAAAGTTTTGGCCGCTCAGAGCGTGCAGGTCATCGAGGCTGCTTATAAAGAGAAGGTCGGCAAATCTATTTTTAAGAAAATTCTCTTTTTCTTTATTGTCGGTTTGAAGCAATATATATCGATATGGTTCGCCGTGAAAAAAGCTTTGGGCTTTTTCTGAAAGCAGTTGGTAATCTGTATTGATTTGAAAGAAAAGAGGGTCGTTTACCATACAGTCTAACGCAATAAGAGGGATAAAGTTGTTATCTCCAAGCTGGCGGAAACATGCAGAAGATACATCATAGCAGATAATCGCATCTGCCTGCTCGCATTTTTCATTGTAATCATGTTCTAAATATATAAGACTAAAACTTTTCTTATGAAGAAATTGTGATAGAAATTGAATCGTACATAGCTGCTCCGCTTTTTTTAAGATGGAACAGGCAGGAGATGAGTAGATGGCAAGAAGGTTCTTGCGATTGGTGGCAAGTGCCTTAGCCGCCTGATTAGGCGTGTAATCAAGCAGATTGATGACTTGCAGTACCTTTTTGCGGGTTGCTTCGCTGATGCGCAGATCTGTTCGATTATTGACAACATATGAAACGGTAGCAACGGAAACACCGGCTTCCCGTGCAACATCTTTAATCGTAACCTTCCGGTCCATAATCATCCTCCTTTAAAAGCATTTACCCATTATTATTCAGAATTTTCAGTCATTTGTCAACAGCAAACTAGATATTCGAAAGGAAATGAAATGAATCAACACGCAATTTTACACATACCGGATTCACGATACTGCTTTGCCAGCGGAGAGAAGGAACTTGTCTTACGCCTGCGCATGGCAAGGGAGGATGAGGAAGCGGAGGTTTCTCTAATCCACGCCTGCAAATATGATTTTGCAATCAAACGCAGGCAGGAAAAAATGAATATTTGCTACAGCGACAGGCTGTACCACTATTATGAAATCAAGTTACAGCTTGAGGATGTGCGTCTAGCGTATATTTTCCAGATAGAGGAGAAGGGAAATATTTATTATTACAGCGAAGATGGAATCACAAAGACCTATAACTTTGAAGAAGGATTTTACAATTTTTTTCAGATGCCATATATCAATACGAATGATATTATGGAAGTGGTTGAATGGATGCGAAGCGCAGTTTTTTATCAGATTTTTGTGGATCGCTTTTATCAGGGGGATTGTGAGAAGGATACAAAATATATTACAATGCAGTGGGGTGATATTCCTACCCCTAAAAGTTTTGCAGGAGGAGATATAAAAGGCATCATCAAGAAGTTGGATTATATAAAAGACTTAGGAGTGAATGCAATTTACTTAACCCCCATTTTTGAATCTGTATCAAATCATAAATATGATATCAGTGACTATAAAAAGGTGGATTCTCAGTTTGGGACAATGGAAGATGCAAAGGAACTGGTGGCAAAGGCACATGAAAAAGGAATCCGCATCATTTTTGATGCCGTGTTCAATCATTGCAGTATGAAAATGACTGAGTTTCAGGATGTCTTAAGCAACGGGAAAAAATCTGCGTACTATAACTGGTTTCTCATAGACGGAGAATACCCTGATCCGGAAAAGATGAATTATGAATGCTTTGCCACATGTAACTATATGCCCAAGCTTAACACGGCAGATCAGGGGGTACAGGATTTTTTAATCGAGATTGCTTTATATTGGATCAGAGAGACGGATATTGATGGCTGGAGACTTGATGTGTCGGATGAGGTATCCCATGAATTTTGGAGGCGGTTCAGACGTGAAGTCAAGGCAGAAAAAAAAGACTGTGTTATTATTGGGGAAAACTGGCATGATGCGTACCCGTATCTGATGGGCGACCAGTATGACAGCATAATGAACTATTCCTTTACGAAAGCATGTTTGGATTATTTTGCAAGAGAAACGTTCTCGGCAAAGGAGATGGCAGAAAAGCTAAGTGGCAATCTGATGCGCAACACGGAGCAGGTCAATTTCATGATGTTGAATCTCATTGATTCCCATGACACCCACCGTTTCTTTACAGAAGTTTCCAAAGACAAGGATAAGCTGTTGTGTGCTTTGGCGCTGGAAATCATCGTTCCTGGGGCACCGTGCATTTATTACGGAACGGAAATCTGTATGGAGGGAGGGTATGACCCGGATTCACGCAGATGTTTTAATTGGAAACAGGAGAACTGGGATAGAGAAGTTATGAGAACGATAAAGGAACTGACAGCCCTTCGTGCGGATTCGGTTTTACAGTATGGAAAGGTAAATCTTAGGGAAGAAGATGAGATGCTGTGTGTGGAGAGAATCTGGGAGGAACGGAAAATCGTACTTTATATAAATTTATCCAAAAGAGAAAAACAGGTAAGTCTTTCTGAAGACCAGAAAGTGATGAGCAGCCATCGCTATGATAGAGAGTTGGAGAATAATGGATTCTTAGTTGTTATGGGGCAGGAAATATAAAATGTTTCGGAATGGAGGAAAAATGAAGAGGAAGAGCATTACATTACTAATGGCAATATGTCTGTGTATCGGGGGGCAAACGGGATGCGGCAAGGAGGCAGAAAACGTGCAGACTGCGCCAGATGTACAGACGCAAGAGGAAACCGGCGTTATCAATACAGTGTTTAATGGTGAGTTGGAACATAATGTTACGATACAGGTTCTCGAAAATGACACAGCCGTTTCCAAGGGATATTTTGCGTCGCTGATCGAGGCTTTCAATGAGAAATATGCGGAATATGGTATTGTGGCGGTGGATGCCAATATGAATCAGTATCTGGATCTTGCCAATGACGGACCTTATGGGTATGGACCGGATGTCCTTTATCAGGCAAATGATATTATCATGCAGTATGCGGAAGGAAAACATATTTATCCTCTTCCCGTGGAAACGATGGAATGTTTTGATCAGATTCCCGAAACCGCATGGGCGGCTTACCAGATTCAGCTTGGAGAAACGGCATATACCTGCGGCGTTCCGGTCAATGTACAGGCGCCGATGCTGTACTATAGGAAAGATCTTCTGCCAGAAGATTGGGAGCAGGTGTGGGATGAAAATGGAAATAAGATTCCGGATATGGCTGAAAACTGGAATGCCATGTATGCATATTCTGTCAGCCGCCATGAGGAAGATGGCAGTAAATATGGATATATGAAGTCCTTGTTTGATGTATATTTTTCCAGCGGATTTTTATTTACCTACGGCGGATATGTCTTTGGAAATAATAATACCGACCCTTCGGACATTGGGTTTTCAGCAGGGGAAGCAGAAAAAGGAGCATGGGTGCTAAGCCAGCTCGCCAGTGCAATGAACGAGGAATGTATTGATGACTCGATTACAACGAATGCCTACAGTAAACTGGCAGACGGTACTTATTTTGCAACCATCACCACGCCGGATATGTATTCCACATTTTTGGATGAGATGATATCAGCCTATGAAGAAGAGGGGCTTTCAGAAGCGGACGCAAGTGCAAAGGCACAGGAAAATCTTGTTATGACTACACTGCCTAAACTGCCGGAAAGCGGAGATCTGACAGAAGAAGGAAATTTTCTTGATGCAAAATCCATGGGCGGTATCAATGGATATGCCATTAGTGCATACACAAAATATCCCAATGCCTGTCTGGCATTCGTGGAATTTGCCACCAGTTATGAGATGATGGTCAATAGAAGTGCGCTGCTAGGCGTTGCTCCTGCAAGGAACGATGCAGCGGAAACGGCAGGAGGTACGTCCCAGCTTTTATATGACAATCTGGAAGCCGGCAATATCGTGTTGATGCCATCCATTAAGGAAGTAAGCCAGATCTGGACGCCTGGGGAGACGTTTTTCACAGATCTTGCCAAAGATGCCTTCAGATCAGAAGGGGAGAAAAAATACACAGATTTGGAAGCTATGAAGAAAGGGCTTGAAGCGGTAGACCAACAGATTTATGATGCCATCTTTACGCTGAAATAAATTGTAGGAAGGAGCGGGAGAGGATGAAAGAGAAATGGAATAAGTTTACGTCTGCAGTTTGTGACAGCAGCTGGAAAGTAAAGCTCTCTGCGGTGGTTATGGGGGGAGGACAGCTTCTGTATGGCAGCTATTTTAAGGGAATTATATATTTTTTGCTGGAAATAGGCATTATCATTTATATGATTTTAAGAGGGGTTGAAGATATTAGGGGCTTCTTTACATTGGGGACACAAAAGGGCGACGCCTGGCTGGGCATTGTGGGAGACAATTCCGTTATTATGCTGCTCATGGGGATTTTTGCATGGGTAGTCGTTGCAGCTTTCCTTTATCTGTATCAATTAAATATAAAAGATGCTTATCAAATGCAGAAAGCCTTTGAGGCAGGAAAAAGACCTTTATCCTTTAAAGAAGAGCTGGCGCAGCTTTTAGATAAGAAGTTTTATATAACCGTTCTTACGCTTCCGGTGCTGGGGGTATGTGTGTTCAATATTCTGCCCATCGTGTTTATGATTTTGATTGCGTTTACCAATTATGGAGGTGATATCGTTCCGCCTGAACTTGTGGACTGGGTGGGAATTGCCAACTTTGAAAAGTTGATTACTCTGTCCCAGTTTGCACCAACTTTCTTTAAAATACTGGGGTGGAATCTGCTTTGGGCAGTGGTATCTACTGTGCTGAATTACTTTTTAGGGCTGGGGCTTGCCCTTTTGCTTGATAAAGAGTGTGTAAAGGGAAAAGCGCTTTGGCGTGCCTTCCCAATACTGGCATATGCCATTCCCGGGTTCATTACGCTGTTAGCGTTTAAATTTATGTTTTCCTATGGAGGACCTATCAACCAGATCATCACAGCTTCCGGTCATTTAGCCGTAGGCTTCTTGGATCTGGATGCAAAGTGGATGGCGAGGGGAATCGGTGTGCTGGTGAATTGCTGGATCAGCGTACCTTCCATCATGCTTTTGGCGACAGGGCATCTTTCCAACAGGGATATGTCTCTGTATGAAGCTTCCCGCATCGATGGGGCGGGCAGATGGAAGCAGTTTCAGAAGCTGACCATGCCTTTTATGCTGTTTGCCACAACACCAGTTTTACTTAGCCAGTTTATTGGCAACTTTAATAATTTCGGTATCTTTTATTTTTTAAGAGGAGGTCTATATGTGGATGGGTATTTTCTTGCCAGTGACACAGATCTTTTGATCAATTGGCTTTATAATCTGTCCATTGACAATAATTATTATTGTATCGGAGCTGCTATCAGTTTGGTGATCTTTATGATTACATCTTTTATTTCCCTGATCATTTATGTGAAATCACCATCCTATCGAGAGGAGGACACATTTCAATGAGAAGTAAGATCAATGTAGGAAAAATATTGGACACTACTATTACATATTTAATTCTGCTGGCAGTGGCATTTGTGTTCTTTTTTCCATGTCTGTGGCTGATTCTTGCCTCTTTTTCAAGATCAGGCAGTATCTATTCCTTTGATGGATTCTTTCCGGCTCAGTACAGCACGGCTTCTTTTGTAAAGCTGTTTACAGACACTACAATGTATAATTATCCTAAATGGTTTATGAATACACTGCTGATTGCAGCGGGAAGCTGCGCGCTTGGAACCTTTTTGACGATACTGACGGCGTATACCATGTCCCGCTTTCAGTTTACAATGAGAAAGCCTATGATGAAGACGACTATGGTATTGGGAATGTTCCCATCCTTTATGGGAATGACGGTGGTTTATCTTTTGATGACGCAATTTGGATTGATCAATCATCTGGGAGGGCTGATTTTAATCTACGCATCCGGCGCACCCATGGGATACTTGACACAGAAAGGCTTTTTTGATACGATTCCAAGGTCAATTGATGAGGCGGCAAAAATTGACGGCGCTACCAACTTTCAGATTTTTACAAAGATTAATCTGCCGTTGTCTAAGCCGATTATTGTATATACGGCGCTCACCTCGTTCACATGGCCGTGGAGTGACTTTATTCTTCCAAAACTGCTTTTGAAAGAGAAAAATCTTTATACTGTTGCGGTGGGGCTTATGAGTCTTGACGAAACAGAGTTTGCAAGATTTGCAGCAGGAAGCGTATTTATTGCAGTTCCCATTGTTATTTTGTATTTCTGCCTCGTAAAAAATATGGTAAATGGTATATCAGAAGGAGCGGTAAAAGGATGAAACTTTAAAATTGTGCTGGTATAAATCTATTTCCTGTATTATACTTACCTTAAATAATCTGAAAGAGAGAAGCGATAGGTGAAGAAGATACTTTTACTGGAGGATGAATGGGAATCTTTGGATCGGCTGAGAAGGATTCTGTTTGAGATTAATGAAAAGGTAGTCATTTTGGCGAGGAACAATGCAAAGGATGCATATAGATGTGCTGTCAAAGTGCCCATTGATTTATTTATAGTGGATATTACGCTGGAAGTGGAAGGAGAGCATATTCCTCAGGAACTTGAGTTTGTGGAGCGGGTACGCAATCACCCTAAATATGAGTTTACGCCTATTTTGTTTATCACGGAAGTGAAGGATACACTGTTATATACGTATGATAAACTAAACTGTTACAAGTTTATAGATAAACCGGCCGATAAATATGTATTTAAAAAGGTGGTAGAAGACAGCCTGCGTTTTTTGACGAGCATCAAAAAAAATCAAATGATTCATTTTCAATGGAACGGTATCATTTACAGGATAGAGAAGGATGCCATTACCTACATTGAGATGATCGATGACAGGCTGTACATACATACCTGTGACAGAAAGGTGCGATGTGCGCCTTATATTACAATGAAGCAGATGTTAGAAAAGCTGGATGATTCTGATTTTGTAAAATGTCATCGCAGTACGATTGTAAATTTAAATTATGTGAGAAGCATTGATACGGTACACAGAACCATTCAACTAAAAAATGGGATGGAAAAGATTGGCATCGGCGTAACCTATGTGGAACTTATGGAAGAAGTTTTGGGAGAAAATTATTAAAGACAGATAAAGCGATGAGCCCGGGCATAAATAGATGCCCGGGTTTAAAATTTTGATTGAATTATAACAAAAGGGTGTTATTATTAAGAGGGAGGAGAGTGATGAAATGAAATATCCGGTTTTTTTGAATGAAAAAGGAACGATTGGTTTTCCGGCGCCTTCTTTTGGCTGCGCAATAGAGCCCTACAGAAGCGCTTTTGAAAATGCACAGAAGAAATGGCAAGGCATGGGATATAAAATAGATTTGGGACCTAACTGCTATGAGGCGAGTGGAATTGGAATCAGCAATACACCTGAAAAATGCGGAAGGGAATTGACCGAGTACTATTTAAGCAGGGACAATGAATGCCTGATTTCCTGCGGTGGCGGGGAATTGATGTGTGAGATTTTAGAACATGTGGATTTTGAGGCGATGGGAAAAGCTGAACCGAAGTGGTTTATGGGATATTCGGACAATACGAATATGACCTTCCTGTTAAATACCCTCTGCGATACAGCAGCTATTTATGGTCCCTGCGCCGCTGCATTTGGCATGGAGCCGTGGCATTCCTCCTTAATGGATGCAATGGACCTGCTGACAGGGAAGAAAAAAGAAGTGGCAGGTTACGGAAAGTGGGAGCGGGAGGGATTAAAGGATGAAGCGCATCCGTTGGTTCCTTATCAATGCACAGAAGACTTAGATTTAAAGATTTATCAGCCTGATCAGGCTGAGGGCATGAAGCCGGCAGATGCGGCCGTTATGGAGGGGCGGCTGATTGGAGGATGTATGGACTGTCTGGTGAATCTTTTAGGCACCCGGTTTGATAAAGTAGAAGCATTTGTAGAAAACTATAAAGAAGACGGATTGATCTGGTTTTTGGAAGCCTGTGATTTAAATGTCTTTGGGGTGCGCAGAGCCATGTGGCAGATGGAACAGGCAGGCTGGTTTAGGCATGCGAAGGGCTTTCTGATCGGACGTCCTTGCTTTTGCTACGGAGAGGAAATGATGGGGCTGGATCAGTACACGGCGATTCTTCCTACAGCTGAGCGCTATGGCATACCAGTCATTATGGACTGTGATCTAGGGCATCTGCCGCCTATGATGCCTCTGGTAAGCGGAAGCTTGGCAAAGATAAAGGCAAAAGGAAATCAGTTGGAAATAAAAATGGAGTATAGATAAGATGAAAGTAAAAGTAAATGCAAACCAAAACAAGATGCTGGCAGAGGGGAGACGGTTCTGTCTGATTGTGCTTGCCGCCTGCATCATGGCGATGAATATTAAAAGCTTTATCCGTGCAGGAAATCTGATTCCAGGCGGTTTTAACGGTGTTACCCTGCTGATTCAGCAGATTGGCGTAGAATTTTTTAATCTATCGATTCCCTTTACAGCAGTGAACCTGCTTTTGAATGCAATTCCAGTATTTATCAGTTTTAAATTTATAGGAAAGAAGTTCACAGGGTATTCCTGTCTGATGATTGTGCTATCCGGTATTTTGACGGATGTTCTGCCAGGGTATCCGGTTACCCATGACACACTTCTTGTCTGTGTGTTTGGAGGAATCATCAATGCATTTGCGATTAGCCTGTGCTTGTTTGCCAATGCCACCAGCGGGGGAACAGATTTCATTGCAATCTTTTTTTCTGAAAAATATGGAATTGATACATGGAATTATATCTTTGCTGCTAATGTGATTGTTTTGTTGATTGCTGGAAGCTTGTTTGACTGGAATGAGGCGCTATACTCTATCATTTTTCAGTTTACGTCCACGCAGGTGCTGCATTTCCTTTATAAGAGATATCAGAAACAGACGCTTTTTATTATCACCGAAAATCCGGGAAAGGTTTATGAAGAGATACGTGATATCACAAATCATGACGCTACTTTATTTAAAGGAATCGGATGTTATCGAAATCAGGAATGTAATATGCTCTACTCTGTCGTAGGAAGTGATGAGATTCGCAAAGTTGTGACAAAAATCAAGGAAGTGGATGAGAAGGCATTCATTAATATTATGAAAACAGAGCAGATTACGGGGAGATTTTACAAAAGACCTAATGACTAAGCGAAAAAAGCGCGATGAATAACAGTTGAAGTGACATATCATGTATTTTATAATAAATTCATAGCGTTATTTGGAAAAAGGAGGGAAAATGATGGAACAGTTAAATTTATCGACAATTGAGGATACAGAAAAGGTGTATAAAATTCTGGGAGAGTTAATACATATGAACAGGGAATTCCAGATTATGATAACGGTACCCTCCGGCAGTAAATCTGTGTTGAAGGAAGAGGATACAAAAGAAGCAGACAAGAAGTTAACTTACAATTTGGAAAGAGATGTGACTGATATGATTCATGAGATTGGTGTTCCTGCGCATATTAAAGGATATCAGTACCTGCGAGAGGCGATTATGATGTCAGTGGAAAACCCTGATATGCTGGGGTCTATTACAAAGGTGCTGTATCCCACCATCGCAAGAAAGAATCAGACTACAGCAAGCCGTGTGGAACGCGCCATTAGACATGCAATCGAGGTTGCATGGAACCGGGGGAGAATGGAAACTTTAGATGCTCTGTTTGGTTATACCATCAATACAGGAAAGGGAAAACCTACAAATTCAGAGTTCATAGCGTTGATTGCAGATAAGATCAGACTTCAGTACAGATAAGATGCGCCGCAAAGTTATCAAAACAGATGATTTTGCGGCTTTTTTGTTATGATAAGGATATCCCGGCGTGAGGTGCCCCTTGCTGGAATCATTAATTTACAAATTTTTCTTTTATTGCACACTGGGATGATGTATAATATTCTATAACAATAATTATTGGAGGGTTTGTGATGAAAAAGATTCTTTTTGTCGCATCAGAAGGTGTTCCATTCATTAAAACAGGGGGATTGGCTGATGTGGTAGGTTCACTTCCGAAGTGTATTGATAAGCGGTATTTTGATGTAAGGGTTATTCTTCCTAAGTATACGTGTATGACCCAGCAGATGAAGGACAAGATGAGTTATATCACTCATTTTTATATGGACTTCCATTGGAAAAATGAATATGTGGGCATCATGTATGCAGAGGTAGATGGTGTTAAATACTATTTTATAGACAATGAAATGTTCTTTAATGGGTTTAGACCATACAGTGACAACGCATTATTTGAAATTGAAAAATATGCATTTTTCTGTAAGGCAGCCTTATCGATTCTGCCTGTCATCGATTTCAGACCGGATTTGATTCATTGCCATGACTGGCAGACAGGTCTGGTTCCGGTATATTTGAAGGAGCGCTTCCAAGGAAGCGATTTCTACCGGGGCATTAAGTCCGTAATGACCATTCATAACTTAAAGTTCCAGGGAAAATGGAGCATTAAAGAGGTACAGGATATCACAGGGCTTCCGCCGTACTATTTTACGCCGGATAAATTGGAGCTTTTTAAGGATGCCAATCTTTTAAAGGGCGGTTTGGTTTATGCGGACGCTATTACGACTGTGAGCAATACCTACGCAGAAGAGATCAAGACTCCGTTTTACGGTGAACAGTTAGATGGACTTTTGCGTGCAAGAAGCAATTCCTTAAGAGGCATTGTAAACGGCATCGATTACGACGAGTTCAACCCCGAAACGGATAAAAATATTGAATTTAACTACAATGCAGTGAATTTCCGCAAGGAAAAGATTAAAAACAAACGTGCTCTGCAGGCAGAACTGGGGCTGGAGCAGGATGAGCGCAAGTTCATGATCGGTATTGTATCAAGACTGACTGATCAGAAGGGATTTGATCTGATTGCTTATATCATGGATGAACTATGTCAGGACAGTGTTCAGCTTGTGGTTCTGGGAACAGGAGAAGAGCGGTATGAAAATATGTTCCGCCACTTTGACTGGAAATACAACAATAAGGTTTCGGCAAATATTTATTATTCAGATGCGCTGTCTCATAAGATTTATGCAGCAAGCGATGCTTTTTTGATGCCTTCCTTGTTTGAACCCTGCGGATTGAGCCAGTTGATGAGTCTTCGCTATGGTACAGTTCCAATCGTTAGAGAAACAGGTGGTCTGACAGACACCGTAATGCCATACAATGAATATGAGAACACAGGGACAGGATTTTCCTTTGTAAACTACAATGCCCATGAAATGCTGGGAATCATCCGTTATGCAGAACACGTTTTTTATGATAAAAAGCGTGAGTGGAACAAGATCGTGGATCGTGCTATGGCAGCCGATTTCTCATGGAATGTTTCAGCAGCTAAATATCAGGAGATGTATGACTGGCTGATCGGCTAAAAGTTTTGGAGCGTAGCATCAATGCCGAATAAGAAAAAGAAAGACAGTTTTATTTTGCAGGCGGGGATTCTGGCTTTTGCCGGAATCATCGTCCGCATTATCGGGCTTCTCTATAACAGACCGCTGGTTGATATTATTGGAGATGAAGGAAACGGATATTACAATAGTGCTTATTACGCATACAGTATCGTTCTTCTGATATCCTCCTACAGTATTCCATCGGCAGTTTCAAAAGTAATTGCACAGAGGCTTGCCACAAAAGAATATCGGAATGCGCACAGGATTTTCTGCTGTGCATTCATATATGTGCTGGTAGTCGGTGGTATTGCCAGCTTATTTGTGTTTTTTGGAGCGGGGCTTCTGGTAAAAATGGACAGCGCGGTCCTGCCTCTTAGAGTTCTTGCACCGACTATCTTTTTCAGCGGAATTTTAGGAGTGCTGCGAGGGTATTTCCAGGCTCACAAAACCATGGTGCAGACTTCTGTGTCGCAGATTGTGGAGCAGCTTGTCAACGCAGGTGTCAGTATTGGCATGGCATATGTGATGGTAGGCATGGTTGCGGATCAGGACGCAACCACCCAGGCTTCCTACGGAGCTGCCGGCGGAACGATCGGTACAGGAGCAGGGGTGTTGGTTGGTCTGTTGTTCATGCTGGGGGTGTATGCATTGAACAGAAAGACCATACGCAGGAGGATAGAGAGAGATACGACCCATGTGGACGAATCTTATGGGGATATCTTTAAGATGATTTTAATGGTAGTGACTCCGTTTATTTTGAGTACGGGGATTTACAATATCAATAATTTTTTGGATAATACGATTTATCAGCAGATTATGATGGGTGTCAGGAAGGTGGAAGAGGCAGTGGTATCCACCGACTTAAGCGCTGTTGCAAAGGGAACGAAAATCTCCAATATCCCGATTGCACTTGCCTCGGCAATGGCAACCGCGCTGATACCTGGCATTTCCAGCGACTTTGCCCAAGGGTATATTGGCGGCGTCAAGAAAAAGGTAGCAAAGTCGGTAAAAGTCACGATGCTTATTTCCATTCCATGTGCGGTGGGAATCGGGGTTTTATCCAGACCGGTCATGATGGTGATCTTCCCTCAGCCGGCATCTTTGGAGATTTCATCCATACTGCTTTCTTGTATGGCGGTGAGTATCATATTTTATGCACTTTCAACTTTGACACAGGCGATTCTGCAGTCCATAGGAAAAATGAATACGCCGATTATAAACGCATCTTTGGCAGTAGTCATTCATGCGGTAGTCATGGTGTTGATGATGCTGTTTATGGATCAAAAGTACAGCCTTTATTATTACGTAGCTGCAACGGTATTATATTCCTTCATTTTGTGTGTTTTAAATCAGATTTCTGTGCACCGCCATCTGCATTACAGTCAGGAGATTTACAAGACGTTCGTGTGTCCTGTTTTGGCATCTGCTTTGATGGGGGCAACAGCTTTTGGCGTATACTATGGGCTTTATTCTATCTGCAAAATCAATATTCTTGCGCTTGCAGCAGCGATTGCAGTGGGGGCAGCCGTTTATTTTGTTCTGATTATACGTTGGAGGGCTGTTTCTGAGGAAGAATTGTGCAGCATGCCGAAGGGATATATGCTTCTTAGAATTGCTCGTAAAACCGGCATTATGAAGACGAAAGAAGAAAACAGAACTGTTTCCAAAAAGAAACCGGCAAAGAAGACGACAAGTCCTAAAAGCAGCAAAAAGCAAAATGAAATTGAAAACAAAAATATAAAAATACAGATCGATGAAATGGATGATGATTATTGGCTTGATGAATAAAATGTCAGTATAGAATAAAACCTTCTGGAAATAATAAAAACGTCGAATAGGACAATATTTTCAGGAGGTATTTTTTATGGCAAACTTATCAGAACTTGATTTACAGAATCTGCGTCATTTGATTGGCGGTTATGACGTGACACACTGCAAAATGAAAGAATATGCAACCTGTGCATCAGATACACAGGTGAAGCAGTTCTTTGAAAAAGGGGCTAAATCAGCCATGGATAACAAAAATCAGTTGATGAAATTTTTGCAGTAGGAGGGATGGAAGATGCAGATGAATGAAAAGACAATGGTAGCAGACACACTGACTGGCATCAACGGGGAACTGGTGCGTTTTGGGGAAATGATCGCGCAGACAGAGAACCAGGAACTGAAGCAGACTTTAAAGCAGTTTAGAAATACCTGCGAACAGTCACAGGAAGAGCTTTACAAACTGGCAAGGGAAAAATCTTATTATGTTCCGGCAGCCAAAGCCACACAGACAGAGATCGATCATGTAAAGAGCTTGTTTACCAGCAGCACACTTTAATAATTCTTTAAAGAAAGCGTCTGACAGAAGCGCAGACGCTTTCTTTTGATAAAGTACGGCTGGAAAAGCGTGGTATCTGCTTTAATTCTCCACACGGGTTAAGGCAGATATATCAGAATCGATCATCATAGAATAATTGGTATAATAAACTACGAATCCAGGTTTGCTTCCGCTAGGTTTTTTAACATTTTTCTTTTCTGCATAATCAATTTCTATTTTTTCCTGTCCTTTAGCCTTTGAGTAGTAAGCGGCAAGTTTTGCAGCATCTTCGAAAGTGCTGTCGGGAAGTTCATTACCTTCTGATTTTACAACTACATGTGAGCCTGGGAGACCTTTTGCGTGAAACCACCAGTCATTTCCACTGGCAAACTTAAATGTAAGTTCATCATTTTGGTAGTTGTTTTTTCCTACATAAATATGATAACCGTCCCGGCTGATGTAATGAAAGGGTTTGCTGGAAAATTTAACTTTTTTGTTTCCCCCTTTCCGGCGGATATAGCCACAGGAAATCAGTTCCTCTTTAATCTGAACTAAGTCATCCTCTAAAAGTGCAATGTCAAGGGCGTTTTGAATGGATTCCAAGTGATCGATTTCTTCTTTTACCTGCGCTGTGAGAGAAGATAATGCTTCAAAGGTACGTTTATATTTTCCATACTTATCAAAATATTTTTTGGCATTTTCAGAGGGAGAAAGGAGCGGATTAAGGGGAATGGTAATCATTTCGTTTGTGTAATAATTCAGCGCTTCCATCGATTTTGCTCCGGGGGAAACTTCATACCCATAAGTGTTTAAAAGTTCACCGTAGATGCGGTATTGCTCTTTCTTTTCAGTATCTTTCATCTGTCGCAGCTGTAGGTCGTATTTTTTGATATTGCGTTCTAATGCAGTCTGAACAATTTTGCGCAGATCCACAGATTTTTGCCGGATGCGGGTTATGCTATTTTTTTCCGCATAATATTGTTCTAGAAGCGTGCTGATAGAATCAACGCTCTTTTGTTGCTCCTCTTTGTACATGGTAAGGGGAAAGGGAGCAAACTCTACAGGACTGCCGCTTTCATAGATAATGACAGGATGGAATAGACCTTTTTTCACTTGCTCCATCATATAGAAAAAAGCCTTATAAAGATCATTTAATGCCTGTTTTCCATTGGGAGAACTGTTGAAAAAAGCAGTGGAAACATCGCCGTCGATCTTTGCCCGGCAGCCAATTTCATGTGCCATGACTGGAGAAATACCTGTATATAGGCTGTATATCGCTTTGTATATAGGCATGCTTTTGCTCGTGATGGCAGAGACAAAAGAAGGATAATCTTCTGTCAGAGGATTTCTCTTCTCCTGGGTATGGGGAATGAAATAGGTGCGTCCGGGTAGAACTTCGCGTACAGAGCTGATGAGCCCGGAGATATGCTTGATACTGTCGATGATCATATCTTCCTCATTTACAAAAATGATATTGCTGTGTTTCCCCATAATTTCAACAATCAGTCTTTTGCGGCAAAGATCGCCCATTTCATTTAAATGTTCAATATGAAAATGAATAATCCTCTCAAGCCCGGGTTGAGTAATGTCAGTGATTCTGCCGTTTTGAAGATGCTTGCGCAGCAACATGCAAAATCCCGGCGCCGTCATGGGACTTGGCTTATTTCCCTGGGTGAGATAAATCAGTGGGAGAGAAGCGCCTGCTGAAATAAGAAGGCGTTTTTGACCTCCGTCAGCCGTTTTTATTGTAAGCAGCAGTTCATCATTTTCAGGCTGGGCAATTTTATAAATGCGTCCGCCAGTGAGAAATTCCTTCATTTCCTTGACGACTGCTGCGATTGTAATTCCATCAAAAGCCATGGTGTACTCCTTTCTTTCTTCCATATTATATAGCATGGACTTTCATCCCACAACTGCTTTTCATGACTCTTGACGTTTTTTTGCACTTCGCCTATAATGTAATGGAGTACGTGGCGGGGGAAACAACGTGACTCCTAAACTTAGATACAAAAGCAGGAGGAATAGCATGATCAAAAGTATGACAGGGTTTGGCAGATATGAAGCACAGGAAGCTGAACGCAAGATTGCTGTGGAAATGAAATCTGTCAATCACCGGTATCTGGATATTAACATCAAGATGCCTAAGAAACTGAATTTCTTTGAAGCAGCAATCAGAAGTGAACTGAAAAACTATATCCAGAGGGGGAAGGTTGACATTTTCGTTGCTTATGAAGATTACACGGAATCCAACGTATGCGTAAAGTACAATAAAGAGCTTGCCGCGGAGTATATGGGATACTTAAACCAGATGGCGGAGGATTTTTCGCTGGATAATGATGTAAGGATTTCCTGCCTTTCCAGATATCCGGAAGTGCTCACCATGGAGGAGCAAAATATTGATGAGGAAAAACTCTGGCAGCTTTTATCAAAGGCGATTAAAGGTGCGGCAGAAGGATTTGTGGAGACCAGAATTAAAGAAGGTGAGAACCTAAGAAACGATCTTTTGGAAAAACTAGATGGCATGCTTACCCACGTGGACTTTATTACACAGCGATCCCCTGAGATTATTGCAGATTACAGACAAAAGCTTGAAGATAAGGTAAAGGAACTTCTTGGAGATACAAAGATAGACGAAAACAGGCTGCTGATGGAAGTGACTATATTTGCGGACAGAGTCTGTGTGGACGAGGAATTGGTGCGTCTAAAGAGCCATATTGAAACCACACGGGAGACTTTGCAGCAGGGTGGAGGCATTGGCAGAAAATTAGATTTTATTGCGCAGGAAATGAACCGGGAGGCAAATACGATTTTATCTAAATCAAATAATTTGGAGATATCGAACCGTGCAATTGAGTTAAAAACCGAAATTGAAAAAGTGAGAGAACAGATTCAGAATATTGAGTAAATCAATTGAGTGAATAAGGAAAAGATGAAGAAAATGAAGCAAAAAGGAATTTTAATCGTAGTTTCAGGGTTTTCAGGGGCAGGTAAGGGTACACTTATGAAGCAGCTGGTGCACACATATGGCAACTATGCGCTCTCTGTATCTATGACCACAAGAAACCCAAGACCGGGAGAAGAAGAGGGAAAAGAATACTTTTTTGTAAGCAGGGAAGTTTTCGAGGAAAAGATTGCGCAGGATGGTCTGGTTGAATACGCAAGTTATTGCGAGAATTACTATGGGACGCCCAGGGAGTATGTGGAAAAGCAATTGGAAAAGGGCAAAGATGTGATTCTGGAAATCGAGATTCAGGGCGCGCTTAAAATTAAGGAAAAGTTTCCTACAGCCCTTCTTATGTTCGTCATGCCCCCCAATGCTGCAGAGTTGAAAAGGCGTTTGGAAGGGAGAGGAACAGAAAGCAGAGAAGTGATAGAAAAAAGATTAAAGCGTGCATCGGAAGAAGCAGAAGGAATTGAAGCGTATGATTACATTGTAATCAATGATCAATTAGAAGAATGTGTGGAAAAGATGCATGCATTGATACAGGCGGCCCATTGTGATCCTTTGAGAAATGAGGAGCTGATTGAAAATATGAGAAAGGAACTGGAAGCATTGAATTGAAACTTCCAGATGAAAGGAGAAAATTATGTTACATCCATCTTATTCAGATTTAATGAAAGTAGTAAACAGCGAGGTTGAACAGGGGGAGGCGCCTGTTGTCAACAGCAGATATTCTATCGTCATGGCAACGGCAAAAAGGGCAAGGCAGATTATTGCCGGTGAAGACCCATTGGTAAATATAAAGGAAGCAAAACCCCTTTCCGTTGCAGTGGAGGAGTTGAATCAGGGAAAAATCAAGATTCTTTCTGAGGAAGAATAACAAAATGTCACGATTAGTTCATACATGGATGACCCGCAGAGCGTGTCATCCGTTGTCGTCTTACAGATGATCCATTTGGATTTTGGTATAAGTTTAAGAAACGGTCTGTGGCAGTAAAAGGAAATGATTAAATGAAAATTTTGTTTATATCTTTAGGATGTGATAAAAATCTAGTGGATTCTGAGGTGATGCTTGGAGAATTGTCTAAGGAAGGTTATTCTTTTACCGATGATGAGGCGGAAGCAGATGTGATTGTGGTCAATACCTGCTGTTTCATTAATGACGCGAAGGAAGAAAGCATTAACACCATTCTGGAAATGGCGGAGCTTAAGAAAAGCGGACAGATTAAAGCGTTGATCGTGACAGGCTGCTTGGCGCAGCGTTATCAGGATGAAATACAAAAGGAGATTAAAGAAGTGGATGCCATTGTGGGAACCACGGCTATTTTTTCAATAACGCAGGCAATTAAGGAAGTACTGCGGGGAGAGCCGGAAAATCATATGGATGCACTTGACAAAGCGCCTGCGGGGGGGAGAGAGCGAATCGTGACTACCGGAGGCTATTATGCGTATTTAAAAATAGCGGAGGGCTGTGACAAACACTGCACTTACTGTATCATACCTAAAGTAAGGGGGAGCTACCGCAGCATTCCTATGGAAGAGCTGATAGAAGAAGCAAGAAAACTGGTCTTAGGCGGTGTAAAGGAGCTAATCCTTGTGGCCCAGGAGACGACGCTTTACGGAAGGGATTTATATGGAAAAAAATGTCTTCCCCAGCTTTTAAGGGAACTATGCAAAATTGAAGATTTGGAATGGATCAGGATTCTTTATTGTTATCCAGAGGAGATTACAGATGAGCTGATTCAGGTAATAAAAGAAGAGAAAAAAATCTGTCATTATCTGGACATTCCGGTACAGAGTGGAAGCGATACTGTCCTTAAACGTATGGGAAGATGGACAGATACAGGTCAGATCAAGAATATAATTGGAAGGCTGCGCAATGAAATACCGGATATTTGTGTCCGTACCACATTGATTTCCGGGTTTCCAGGTGAGACAGAGGAAGATCATGAACAGACTATGGATTTTGTAAATGAAATGTCCTTTGACAGGCTGGGGGTGTTTACTTATTCAGCAGAGGAAGATACACCGGCAGCCCAGATGCCGGATCAGATACCGGAAGAAATAAAAAAACGTCGTAGGGATGAAATCATGGAGCTGCAGCAGGAGATTGCCTTTGACGCTGCCAGGGAGATGGTGGGCAGGAAGGTGAAAGCCATGATTGAAGGAAAGGTGGCGGATGAGGATGCCTACGTTGCGCGTACATATAAGGATGCGCCGGGGGTGGACGGTTATCTTTTTATCAATACAGACAGAACCTTTATGAGCGGCGACTTTACCCAGGTGCTCATAACGGGATCAAATGAGTATGATTTAATAGGAGAAATATCTGCCGATTGAGCAGAAAATGGAGGATTTTGTGATGAACTTACCCAATAAACTTACAATGTTCCGTGTGGTGCTGATTCCGTTTTTCATCGTATTTTTGATGGTGCCGATTACGGCTTATGATAAATGGATTGCACTTACCATATTTATCATAGCCAGTTTGACAGATTTATTAGATGGAAAAATAGCGAGAAAATATAACCTTGTCACAAATTTTGGCAAATTTATGGATCCCTTGGCAGATAAATTGTTGGTTTGTTCTGCATTGATCTGTTTGATTGAACTGCATAAGATACCGGCATGGATGGTAATAATCATTATTGCCAGAGAATTTATCATAAGCGGCTTCAGACTGGTAGCCTCAGACAATGGGAGAGTGATTGCAGCAAGCTACTGGGGAAAGTTCAAGACCACCTTCCAGATGGCTGCCGTGTGCCTTTTGATTGCAGATATTTCTGCAATCAGTCTTTTAACACAGATTGTATTATGGATAGCAGTGGTGTTGACGGTGGTATCCTTGATTGATTATCTGGTAAAAAATAAAGACGTTATGAAGGAAAGCAAATAGGATGACGGGTGAAAAAAATATAGAAGAAAAGATTGTTGCCAGATTAAAGGAAAAAGGATGGCAGGTGACCTGTGCGGAATCTTGTACTGGAGGCATGATTGCGTCCACGCTGGTAAATGTGGCGGGCGTATCAGATGTATTTATGGAAAGCTATGTTACTTATGCAAATGATTCCAAGCACAAATTGGTCGGCGTCAGTAAGGAAGCGCTTGCCGCTTTTGGGGCAGTGAGCTGGCAGGTGGCAGAGCAGATGGCAAAGGGGGCAGCCAAGGCGGCATC
Source organism: Lachnospiraceae bacterium (assembly GCA_011959285.1). GTDB lineage: Bacteria > Bacillota > Clostridia > Lachnospirales > Lachnospiraceae > Suilimivivens. The sequence goes on along the minus strand of BLLW01000014.1, from coordinate 12,710 downwards.
GGCGCAGGCAGCCATTGCAGTTACAGGGATTGCGGGACCGGACGGCGGGACACCCAAAAAGCCGGTGGGGCTTGTGTATATTGGGTGCTGTGTAGAGGGAAAGACTGTTGTCACAGAGAATCATTTTCAGGGAAGCCGGATGGAAATCAGAAGAAAGACGACGCAGGCAGCGCTTACACTTTTGTACCAGTGTCTTGTATAAAAGAATGCCGTTTCATGCGAACAGACAGCCGAAGACTCAGAGCGGGGTTACAGGGGGAATATACATGAATAAAAAATGGAGTTCAGGAAAAATTGCAGCTATCGTATTCGGGAGTCTGGGGACTGTGATCGCATTGCTTGTGGTGTATACCTTAAGCCTGTATCAGTTTATTCAAAATCCATGGTTTTTACCGGATGCGGATGATCAGGACAGAAAAGAAACCATACAGGCATCCAGAGAAGAAGAAAGAGATGAAAAAGAAATAGACAGGGATGATTCTGAACGTGATGAGCGGGAGCTTTATAGGGAAGATGCGGATAAGACAGAAGAGGAAGAAGATTCCGGTCTATACAAAGAAGGAAAACACGATAGAGAACAGATAGAGAGCGAATATTATGATTTTCATAATGATATACACAGAGATTTATCCTATCAGATAGAATTTAAGACCTTTCAAGAAACATACGGTGATCAAGAAAACATTTTTGTGGAAACGAATTATCCTGTAGTGACAGGGAGAAATTCAGATGAATTAGAAGGCATCAACAATGCAATTTATAAAGAAGTGGAAGCCGTGGAGAGTTACGGAAAGTCAGTGACAGACTGGCTGTCCAGTAATGAGGAATTCCGCTTTGAGACAGAATGCTATGTCACTTACATGGATGAAGACATCTTGAGTATTATATATGTGGAATATGGTTATCTGGAAGATGAAATCTATGAAAGCTACGTCATTCCTGTCAATATCGATATGGAAAGCAGGATGGCGCTGACCAATTCTCAGATTCTGAATATCAATGATGCATTTTCCATCGAATTTAGAGAGAAATGTGAGCAACAAAATGGAGAAATACAGTTCTTTTCCCTGTTCTCTGACCAAGATATCACCTATCTGCTCACAGATGAGGACAGCCTTATCATTTTCTACACCCCCATGGGGATGGAGATTGGCTTCAACTATTATTATGGCTGGGTAACTGTCACCTATAAAGACTATCAAAAGTATCAGAATCAAATTTGAGTAATGGTGCTGGTAACCTTAAAGCTCACAAGGACAACACAGCAGTGGGTTCTTTGGCTGTGTTGTCCTTGTGGGGGGAGGGGCAGCAATTTTGTCTTGCAAGTGAAGGTGGAGTGTGATACATTTAGAAAGTAATTAGTCTGTACTGCCTGTCTTTGGCAGTATATGTTCTGCTTTGCATATCCGGCATTTTCTGCCATACATCCAAAGCAAAAATATAAAAAAGGGAGGAGAATGCCTTTGAGGGAGTTTTATTGGACATATAAAGTGATATACTTAGTTTAAGTCAAAAAGTAACAGGACTATATTGACAAATACGAACGTTTGTTTTATAGTAAATAAGAACAGATGTTCTTTGCAAAGACGATTTGACTATAGAACAGTTCACCAGGTGAAAAGGAGAAATGATTTATGCAAAAAGAAGACAAATTGAAAGCATTGGACGCTGCGCTTGGGCAGATTGAGAAGCAGTTTGGAAAGGGCGCAGTTATGAAATTGGGAGATTCCTCTGCGCATATGAATGTTGAGACCATTCCTACCGGTTCATTGAGTCTTGATATCGCACTGGGGTTGGGTGGGATACCCAAGGGAAGAATCGTTGAGATATATGGACCTGAATCTAGTGGTAAGACTACAGTCACCTTGCATATGATTGCAGAGGTTCAAAAAAGAGGCGGTATTGCCGGATTTATTGATGCGGAACATGCACTCGACCCTGTGTATGCTAAGAATATTGGTGTAGATGTAGACAATCTGTACATATCCCAGCCGGATAACGGCGAGCAGGCACTTGAAATTACGGAGACGATGGTCCGCTCAGGCGCCATAGATATTGTGGTAGTCGATTCGGTTGCAGCCCTTGTACCTAAGGCGGAAATTGACGGTGACATGGGTGATTCCCATGTGGGATTGCAGGCAAGGCTTATGTCCCAAGCGCTGCGGAAACTTACGGCAGTGATCAGCAAGTCAAACTGTACCGTTATTTTTATCAATCAGCTGCGTGAGAAAGTAGGGGTTATGTTTGGTAATCCTGAGACGACCACAGGAGGACGCGCGCTTAAATTTTATTCTTCCGTGAGACTAGATGTAAGAAGGACAGAGTCTCTTAAACAGAGCGGTGAAGCGATTGGGAATAGAACCAAGGTTAAGGTTGTTAAAAATAAAATTGCGCCTCCTTTTAAAGAAGCTGAATTTGATATTATATTTGGCGAAGGAATTTCGGTGGTTGGTGATGTGCTGGACCTGGCAGCGAATGTAAATATTGTGAATAAGAGTGGTGCGTGGTATTCTTATGGTGGCAATAAGATCGGTCAGGGAAGGGAAAACGCTAAGCAGTATTTGAAAGATAACGCAGAAATGTTTGACGAAATTTCAAGAAAGGTTCGGGAACATTACGGATTGCAGGATGCCGAGTGTTCCAAAGAAAAGACGGCTGATGACAGTAACGGGAATTAAAGAGATAACCAAATCACGGATGAAAATAGACATAGATGGAGCGTTCGCCTTTGTATTATACAAGGGCGAATTGCGCATTTATGGAATAAAAGAGAACCAAGAGCTTAGTGAGGAAAATTATCAAAAAATTCTTATAGAAGTCCTTCCTAAAAGAGCAAAGCTGCGTGCCATGAACCTTTTGAAAAGTCGTGCCTACACAGCCTTTCAATTGAGAGAAAAGTTAGAAGCAGGCGGGTATCCGAAAAAGATAATTGAAGAAGCGATTGACTATGTGGCATCTTTTGGCTATGTGAATGACAGTCAGTATGCTATGGATTTTATAGAGTACAATAAAGAAAAAAAGAGCAAGAATAGAATTTTTATGGATTTGTATAAGAAAGGCATTTCTAAGGAATTGATTGAGGAAGCGTGGAAGGATGCAGTCGGAGAAGACAGGCAGGAACTAGAAAAAGAACAGATAATACATTGGATTCAAAAAAAGAATTTTCCACTGGAAACAGCGTCATTACGGGAAAAACAAAAAATGATGGCATTTTTATACCGAAAAGGATTTACAAATGAATTGATTAGAAGTGTACTTTTGCTTGACATAACTACCATTTGAGTTTAAAATTTAAGTGTTGTAGATTGCTTTAGAATGTTTTATTACAATAATTGGCATTTCATTTGTGCCAGACTTTGTTACATACATTCTATATAGATCAGGGTACAATGAAAACTAAATAAGGAGGTGCTCCTGTAAATGATGCAAGTTTTGATTGCAATCATCGTCACGCTGGTAGTGGTAGCTCCTATAGCATGGATTTTGGCAACTAATTATTACAAAAAGGTATCTGAAGCCAAAATAGGAAATGCGCAGGAGAAAGCACGTGAGATTATTGATGAAGCATTAAAAACTGCTGAGACCAAAAAGCGTGAGTCCTTGCTGGAAGTAAAGGAAGAGTCCATTCGCACCAAGAATGAACTTGACAAGGAAATCAAGGAACGTCGTGCCGAGGCACAGCGCTATGAGCGCAGGGTTCAGCAGAAGGAAGAAAACATTGATAAGAAATCAGAGGCGATTGAGAAAAAGGAAGCCAGTCTTGCAGCCAGAGAAGATGAATTGGCAAAGCAAAGGGTTGAAGTTTCAAAGCTGAATGAACAAAGATTACAGGAACTAGAGCGAATCTCAGGTTTAACCTCCGAACAGGCAAAAGAATATTTATTAAAAATTGTTGAAGATGAAGTAAAACATGAAACGGCTGTGATGATCAAGGAAATGGATAATCGCGCCAAAGAAGAAGCAGACAAGAAAGCCAAAGAATATGTGGTGACAGCAATTCAGAAATGTGCTGCCGATCATGTATCAGAAACTACAATATCTGTAGTTCAGCTTCCTAATGATGAAATGAAAGGAAGGATTATAGGTAGAGAGGGCAGAAATATCAGAACTCTTGAAACCTTAACAGGTGTGGATTTGATTATCGATGATACACCAGAAGCCGTTATCTTATCAGGCTTTGACCCTATCCGAAGGGAAGTGGCGAGGATTGCGCTTGAAAAACTGATTGTGGACGGACGTATTCATCCGGCGCGCATTGAAGAAATGGTAGAAAAGGCGCAAAAGGAAGTCGAAGTGATGATCAAGGAGGAAGGTGAAGCTGCTACCTTGGAGGTTGGCGTACACGGCATTCATCCCGAACTTGTGAGGCTGCTTGGTAAGATGAAGTTCAGGACAAGTTATGGTCAAAATGCATTAAAGCATTCTATTGAGGTTGCTCAACTTTCAGGTCTTTTAGCGGCAGAACTTGGTCTTGATGTGAGAGTGGCAAAGCGGGCAGGGCTTCTGCACGATATTGGCAAGGCAGTAGACCATGAAATGGAAGGATCCCATATCCAGCTTGGTGTGGAATTGTGCAGAAAGTACAAAGAATCACCGACTGTCATTAATGCGGTTGAATCTCATCATGGTGATGTTGAGCCTCAGACCTTGATTGCATGTATTGTACAGGCTTCTGATACAATATCTGCAGCAAGACCAGGAGCAAGGCGAGAAACACTTGAAACATACACAAGCAGATTAAAACAGTTAGAAAATATCACAAACAATTTTAAAGGAGTAGATAAATCTTTTGCAATTCAGGCAGGTAGAGAGATTCGTGTAATGGTAGTTCCGGAACAGATTTCTGATTCAGATATGATACTTTTAGCGAGAGATATTTCCAAGCAGATTGAAGCTGAGTTGGAATATCCTGGACAGATTAAGATTAATGTAATCAGAGAATCTAGAGTAATTGATTATGCAAAATAAGTTTATTCGATTTACGGACAAGCTAACAGCAGAATTCATTTTTTGAGTTCTGCTGTTTTTTAATATAAGGAATCTCAAAAAGTGTCTGTTGCTTGCATAAATTGTATTAAAAAAAAAACAAAAATAAATCTTGTCTGCCTATAAATGTTATAGTAAAATGATATGAGCATTTGATTGTATACAATTATTCAATCATACCATTAAGATACAAGCAGGAGGGGTATGCAGCATGAAGGCATATAAGGAACTGAGTGAAAATGAATTGCTTGCGCTGAAAGAGGATTTGAACAAGCAGTATGAGGAAGCAAAGGCAAAGGGACTGAAACTGGATATGTCCAGAGGAAAGCCTTCTCCGTCCCAGCTAGATATGGAAAGAGACTTTTTAGAGGTCATTCGGTCAGATACCAATTTAAAGACCACATCAGGGGTTGATTGCAGAAATTACGGGCTTTTGGATGGTATTCCAGAAGCAAAGAAGCTTATGGCAGATATGATAGGTGTTGCCCAGGATAAAATAATTGTTTTTGGGAATTCCAGTCTTAATATCATGTATGACACGGTTGCACGATCCATGCTTTTTGGTGTGCTTGGAAGCACACCTTGGTGTAAATTGGACAAAGTAAAGTTTTTGTGTCCTGTACCTGGATATGATAGACACTTTGCAATTACAGAGCAATTCGGCATTGAAATGATTAATGTTCCCATGACCTGTGATGGACCGGATATGGATCTCGTGGAAAAATATGTTAATGAAGATCCAGCAGTGAAGGGAATCTGGTGCGTGCCTAAATATTCAAATCCTCAAGGCTATACCTATTCAAATGAAACAGTAAAGAGATTTGCTTCATTAAAACCGGCGGCTGAGGATTTTAGGATTTACTGGGATAATGCATATGCCATCCACGATTTATATGAAGATAAGAACGATCAACTCCTTGAAATATTGGGTGAGTGTGAGAAGGCGGGAAATGCAGATATGGTTTACGAATTTGTATCTACATCCAAGGTTACCTTCCCTGGCTCAGGAATTTCGGCTCTTGCATCTTCTAAAGCGAATCTGGATTCCATTAAAGATACGATGACAATTCAGACCATTGGTCCTGATAAGTTGAATCAGCTCCGACATGTGTTATACTTCAAAAATATTGATGGCATGAAAGCACATATGATGAAACATGCTGCAATTATGCGCCCTAAGTTTGAGGCGATAGAAGAGGTTCTTTCAAAGGAACTTGACGGGCTGGAAATCGGTTCATGGACAAAACCTAATGGAGGTTATTTCATTTCCTTTGAAGCAATGGAGGGATGTGCAAAAGAAATTGTGAGCAAATGCAAGGAAGCAGGCGTTGTTTTGACAGGGGCAGGAGCGACTTATCCTTATAAAAAGGATCCCAAGGACAGTAATATCCGTATTGCACCTACGTTCCCATCCGAAGAAGAACTGTCTATAGCGACAGACTTATTTGTACTTTGCGTGAAACTAGTCAGCGCAGAAAAGCTGCTCAAAAGCAAATAAGTGATTTTTAGAAAAGCAGATTGTAATAGGAGTTAAAGAAGAATGGAAGAGTTCAAAAGATTGTCCAGAGACTTGGTAGCCCACGGTGCAATCATAGATTATTATCAGGACACCATGCAGGTGCCCAACGGCAATATTGTAAAGTGGGATTTCATCAAACATAAGGGAGCTGCGGCGGTGGTGCCTGTGGATGATATGGGGCGCCTTATTATGGTAAAGCAGTATCGTAACGCGCTTGAGAGATATACCCTTGAAATACCAGCCGGAGGGCTGAATGGCGAGTCAGAGCCTACTTTGGAAGCGGCGGCAAGGGAATTGGCGGAGGAAACAGGTTATACAGCTGAGCATATGGAATTGCTTCTTACGATTTGCACGACGGTAGCTTTTTGCAATGAGAAGATCGATATTTATCTGGCAAGGGGACTTAAGCCGGGCAGGCAGCATTTGGACGAAGACGAATATGTCAATGTGGGTGTCTATACGGTTGAGGAATTGACAGAAAAGATTTATGCGGGACAAATTCAGGATTCTAAAACCATTGCTGCGATTTTGGCATATAAAGATAAATACAATAAATAGTTTTGACAGGCAGTGCATATGTACTGCCTGTTTTTCATATATTTATTAAAACTTGAAATTGGGACAATGTATAATGAACAAAACGGAAAAAGGGAATGTTTATATTTTTTGGTTTTATTTATTTCTTGGAAGTTTTTTGTTAGGCGTTCTGATTATGAATATGGGAGATGAGATACTTTTGACTGAAGAAGGTATTTTCAGTCAGACCTCCGTGAGCAGGCTGAAGTATATTGAGGTTGACAGTGGAAGATTTTTTGGGTATGTCCTAAAACATAGAATAGGAGAGGGAGCCCTTCTTTTGCTGCTCTCTACAACAGGATTGGGAATAATTTCTATCTATACATGCATCGTCTGGCAGGGAATACTTACTGGCATGACGATTACAACAGCAATCATTCGATATGGGATAAGAGGGTTGCTTCTACTAGTGGGAGGAATGTTTCCTCATCAGCTGCTTTTGATTCCTGCGCAGATCATGCTTCTGGGATGGTGCTATGAAAACTGTGGCAGAGGGCGATTCGCAGGGAAATATAGTTCACCTTATTATAAGGGAATGCGACAACAATACTTAAGGCAGGCAATTGGTCTTTTGTGGATTATAATGGTAATTATAATTGGATGTATATTGGAAAGTTATGTTAACCCAATACTGATTTCTGACCTTGTAAAAATTTTTTAATTTTTTTATTTTACAATATATAGTATTAACATAATTTAGCATTTGCGATATCTGGTGTTTTTTACAGAAATTATTAAAAATGCTTGTAAATAAGACAAAAAATGCATTTGATTTTCTTACTTTTTCTGATTATAATGATAACTAGACCCAGTTTATGTAAACGGGAATTGGTGAGGGAGAAGCGTATTTTAGATGGAAGCAGAAATCAATGCGTTTATAGTTTATTTACATAATATCAGGAAAACTTCTGAGAATACAGAAATGTCTTACCGCAGAGACTTGATAAAAGTAAGGAACTATATGGAGGAGCAAGGTATTCGAGATGTGCGAAAAATTACATCCACGAACTTAAATTCCTACATATTATACTTAGAAAAGAATAAATTCTCGTCCGCTACGATATCAAGGAATGTTGCGTCATTGAAGACTTTTTATCATTACATGTATAAAGAAGGAATGGTGGGAGAAGATGTTGCAGAAATGCTTCATGCGCCCAAAATAGAAAAGAAAATGCCGGAAATTCTTTCCACTGAAGAAATCGTCCGGTTATTAGAGCAGCCAGCAGGTGATACGCATAAGGAAATTCGTGATAAAGCGATGTTAGAGCTTTTATATGCCACGGGAATCCGAGTCACGGAATTAATTACGCTAAAACAAAAGAATGTAAATCTTCATATGGGATATCTGATCTGCAAGGATGCCGGAAAGGAGAGAGTGATTCCTTTTGGCAATGAAGCAAAGAGTGCACTCGTGCGGTATCTGGGGGGGACACGTGCAGCCATGATTTCGGATAGAGATTCGGAGTATTTGTTTGTAAATTGTTCAGGTCAGTCTATGAGCCGTCAGGGTTTTTGGAAATTAATTAAATTTTATGCAAAAAAAGCAGGAATTACGGAAGAAATTACACCGCATACACTGCGCCACTCTTTTGCAGCACATCTGGTAGAAAACGGTGCAGATCTGCGCAGCGTGCAGGAGATGCTTGGGCATTCGGATATTTCGACAACACAGATTTATGCGAACATGAATCATAACAGAATACGAGACGTATACGCCAAGTCTCATCCGAGAGGTTAAAAGTCCAGTCAGAATAAAGAATGCCGCGCGCTGCGCGGCATTCTTTATTCATATTCTGCAATATCGTAAATCAGCTGTTCGGTATCTTTCCAGCCAAGGCAAGGATCTGTAATGGATTTTCCATAGATGCCGCCGCCTACTTTCTGGCAGCCTTCTTCAATGTAGCTTTCCACCATAACGCCCTTCACCAGTTTGTGAATATCAGCATTCAGTTTTCGGCTGTGCATAACCTCCTTTACAATGCGGATTTGTTGTTTAAAGTCTTTGTTAGAGTTGCTGTGGTTTGTATCAATGATAGCGGCAGGATTTTTTAAATCACGTTCATTATACAAAGTGAGGAGGAGATTCAAATCTTCATAATGATAATTGGGAAGATTACCTCCATGCTTGTTGGTTGCCCCCCTTAAGACGGTATGGGCAAGTTCATTGCCGTTGGTTTTAACCTCCCATCCTCTGTAGATAAAGGAGTGGGCGTGCTGGGATGCGTATACGGAATTGAGCATAACGGTTAGATTTCCACTGGTGGGATTTTTCATGCCGGCAGGGATGTCGAATCCGCTGACAACAATTCTGTGCTGCTGATCCTCCACAGAGCGTGCGCCGATTGCCACATAGGACAGGATGTCCGATACATAGCCCCAGTTTTCGGGGTAAAGCATCTCATCAGCAGCGGTAAGACCGGATTCGGCAATGGCACGGATGTGCATCTTGCGCATAGCAATCAGACCTGCAAGGAAATCTGGCTTTTGTTCCGGGTCAGGCTGGTGTACGATGCCCTTGTACCCTTCCCCGGTTGTCCTGGGTTTATTGGTATAAATACGGGGAATCAGGATTAACTTATCCTTAACTTTTTCATTGACCTTTGCAAGACGGGTCACATAATCACATACAGCATCTTCATTATCAGCAGAACAGGGACCAATAATCACAAGGAACTTTTTGCTCTTTCCAGTGATGACGTCACGAATCTCTCTGTCTTTTTCTTCTTTTACTTTCACCAGATCAGAAGGAACGGCAAATTGGATTCTGATTTCATCTGGCGTGGGCAGTTTCTTTATAAATTCAAATGACATGATTTTTCCTCCTTGAGTAATCCCGTACATTATAATATACCAAAATGCGAATTGCAAGCAACAGTTCAGTCCGCAAATGCAGGTGAATGCAGGACGGATTTTACGGACATTAAAAGGCGCTTGCATTTTTATTGCCAGAATGGATGCTTGCATTATAGGGCGAAAAAGTGTAAAATTGCAAGGGATGTAATTGATAAACAGAAGGAAAAAGATAGGAGTATAAAAGATGGCATTGAGTAAAAAGCCGGTCACCGGCATGAAGGATATTCTTCCTGAGGAGATGCAGATTCGTGATTATGTGATCAGCGTGATAAAGGAAACCTACGCGGCATTTGGGTTTACGTCCATTGAGACGCCTTGTGTGGAAAATATTGAGAATCTAAGCAATAAGCAGGGGGGCGAGAATGAGAAGCTGATTTTTAAGATTCTGAAAAGAGGAGAAAAGCTGAATCTAGAGACTGCGGAAAGCGAGAAGGAGCTGGTGGACGGAGGGCTCCGTTATGATCTGACGGTGCCTCTTGTGAGATTTTACTCCAATCATGCAAATGAGCTGCCAAATCCTTTTAAGGCGCTTCAGATGGGAAATGTGTGGAGGGCAGACAGACCCCAGAGAGGGCGTTACCGTCAGTTCATGCAGTGTGATATAGATATTCTTGGGGAACCATCTAACCTTGCGGAAATAGAGCTGATACTGGCAACCACCACCACGTTGGGAAAACTTGGATTTAAGAATTTTCAGATCAGGATCAATGAGAGAAGAATTTTAAAGGCGATGGCAGCGTACAGTGGGTTTGCAGAAGAAAGCTATGACAGCGTTTTCGTTACACTCGATAAGATGGACAAGATCGGGCTAAACGGCGTGGAAGAAGAACTTATAAAAAATGGATTTGCCAAGGAAAGCGTGGATAAGTACCTTGCTTTATTTAAAGGGATGGAAAACGCCGGGGACGGGCTTAGCTTTCTTGCGAAAGAGTTAGGGGATTATCTGGAGGAAGATGTGAGGGTCAGCCTTCAGGAAATCATGGAAAGTGTGCGTGCAACCCAGTGCTCTGATTTTGAACTTGTGTTTGATCCCACGCTGGTGCGCGGAATGTCTTACTATACGGGTACCATATTTGAGATTGCAATGCCTGAATTTGGCGGAAGCTGCGGCGGCGGTGGAAGATATGACAAAATGGTGGGAAAGTTCACCGGAAATGACGTTCCGGCATGCGGTTTTTCCATTGGATTTGAACGGATCATCCTGCTGCTTATGGAGAATGGGTTCAAGGTGCCCTCCCAGCCGGCCAGGGTTGCGTATCTTTTGGAAAAAGGACTTCCGGGGGAAGCGCTCTGCAAAGTGATTGCCCAGGCACAGAAAGAACGCGGCGAAGGAAAGCAGGTGCTGGTGGTCAGAATGAACAAGAACAAGAAATTCCAGAAGGAACAGCTTATGAAGGAAGGCTATACAGACTTCCAGGAATTTTATAAAAATCCCCTTCGCTAAAAAGATGCGGTGAAATGCAGATTTTTGAAAATAATGGGTACTACTACGAAAAATACTACTTTTTTCCTCAAAAGTAGTATTTTCTTTTTCATATAAATTCAATAAAATGAAATCATAAAAAGTCCCAAACAAAAGGAGGAATCAATATGTATTTATTATCAATTCTCAGCGTTATCTTATTGACAGTCGTCATGTGTGCCACATCATCTGGAATGGACGGAAGCTATGTATTCAGGTTTTTGGACGGCTACACGATTCTTTACCTTATTCTGTTTTTGATACCGCTGCTGATTTCGGGAGGACTGCTTAAGGACTTCAATCACGCATTCCGCCTGGTAATTGGCAAGAAGGAAGCGAAAAGTCTGATAGAGCTAAAGCGTGCCAAAGAGTCCGTGAGCCTGACCATCAAGATTCTGCTGATCTTATCAGTATTCATCTGTGCCATACAAGGCGTCTTTATCCTTTACAACATGGATGACCCGCTAATGCTTGGTCCCAGCTTTTCGGTATCTATGCTTACCCTCATTTACGGCATGGGGATCACGCTGATCCTCTTGCCCCTGCAGGCAAGACTGAATATGAAAATACAGGAATACATTAACCAATGAAAAGGACAATCAAAAATCTGACTGCCATCATCCTATACGTGCTCCTTCTTTGCTTCCTTTTAAAGACAGAAGCCCTGCTGATTTTCAGCCCCAGACATATCGCCATGTTTCTGACAGGCTGTATCATCCTGTGCATCCCTTATCTTGAAAAAGGAACAAGATGGAGCGAACAAAAAGGCATATTTAAGCGAAACGCCATCACAGCGGGCTACCTTGAATCCATCATGCTGATTTTCACCACCATGCTCCAGAAAGAAATCACCTGGACCGGCTTGCCCGCAGAACTAGCCCTGGACCTAAGACCCATATTCTACGGATTTGTATGCTACCTCATTTTAGGCGAATCCCCCCATGGACCAGAGCAAGACCTGCCTGCAAATGCAGAGGAGCCTAAAGAAAACCAAGAAGAACCCCCAAAATTGGATATGTCCACCCTGACCAGACAAGAAAAACAAATAGCGCTCCTCGTCCAAAAAGGCATGACCAACCGAGAAATAGCAGAAGAACTCTGCATATCAGAATCCACCGTAAAAAAACACATGTCCAACATCTTCGAAAAACTAAAAATCACAAGCCGCCGGGATCTAAGATAGACTCCCCAATAATTTTGCAAATCGGAATATGCCAGCCCGAAAGGGCGGTGGGGCAGGAAATGGGATGGGCGCTGAGGCGGCTGACTGTCTATAGCAGCTGCCCCAGCGCCATCCCATTTCCTGCCCCACCG
>BLLW01000013.1 GCA_011959285.1 Lachnospiraceae bacterium | reverse complement strand
GTGGATGAGTATTTCGGATGAGGAAAGCAGAGAGAAATATGGAAAGGGTTCCGGCGAATTAAAAGGCGAATGCGAAGTGGCAGGACCCAAGCTAATTCTCAGCGATTATTATCAGACCACGTTTCGGATGGAGGATCGGGCGATTGAGCGTCTGACCGATCTGTATGAGTTCTGGATGCCTTATGTGGACAGCACGACGACCTACCCGGTGGATTGCGTGTTTACAGGCAGAGAGCTGGATGACATTGACTGGTATAGGGCGAATTTTGAAAGCGCCGTGTCTGAGCAGGAAGGTCTTTGGATTAAAAACGGTGGTCCAACGGATGAAGAGTGGGAAAAATATATCAAACATTTAAGAGAAAAATGCGGTATGGATAAGCTTCTGAATGTATATCAGGCGGCATATGACCGATATTCAGGCAAAGTAAGTGCACAGTAAAAAGGAAAAATAGGAGAGATGGCGTATGACAAGTCAGACACTGCGGGAAGCGCGAAAATATGAAGAGGCGGCTGAGAAGATTATTAAAAAGGAAGACAGACCGGATTTTCATCTGTCTGTACGGACGGGATGGCTGAATGATCCAAATGGTTTTTCTTATTACAAAGGGGAATATCATTTGTTTTATCAATATTACCCTTACGAGGCAAAATGGGGAAGCATGCACTGGGGGCATGCTGTGAGTAAAGATCTTTTGCATTGGGAATATCTTCCGGCAGCTCTTGCGCCGGATGAAGCTTACGATAAAGACGGATGCTTTTCCGGAAGTGCAGTCGTGCTTCCGGACGGAAGACATCTGCTTATGTATACCGGCGTGGTGCGGGAACATCAGATGGATGATACCTTTTGTGATGTGCAGACACAATGCCTTGCGGTTGGGGATGGGCTGGATTATGAAAAGTACAAAAAAAATCCGGTGCTTGACAGAAGGCATCTCCCTGAAGGCGCCAGCAGGGCGGATTTCCGCGATCCTAAGATATGGCAGGAGAAGGATGGCACATACCGTTGCGTGATTGGAAGCCGTCCGGCGGATGGCAGTGGTCAAATTTTATTATATACCAGTAAAAACGGACTTGATTGGGAGTTTAAAAGTATTTTGGCGTCCAATCATAACCGGTTTGGAAAAATGTGGGAGTGTCCCGACTTTTTTAAGCTGGATGGGACATGGGTATTGCTTACCAGCCCGCAGGATATGCTTCCCAAAGGCTTTGAATACCATAATGGAAACGGAACCCTCTGCATGACGGGAGATTTTGATGAGGAGACAGGAACGTTTACAGAAAAAAGCGATCAGTCTGTAGACTACGGCATTGATTTTTATGCGCCTCAGACGGTGCTGGCGCCGGATGGAAGAAGAATCATGATTGGATGGATGCAGAATTGGGATACATGCAATTTGAGATCTCCGGACGAACCATGGTTCGGTCAGATGAGCCTGCCGAGAGAACTTTCTATAAAGGATGGAAGGCTATATCAGAAACCGATAAGGGAATTGGATGCAATGCGGCAAAACAGGATTGCATATTCGGATGTGGCTGTTTCGGGTATCCTTAGCCTGGAAGGGATCAAAGGAAGAAAGGTGGATATGGAACTGACACTGCGGCCGGGAGACGAGCAGAATCTTTATCAGAAGTTTGCGGTTCGCTTTGCCCAGAATGACGAATACCACACTTCGCTAAGCTTCCGTCCAAGGGAATCCATTTTGAAGGTGGACAGAAAGTTTTCGGGTTCGAGAAGAGCCATTATTCATCAAAGACGCTGCCTTGTCAATAGTAAGAATGGAAATTTAAAATTGAGAATCATTTTGGACCGGTTCAGCGTAGAGGTTTTTGTCAATGACGGAGAACATGTCTTGACGGCTACCATGTACACCCAGCAGGACGCAGAGGGCATTTCCTTTTTTGCAGACGGAGAGGTGAATATGGATATTGTCAAATATGACCTGATATAGTTATAATAAAAATCAGAAGGATTGATAAGGGAAAGGGATGGGTGTAAAGATGAAGAATTATGACATTACAGCATTGGGCGAACTTCTGATTGATTTTACAGAAAATGGAAAGAGCGGTCAGGGAAATCCGCTGTTTGAGGCGAATCCCGGCGGCGCTCCCTGCAATGTGCTTGCCATGCTCTCGAAGCTGGGACACAAGACGGCTTTTATCGGGAAGGTAGGAAACGATTTTTTTGGAAAGCAGTTAAAGGATGCCATCACGGAGGTGGGTATATGTGCGGATTACTTATGTATGGATGAAGAGATTCACACGACCCTTGCCATGGTGCATACATACCCGGACGGTGACAGGGATTTTTCCTTTTACCGCAATCCGGGAGCGGATATGATGCTGATGGAAGCAGAGGTGCCGGAGGAACTGATCCGGGATTCCAGAATCTTCCATTTCGGAACGCTTTCCATGACACACGAAACTGTGAGAGGCGCCACTAAAAAGGCAATTGCAATTGCCAAGGAAAGCGGTGCGGTTCTTTCTTTTGATCCGAATCTGCGTCCGCCCCTCTGGAAATCGTTGGAAGATGCAAAGCAGCAGACGGCTTATGGATTATCCCAGTGCGATGTGCTTAAAATTTCTGACAATGAAATTCAGTGGTTCACAGGCGAGGAAGATTTTGATGCAGGTATCCAGAAACTGCGCAGCCAGTATGCTATTCCCCTGATCATGCTTTCCATGGGGAAAGAAGGGAGCCGGGCTTATTATAAAGACCTGCGTGTGGAGGTGAGACCGTTCCTGCAGGAGCAGACCATTGAGACGACCGGCGCTGGCGATACCTTTGGCGCATGCTGCCTGCATTATGTACTTCAATATGGATTGGATGACTTGGATGAAGGGAAACTTACCCAGATGTTGACATTTGCCAATGCAGCCGCTTCTATCATAACTACCAGAAAAGGCGCTTTGCGGGTAATGCCTGAGGGTCGGGAGGTAGAAGAGTTTATCAAAAGCAGGATGGTATAATTATTGTTTCAAAATTTATAGTGTAATGAAAAGGTATAAAACTGGTATGACTGTGAAGCAGCGGTCTGCCAGTTTTTTATTATTAGGTTTTTGGGCATCATACAATCAAATTCAATCAATTTCAATCAAATATATGCAGAGTGAATAAATTCCGCAATCAAAATTTGTGAATTAGTATGATTGAATTTGACTGAAAATGACTGTATAATACAATTATAAACTAAATCATTCACAGTAGAGCAAGGAGGAAATGAGATGATTTACACGGTAACTTTCAATCCGTCACTGGATTATATCGTTTCGGTTGATGACTTCAAGCTGGGGCTGACGAACCGGACCAGTTCAGAGCTCCTTCTTCCCGGAGGGAAGGGACTCAATGTTTCAATGGTACTTGGAAATTTAGGAATCGAAAATACGGCGCTGGGATTTGTGGCAGGTTTTACGGGCGCGGAGATTGTCCGCCGGATAGAACGAATGGGAGTGAAATCCGATCTGATTCCCATAGACGCTGGAATTTCAAGAATCAATGTGAAATTAAAATCTATCGACGGAACAGAGATTAATGGGTGCGGACCTGAAATCGGGGAGGAGAATGTACAAAAGTTGATGGAAAAGCTGGATGTTCTGCAAAAAGGCGATGTGCTTGTACTTGCCGGGAGCATTCCGAATTCCATGCCTGATGATATTTACAAAAAAATCATGGAAAGGCTGTCCGGAAGGGATGTGATGATTGCAGTAGATGCTACAAAGGATTTGCTTGTTAATGTACTGGAGTATCATCCGTTCCTGATCAAGCCAAATAATCACGAGCTGGGTGAGATCTTTGGGAAGGAACTTAAAACCAGGGAAGAAGTAATTCCTTACGCCAAGAAAATGCAGGAAATGGGTGCAGCTAATGTTCTGGTCTCCATGGCAGGCGAAGGCGCGGTGCTGGCGGCGGAGGACGGAAGCGTGCGGGATGTGCCAGCGCCGAAGGGAAAACTGATAAATGGAGTGGGAGCGGGCGACTCTATGGTGGCAGGGTTCCTTGCAGGTTGGATGGAAAAGAAAGAATACGGGCATGCTTTTTACATGGGCGTGGCAGCAGGAAGCGCAAGCGCATTTTCGGAACTGCTGGCAACAAAGAAAGAGATAGAAGCAGTATATCAACAGGTAACAAGGTCATAGGATTAAAAAGATGAAGGAGGATATGAGATGAGAATCACAGAACTGTTGGATAGACAGAGCATTTCCCTAACTGGAAATCCGGGAAGCAAGAGCGAAGCATTGGATCAGGTAGTCGCACTGATGGTGAAAAGCGGTAAGATCAAGGATGAAGATGCGTACCGGAAGCAGGTATATGCGAGAGAGGAAGAAAGCACTACCGGAATCGGTGAGGGGATCGCTATTCCTCACGGAAAATGTGACGCAGTGAGCAGACCGGGACTTGCGGCAATGGTGGTGAAGGATGGGGTTGATTTTGATTCTCTGGATGGAGAGCCGGTTACGTTGATCTTCTTGATTGCAGCGCCCAACACGGAAGACAATGTGCATCTGGACGTGCTGAGCAAATTATCGGTTTTGATGATGGATGAAGAATTTTCGGATAGCCTTCGGCATGCGGCGTCCGTGGATGAATTTCTTGCCATCATAGATAAAGCAGATGATGAAAAGGAAAGCATTGATGAGCGTCTGGCTGATACAGGGGCGGATGCGCCGGGTCAGGCGAAGATTCTGGCAGTTACTTCCTGCCCTACAGGAATCGCCCATACATACATGGCGGCAGAGGGAATCGAAAAGGCGGCAAAAGAGAGAAATTGCTCTGTAAAGATAGAGACCAGAGGTTCCGGCGGCGCAAAGAATGTGTTAACGTCAAAGGAGATTGAGGAGGCGGACTGCATCATCGTTGCGGCGGATGCGCAGGTTCCTATGGATCGATTTGACGGAAAAAAGGTGATTGCATGTCAGGTGTCTGACGGAATCAGCAAGGCAGGAGAACTTTTAGACCGCGCCATTGCAGGAGATGCGCCGATTTATCATGCAGCAGCAGGATCCCAGACATCTTCTTCCACTT
Organism: Lachnospiraceae bacterium; assembly: GCA_011959285.1. Classification (GTDB taxonomy): domain Bacteria; phylum Bacillota; class Clostridia; order Lachnospirales; family Lachnospiraceae; genus Suilimivivens. Next base: position 65,537 of record BLLW01000013.1, on the reverse strand, counting down.
CAAAAAAGAGCGGCGGCGTAGGGCACCAGATTTATACCCAGCTTATGAACGGGGTATCCCATATGCTTCCCTTTGTAGTGGGCGGCGGTATCCTGATAGCTATAGCCTTTCTGATTGATGGGCTCTGTGTGGATATGAATGCGCTGGACGTAGCGGAGCGGGCAGATTTTGGTACGATTACGCCGATTGCAGCATGGTTTAAGAATCTAGGCGGCGTTGCATTTGGTTTCATGCTTCCGGTTCTGGCGGGATTTATCGCCATGGCAATCGGTGACAGACCGGCACTTGCCCTTGGGTTTGTGGGCGGCATGATTGCTTCCGGCGGGAAGTCCGGTTTCCTTGGAGCTTTAGTTGCTGGCTTTGCAGCAGGTTATATCATTGTTCTGCTTCGCAAGCTCTGTGATAAACTGCCCGACTTTTTGGAAAAGATTGCGCCGGTGCTGATTTATCCGCTGGTTGGTATTCTGCTGATGGGGCTGCTCATGTCATTTGTGGTAGAACCTGTTATGGGAGGCATCAACACTGCCCTTAACAATGGACTGACCAGCATGGGCGGAACGAGCAAAGTGATTCTGGGACTGATTTTAGGCGGCATGATGGCAATAGATATGGGAGGTCCCTTCAACAAAGCGGCGTACGTGTTTGGCACGGCAGCGATTGCGGCAGGAAATTATGACATTATGGCGGCAGTGATGATCGGCGGCATGACGCCTCCCTGTGCCATTGCACTGGCAACCCTTCTTTTCAAGAAGAAATTTACGAAAGAAGAAAGAGAGTCCGGTCCTACCAACTTTATCATGGGGCTTGCATTTATCACAGAAGGAGCCATTCCCTTTGCGGCATCCGATCCTATCCATGTACTTCCGGCATGTATTATCGGTTCAGGCGCAGCAGGTGCGCTGTCTATGCTGCTTAATTGTACATTGATGGCGCCTCACGGCGGAATCTTCGTATTTCCTGTGGTGGGGAATCCGCTGATGTACGTAATTGCATTGGTGGCTGGAACTTTAATTTCCACAGCGCTGCTAGGCATCTTAAAGAAAAATATTGAATCTTAAAAAATAAAATAATAAAATAAGAAAAGGAGAATCATTATGAAAGAATTCAAGTATGTAATCACAGACCCTCAGGGAATCCACGCACGTCCGGCAGGAGAGCTGGTAAAGGCAGCGAAGGCATTTACAAGCAGCATTATGATCACAAAGGACGGCAAGTCAGGCGACTGTAAGAAAATCTTCGGTATCATGGGACTCGGCATCAAGAAAGGAAACGAAGTTGTGGTAACTTTTGACGGCGAGGATGAAGAGGCGGCATATGAAGCGGTCAGCAAATTGATGCAGGAAAGTTTGTAGATTACATTTTTCCTTCCGGTTAAGCTGGAAGCAGAATATTGCTGGTCTAAAATGGAGGAAGGTATGTTATCAGAGCAAAGGCACGAAATGATTTTGAAAATACTGGAAGAAAAGCGCAGTGTGACGGTGACAGAGCTGACAGAACTTTTAGGGATTTCAGAATCCACGGCGCGAAGAGATATCATTGTGCTGGATAAGGCGGGAAGACTGGTCAAAGTGTTTGGGGGAGCCGTCCGCATGGATCACATCTACCAGTCCGTAGAACCTACCGTGACCCAGAAGGCGGAGGTAAACAAAGAAGAAAAGAAGCGGATTGCCAGATATGCGGCATCGCTGATCGAACCCCAGGACTTTGTATATCTGGATGCGGGGACCACCACCGGGTATATGCTGGATTTTGTAGAAACTGCCAATGTGACCTTTGTGACAAATGCCGTTGCCCACGCGCAGAAATTGGCAGCAAAAGGAGCGCATGTCGTACTGATTGGCGGCACATTGAAAAGTTCGACAGAGGCTGTGGTGGGCGCCATGGCGGCGCTTACCCTGAAGGACTATCATTTTACCAAGGGATTTTTTGGAACCAACGGTGTCAGCAGGACTGCGGGATTTACGACGCCGGATGAAAGCGAAGCGCTGATGAAAAGGACAGCGATAGAACAGTGCAGAAAGGCATATGTCCTATGTGATAACAGTAAATTTCACGTAATCAGCGCGGTAACTTTTGCCTCTTTTACATCTGGAACGATTTTGACGGACGAACGGCAGGAGGAGTTTGAAGACATTGCAGAGATGATTTTGTGCTGATTAGGAGCATTTTATTAAGGGAGCGGCTCAATTATGGGCGGCTCCTTTTGCAAATCTTAGCAGGAGATGCTATACTTGACAAAGAGGTGAAAAGTATGGGTATCAGGATGAAGAGAAAAATTGCAGGCAGTATGGCGATCCTTCTCCTTGCCGGCATGCTGGCAGGGTGTAATGGAGAAGAAGCGCAGGAAACTGCATCGGAGGAAATGCAGAGTCCCGTAGTGGATATAGAGATACAGAAGCAGCAAAAAGAAGCAGCGCAGGTAGATCCCATGGCAGATTTGCTAAAAGATCACTATGGGGATTATCAGGAAACGGGAGGAGAGATTGCCTTTGTGTCAGACGGTGTGGTCATGGACGGAAATTATAATGAGGTTATTTATGAGGGAATCCAGATGTATGCGCTGGCAGCAGGCGTCTCCTTTTCATATTACAATGTGGAGGAAGATAATCTGGAGGGGCATGTGGAGACGGTGGAAGATGCCATCCTAAATGATGCCAAGGTGGTGGTCTGTGCAGGCTATGATTTTCAGGAGGCTGTAGGGGAGCTGCAGGATGTTTATCCGGATATTTGTTTCCTGCTCATAGACGGAGTTCCTGTTGACACGCAGGGAGAGCCGTTAGAGATAGAAGATAATGTACATTGTGTTTCCTTTAAGGAGGAGGAGTCCGGTTATCTGGCGGGTTATATGGCTGTTTTGGAAGGATATCGGAATCTTGGGTTTATCGGCGGAAAGGAGGAGCCTCCTGTCATTCGGTATGGTTATGGTTATCTGCAGGGAATCGATGATGCGGCAAAGGAACTTGGGCTTAAAGATGTAACGGTCAATTATTGGTATGCGGGAACTTTTCAGTCATCAGAGGAAATCTGTGGGGAAGCGGTACGGTGGTATGAAGAAGGTACAGAAGTGATTTTTGCATGCGGAGGCTTTCTTTATGAATCGGTTTTGGAAGCAGCAGGCAGGGAAAAAGGTCTGCTGATTGGAGTGGATGTGGATCAAAATAAACGTTCGGAATATTTTTTGACCAGCGCGGTGAAGGATATTGCAAATGCGGTGGTCATTTCCTTGGACGATTATTTCGCAGAAGGCGGGAAGTGGTCTGAGGCGTTTGCCGGTCAGAGTGTGCGCTATGGTATGAAAGATAACTGTGCAGGCATTCCAATGCTGGAGACGGAATGGAAGTTTCAGCATGTCACCATGAAAAAATGTTATGAAATATATACACAGATTGGTCAAGGGAAGATATTTGTATCGGAAGAGATAGAGGAACGTCCCGGGGTAGCGGTGACGGTGAAATATTTGTAAGTGCGGGAGGATGATGGTGTATAAAGAAATGGGGAAAATGAAAAAAAGGCTTCTTTTGTTATACACAGGAGCGGCTTTGCTGGCGGGACTTTTGTATGGATGCAGCGGGAAGGTGCCTGCCAGCGGAGAAAAGGTCGTTACAGAAGCCACAGAGGAAAAAGAAAATAAGACACAGTCTGAGGAAGCAGTTTTAGAACAGCTTGCCAAAGGAGATAGAAAGGTATCGGCGGATGAACTGGCAGACTATGGTTCCGGCACGGCGCTTATTGATGCGGAGGAACCGGGACAAATGACATATTCACTGGTGATGCCGCAAATTCCTGAAAGTGATGATGCGTATTTCTATTTATTTACAGCAGAATGCTATGAGGATATGCAGGAACTTTCAGGGGATCCGGAAGTTATATGGGAAAAAGGAAAAATATCGGAGGTTTCTTTTGACTATGAAGAGGAATATCTCTTTAGGAAATTTATTCCTGCGCTTCTTGTGGAGGGAAGATATGTACCGGCAGGAAGAGGCGTTTATCTGTCAAACCCGGAAGTGCTGGCGGAGAATCAGGATTCATACCCCGATATAGAATCCAAAAAAGGCGTTTTGTTAGACCCTACCATGTTGGGAACGAAGGAATTGACGGAGTTGGAAGTGAAGCACACCATCTACAATATGCCCTTATCGATTCTTATGGGTGAGACCACGGATGAAGATTATCCCACGATTGTATATACCTTTGAAGGGAAAGAATATCACTTTAACGGGAAAGTGGTAAATGATTATGACGGATTGTTTTCTTACCTGGAAACGATGGGTATGTGTTCTACGGCAGTGGTGCTGAATGACTGGAATAATGCGTACATGGAGATGATTCATCCCAAGGCGAGGGATCAAAAGAGTGGCGCATATTATTACATGTTCAATACCGAGGAAGAGGAGGGGGTAAAGACCCTTGAAGCGGTGGCTGAATTCTTGGCACAACGATATTCTGGTGGCGAACATGGAATGGTGCATAACTGGGTAATCGCAAATGAGATTAATCAGTTTAAGACTTGGAATTATATGAACACCAAGGATCTTGTATACTATGTGCAGGAATTTGAAAAATCATTCCGCATTTTTTATCAAGCGATTAAAAGCAAGTATGCAAATGCGCGGGTGTATTTCAGTATAGATCATGACTGGAACAGCAATCATGGCAACAACAAAAATTATTTTAATGCGAGGGAACTGCTCGCCGCATTTAATGATGCGGCAAGGGCGCATGGAAACTATGACTGGGGAATTGCGATTCACCCTTATCCGGAACCACTCACACGTGTAAATTACTGGTCTTCGGAGAACGATAAGACGCAGGATGCAGAAGTTTTAACAATTATGAATCTGAGTGTACTGACGGATCTTTTAGGGCAGGAGGAATATCTGGATACGGAAGGAGAGATGAGAAGCATTACTATTACAGAACTCGGATTTTCCTCCAGGTCCGGGGAAAAACTGCAGGCAGCTGCATTTGCCTATTGCTATTTTATTGTGGATGCAAATCCCCATATAGATGCATTTATCTTGAACAGGCAGACGGATGCACCGGAAGAGGTGGTGAGCGGACTTGCCTTTGGTCTTTATGAATACAATCACTCCGAAAAGTACCTCAAAGAGGTCTTCCGCTATATCGATACCGACAGAGCTCAGGAATATATAGAGTTCATGCTGAACATACTGGGCGCGGAAAGTTTGGAGGAGGCTTTAAGCTGGGCGGAGTAGACGAGTTTTTATTGTTTATTTGACGCCGGGATGATACAATTTAAATGATTGCAGATATGCATCAAAAGTGGAAAGGGAAAGGAAAAAGATTATGGGTAAGAGCGAAGAGATTAAGAAGTTGTGCGAGGAAAAGAATATTCGTATGATCGATTTTAAGATGACGGATATCGACGGGCGCTGGCGCCACATTACGATTCCTGTGGAGCGGTTTGGAGAGGATACGTTTACTTATGGAATCGGATTTGACGGTTCCAATTATGGATATGCACCGATTGAAAAGAGCGATATGGTGTTCCTGCCGGATCCGGATACCGCGTATGTGGATCCGTTTGCGCAGGTGCCTACACTGACCATGTGCGGAAATGTCTGCACGATTGGAAAAGGAGAGAATAAGCCCTTTGACCAGTACCCCAAGAATGTAAGCCTGCGCGCTGTGGAATATATGAAGGAAAGCGGCATTGCGGACAAGATGGTCATCGGACCGGAATTTGAATTTTATTTATTTGATTCAGCGCGTTACGAAGTATCTCCTCAGCGGTGCGGCTATCGGATTGATACCAGACAGGCGGACTGGAATTGCAGTCTGGACACACCGGGGAATAACGGATATGAGGTTCCCTATAAAGGCGGGTATCATGTGGCTTCTCCTCAAGATGTGGGATACGATCTGCGCAGCCGGATGTGTATGATGATGGAGGACTGGGGGATTAAAGTAAAATATCATCATCATGAAGTAGGCGGTCCGGGTCAGATGGAGATCGAAGTGGAACTTGCGGAAATGCCTGATATGGCAGACAATACCATGATTATTAAATACATCATCAAGAATATGGCAGCTCAGGAGGGAAAGACGGCGACTTTCCTGCCAAAACCAATCTATCAGGAGGCAGGCAGCGGCATGCATGTCCATATGCTGCTTTTCAAAGATGGACAGCCTTTATTCTATGATGAAAACGGATATTCTGGATTAAGCCGTACAGCCCATTATTTTATGGGCGGACTGCTGAAGCATATTGCTTCTCTGTGCGCGTTTACCAACCCATCCACCAATTCCTTTAAACGTCTGGTGCCGGGATATGAAGCGCCGGTTACCATTGGATATGCAACTTCCAACCGCAGTGCGGTCATTCGTATTCCTGCTTATGCCAAGTCGCCGCAGACCAAGCGGTTTGAACTGCGCAACCCGGATGCCACCGCCAATCCTTATTATGCATATGCAGCCATTTTGATGGCAGGGCTGGACGGAATTGAAAATCAGATCGATCCCGCAGAAAATGGATGGGGACCTTATGATTTCAATCTCTATACTTTGTCAGAGGAAGAACAGAAAAAAATTAAAGGACTGCCTAAATCTTTAGGTGAAGCGTTGGATGCATTAGAGGCAGATCATGATTACCTGACCAAGGGCGGCGTATTTCCGCAGCGGCTTATCGATGTCTGGGTAGCACGCAAAAGAGCAGAGTTAAAGAAAATGGAGCAGATTCCTTCTCCAGCAGAATTTAAGATGTATTATGACTTATAAGCGTCTTCTTTAAATTTGACAATCATCTCTCTGGTGAGGCTTACATGGTCGTTCTCCAGGGTAATTTCATCTCTGTGAAACCAGCCGGCTTCCGACAACTCACTGGTATCTAAAGTGATTTGATCGGAGCCGTCCAGGTCACAGAAGAATCCCATGAGAAGACTTCCTGAAAATGCCCAGGGCTGGCTTTTATAGTAACGGATATTTTTTACTTTGAGCCCTACTTCCTCCATCACTTCTCTTCGGACGGTCTGTTCCGCACTTTCCCCGATTTCAGTAAAACCGGCAATAAGGGCATAATTGGTATAAGGGCGCCCCGCATATCGGCTCATCAGTATCTTGTCCCCGTTTATGATTCCTACAATGACAGCGGGAGAAATCCTTGGATAAACTGTATTATGACAATCAGGACAAAAGAGCATCCGCTCTTTGCGGTCAGGGGTCATTTGGTGCCCACAGCGCCCGCAGAACTGGTTGGTCTGATACCAGTTGAAAAGATGATGGGCGGTGATTCCGGCAAAGGCAGTATGCCTAGAGTCTGCGGTGCGGAAAATCCGAACATCCTCGTAGGAGTAGCCGGGAAGGACAATCTGCAGGGAATCGGCAGCAGGGCAAGCCAGAAAATATTGATAATTGTCTATGGAAAATAGATAGTGATAGGTGCACCCATAGCCTTCCAGTTCCTTTCGTGTGGGGAAGCGCAGCTTTTTGTGTTGGCTTTCATCTGACTGGAACCGGAGCAGGGCGGTGTGCTTATCAAAGACAAGAATAAAGTCATTTTCCTGGGGGGTTAAGTCTTTGTATTCGTTATGGTAAATTTGTGGGTAGATATCTTGAATCATTTTTGAATGCGCTTTCTATTTGGTGAGTATTAAAAATAAATTGCAGCTTTAAGTATAGAATAGGAAGCCTAAATAGTCAAACGAAGCCTTGTAAATAAAACATTTTTTACATATAATGGAACAATAGAAAATCAGTTTGGAAGGAATTAGAAGGATGAAGTGGACGAAATTCAGAATCAAAACAGTTACAGATGCCGAAGATATTATCATCAGCACTTTATATGATATTGGGCTTGAGGGGGCTCAGATTGAGGACAAGGTTCCTTTGACAGCGCTGGAAAAGGAGCAGATGTTCGTGGATATCCTCCCGGAAGGACCGGAGGATGACGGGATAGCCTATCTCAGTTTTTTTGTGGAAGAAGCAGAAAATGGAGGGCTATTACTAAATGGGGAGAAAACCACGCAGCAGGCGGTTCTTGAAAGCGTGAAGGAGCAGCTAAACGAACTTCGTGGGTTCATGGATATTGGAGAGGGAAGCGTTGCCGTGGAGGAAACGGAAGACATTGACTGGATTAACAATTGGAAGCAGTATTTCCACCAGTTTACCATAGATGATGTTCTGGTGATTCCTTCGTGGGAGGAGGCGGCGCCGGAGGATCGGGATAAGATGATTCTTCACATTGACCCGGGAACTGCTTTTGGGACAGGCATGCATGATACCACCCAGCTCTGCATCCGCGCGCTGCGCAAGTACATTACGCCAGAAACCAGACTCTTAGACGTAGGAACCGGGAGTGGTATTTTAGCGATTCTTTCTATTATGTTCGGGGCAAAAAGTGCGGTAGGGACTGATCTTGATCCCTGCGCCATAGAAGCGGTCAGGGAAAACAAGGAGGCGAATGGCATTGCAGATGAGGCATTTGAGCTGATTATTGGCAATATTATTACGGAGCAGGAAATCCAGGAACAGGTCGGCACGGAGTGTTATGATATCGTAGCTGCCAATATTCTGGCGGAAGTGCTGGTGCCGCTTACCACGGTTATTGTGAACCATCTCAAAAAGGGCGGAATTTACATTACCTCTGGTATCATTGATGATAAGGAGCAGACGGTGGTGGATGCGGTAAAGGCGGCGGGACTGGAGGTCCTGGAGGTCAACCATCAGGGAGAGTGGGTCGGTGTTGTGGCACGCAAAGGAGTTTAACCAGGATTTTCCAAATATCAGCGACGTAATCAGCAATATTGGCAATAAGAAAAATGCAAAATCAAAATATAGATGATAGAAGGGTATGGTTGTATCAATGTACCAATTTTTTGTAGAACCCGGGCAGATTCAGGGAAATAAAATCATGATTACGGGCGGGGATGTGAATCATATTAAAAATGTTCTTCGCATGAAACCCGGGGAGGAGTTGTCCGTCAGCAACGGTGTAGACGGAAAGGAATACCGCTGCGGCATTGAAACGCTTAGCGAAGAAGAAATAGTCTGCGAACTCCGATTTATTAAGGAGGAAGGGGTTGAACTTCCCTCGAAGATTTATCTATTCCAAGGGCTTCCCAAGGCGGATAAAATGGAACTGATTATTCAAAAGGCTGTGGAACTCGGCATATATGAGATTATACCAGTCTCCTGCGCCCGAGCAGTGGTAAAGCTGGATGAAAAGAAAGCAAAAACTAAAACGGCGAGATGGCAGGGAATCGCGCAGGCGGCAGCCAAGCAAAGCCGAAGGGGAATCATACCCAAAGTAAAAGAAGTGATGAACTTTAAAGAGGCAGTAAATTATAGCAAATGTGCAGAGGTAAGAATGATTCCTTACGAACTTGCAGAAGACATGGAAAGGACAAGAGAGTTGATTGGCGGATTAAAGCCGGGTGAGGACATTGCAATTTTCATTGGACCGGAGGGAGGATTTGCTGGGGAAGAGGTGGAAACGGCAGTAAAGGAGGGGATAAAGCCCATCACCTTAGGGCGCCGCATCCTGAGGACGGAAACGGCGGGAATGGCGGTTCTGTCCATGATAATGTACCATTTGGAGAGATAATCATATAGTAATAGTAGGATAAGAACGAATACTCTGTTCAGAAAGGCCAGTGATATTATGGAGGTATATTTAGATAATTCGGCAACCACCAGATGTTTTGACGAGGTAGCTGCGCTGATGACCCAGATTATGTGTGAAGACTACGGAAACTCCTCAAGTCTCCATAGAAAGGGCGTTCAGGCAGAGAAATATATCCGTTATGCAAAGGATGTAATTGCCAGAAATTTAAAGGTAAATGAAAAAGAAATCTTTTTTACTTCAGGAGGAACGGAATCAGATAACCTTGCTTTGATTGGATGCGCCCGAGCAAATTGTCGGAGCGGAAGGCATTTGATTACCACACAGATTGAACATCCTGCGGTCCTGAAAACCATGAAGCATTTGGAAGAGGAAGGCTTTCGGGTAACTTATCTTCCGGTAGACCAAAAGGGGTGTATCCATCTGGAAGATTTACAGCGTGCGATTACAGGGGAGACGATTTTGGTTTCTATTATGCACACCAACAACGAAGTGGGTTCCATGCAGCCCATTGCACAGGCGGGAGCATTGATCAAAAAAATGAATCCCAATATCCTGTTCCATGTAGATGCAGTGCAGGGGTATGGAAAGTTCAGGATATATCCAAAAAAAATGAAGATAGATCTTTTATCTGTAAGTGGCCATAAGATTCATGGACCCAAGGGAGTAGGCTTTTTGTATGTAGATGAAAAGGTAAAAATAAAGCCCATCCTTTTTGGCGGCGGACAGCAAAACGGCATCCGCTCCGGCACAGAAAATGTCCCTGCTGTTGCAGGACTTGCAAAGGCGGTCGAATTGGTTTATGGAAATCTGGACCAGGAGATTGAAAAGCTGTACCGAATCAAGCGTGCTTTCGTGGAAGGCGTACAAAAGATCGATGATGTGATTGTAAACGGACACCTGGATGAGACGGGAGCGCCCCATGTGGTGAGCGTCTCCATAAGAGGCGTGCGAAGCGAAGTGCTTCTTCACGCATTGGAGGATCAGGGAATCTATGTTTCCGCTGGAAGCGCATGTTCCGCGCGCAAGCCTCAGCCCTCCGCTACCCTGCGTGCGATGGGCGTTTCGGAAGAACTGCTTGGCTCTACAATTCGTTTCAGTTTTTCGGTTTTTACCACAATGGAAGAAATAAACTATACTTTACAGACAATGTATGATATAATTCCCATGCTTAGGAGATACACGCGAAATTAGAAACACTTTTCGGGAAGAATGGCTCTTCGGGGTCATTCTTCTTAGATAGAGAAAGGCGCAGCAGCGGACGGAAGGCGTGCCGGCGTCCACAGATAGGAGCAAAATATGTTCAGTGCATTTTTAATCAAATACGCAGAAATCGGCGTAAAAGGAAAAAATAAATATTTATTTGAAGAGGCGCTGGTGCAGCAGATAAAGTATGCGCTGAAAAGGTGCGAGGGAGAATTTAAAGTCACCCGCACAGACGGCAGGATTTATGTGCATGCCCTTTCCGAGTTCGACTATGACGAGGCGGTGGACAACTTAAAGACGGTGTTCGGCATTTCGGGAATCTGTCCGGTCATTCATGTGGAAGATGAAGGGTATGAGAAACTTGCCCAAAAGCTGGTGGAATATGTGGACAAGATATATGAGGATAAAAACATTACCTTTAAAGTCCATGCCAGAAGGGCAAGGAAAAATTATCCCATGAATTCCATGGAACTGAATATGGAATTGGGCGGCGCGGTGCTGGATGCATTTCCCGAGATGAAGGTGGACGTCCATCATCCCGATGTGATGCTGCATGTGGAGATCAGAGAAAAGATTTACATTTATTCCATAGAAATACCGGGTCCCGGCGGTATGCCGGTAGGCAGCAACGGCAAGGCGATGCTGCTTCTGTCGGGGGGAATCGATTCCCCTGTAGCCGGTTATATGATTGCAAAGCGTGGGGTCAAGATCGATGCGGTCTATTTCCATGCGCCTCCCTATACCAGCGACAGGGCAAAGCAGAAGGTAATCGATCTGGCGAAGCTGGTATCCCGTTATGCGGGTCCGGTTTATCTTCATATTATCAATTTTACAGATATTCAGCTTTATATTTATGAGAAATGTCCTCATGAGGAGCTTACCATCATCATGCGCAGATATATGATGAAGATTGCTGAGAGGATTGCAAAGGAAAATGAATGTCTGGGACTGATTACCGGTGAAAGCATCGGTCAGGTGGCTTCCCAGACGGTGCAGTCTCTGGCGGTGACCAATGAGGTGTGTACGCTTCCGGTCTTCCGACCTTTGATTGGATTTGACAAGATGGAGATTGTGGACGTTTCAGAAAAAATCGGAACCTATGAGACCTCTATTCTGCCCTATGAAGACTGCTGTACGATATTTGTGGCAAAGCATCCTGTAACAAAGCCTAATTTGAATGTCATTAAAAGACACGAACAGAACCTGGAGGAAAAAATAGAAGAATTGGTACAGAAAGCGCTGGATACGGATGAGCTTGTGATTGTCAGATGGTAGTTGATGACGCTGCACCTTGGGAGGCATTTTTATGGTAAGCGATGGAAATAAAAAGGAGCTGGCGGTTGGCCAGCTCACAATATTCATTAAATCAGATAAGGCTTGATGATTTCGAGAACTTCATCAATGTTTTCTTCTGCATGGATATTTAAGTCGATGGGCTTGGATAAGTCTAAGCTGAAGATACCCATAATAGATTTTGCATCAATTACATATCTTCCGGATACTAAATCAAAGTCATAATCGAATTTTGTAATATCGTTTACAAAAGATTTTACCTTGTCAATAGAATTTAATGAAATCTGAACTGTTTTCATTGGGAACTACCTCCTTAAATTTTGCATACCTTCTGCTATTATAGTAAAGGTTTGTACTCCAAAAGTCAATGATAAAACAGCACAAAAAAGTAGCGCGTAAGAGTGAATGGGAGTAAAGTATGAGAAGTGTGGCATTTCATAACCTTGGATGTAAGGTAAATGGATATGAGATGGATTATATGCAGCAGGTACTAAAAGAGAACGGATATGAGGTGGTACCATTTGATGCAAAAGCCGATATTTATATTATTAATACCTGCACTGTGACGAATATTGCAGACAGGAAAAGCAGGCAGATGCTTCATCGTGCAAAGAAAATGAACCCGGAATCTGTAGTGGTGGCTGTGGGATGCTATGTTCAGGCGGGAACGGAAGATGCTTTGAAAGATATGAGCATTGATCTTGCCATCGGAAATAATCGGAAAAAAGATCTCATTCCGATTCTTAAGGAATATTTGGAAGAGAAAGAAAACGGTGACCGTGATGACATAGTGAGAGATAAAACTTTAAAGGGAAAAACAATTATAGACATCAGCAGTACCCACGAATATGAATCCATGAAGCTGACCCATACGGCAGAACATACCAGAGCCTTTATTAAGGTACAGGACGGCTGCAATCAATTTTGTTCCTACTGTATTATTCCTTATGCTAGGGGAAGGATCAGGAGTCGGGGAATGGAGGAGGTGGCAGAGGAGATAGAAGGGCTTGCCGAAAATGGCTATAAGGAAGTCGTGCTTACGGGAATCCATCTGAGCTCTTACGGCATGAGTGGTGGAAATGACTTTTCAAAAAGCGGACTTTTATCGTTGATACAGAGGGTGGAACAAATTCCGGGAATCCAGCGCATTAGACTGGGATCGTTAGAACCTAGGATTATCACAAAGGAATTTGCAAGAGGACTATCCCAATGTGCCGCTATCTGCCCGCATTTTCATCTTTCTTTGCAGAGCGGCTGCGATACAGTTCTTGAAAGAATGAATAGAAAATATTCCGCGGAGCAATACTATGAAAAGGTATGTATATTGAGGGAATATTTTGACCAGCCGGCAATTACCACGGATGTGATCGTGGGATTTCCCAAGGAGACAGAGGAGGAATTTGATATCACATGTCAGTTCCTTCAAAAAGTAGGATTTTATGAGATGCATATATTCAAATATTCCAGAAGAAAGGGAACGCCGGCAGCAGCTATGGATGGACAGCTTTCAGAGGCGGTCAAGGCGCAGCGCAGCAATGTGCTTTTAGAGTTGGATCAAAACATGTCTCGTAAATACAGAGAAATGCACCTACATAAGGATGTCCGGATATTGTTTGAAGAAGAGAAGATCATCAAGGGTAAGAGATATCAGACAGGGCATACCAAAGAATACATTCGTGCTGCCTTTGAAACTGGGGAAAATCTTTCCGGTCAAATAAAAAAAGGCAGCCTGACAGGTTTCTTAGAGCCGGATATTTTATTGTTTAGACCGTAAATACAATTGAATTTTATGGTAAAAAGGAGTAAGATAGAAGATATACTTTTAAACGCCCATGCCCAAAAGTTACGGGTGGGGCAGGAATGGGGATTATAGTATGCAGGATTTGGGAAATACACAATTTTTTAAAGTAGAGACAGACAGCGCCAGCGTAAAAGAAATCCTTGCGGATGTCTATGCGGCATTAACAGAGAAAGGTTATAATCCTGTGAATCAGATTGTGGGATATATCATGTCTGGGGATCCCACTTATATTACCAGTTACAAAAATGCCAGAAGTCTTATTATGAGGATTGAAAGGGACGAACTGGTAGAAGAGATGCTGACAGAGTATATTAAGAACAATCACTGGAAATAAGCAGGAATAAGGAGCGGAAAGTGATATTAAGATGCGAATAATGGGTTTGGATTTTGGGGCCAAAACGGTAGGGGTGGCGATTAGTGATCCCTTGCTGATTACTGCTCAGGGAATAGAAATTATAAGAAGAAAAGACGAAAATAAGCTGCGCCAAACGTTGGCAAGGCTGGAGGCTTTGATAGAAGAATACCAGGTTACTGAAATCGTCTTAGGGCTGCCCAAAAATATGAATGATACCTTGGGACCTAGGGTAGAGGTAACTATGGAGTTTAAGGACAAGTTAGAGAGGAGGACAGGACTTTTCGTACATACCTGGGATGAAAGACTTACCACCGTAGCGGCAGATAAGGCGATGATGGAAGTCGGGATACGAAGGGAAGACCGCAAGGAATATGTAGATCAGATTGCTGCTGTACTTATTTTACAGGGCTTTTTGGACTACAGGAAAATGAAGCAAGGAGAAGAATGATTGGAAAAAATTAGATTTATTCTTGGTACACTAGAAAGTGGATTACAAGAAAGTGTAGAGTTTTACGTTTTGGAACAGACCAGGCTGGGCGGAAGCCAGTATCTTCTGGTGACGGATGTTCAGGAAGGCGACGGAGAGGCTTTGATCTTGAAGGAAGTCTCCGAGGCAGGAGCTAAGGAAGCGATTTATGAGATTGTAGATGATGACACGGAAATGTCTGCGGTTGCTGCTGTATTTGAAAACCTTCTTGAAGACGTCGAACTTACGTAAAACTTTAAAATGAATGAGAATACGGATTACCGGAGGTAGAATTGATTGAAAAAAAATGAACAGAAAAGCAGCTTAGGACTAAAGATAATTCCATTAGGGGGTCTTGAGCAGATTGGTATGAATATTACTGCCTTTGAATATGAAGACAGTATTATTGTGGTGGACTGCGGTCTTTCTTTCCCAGAAGATGATATGCTGGGAATCGATCTGGTGATTCCAGATGTAACCTATTTAAAAAATAATATAGAAAAAGTTAAGGGATTCGTTATTACCCATGGGCACGAAGATCATATTGGTGCGCTTCCCTATGTGCTTCGTGACATTAATGTGCCTATTTATGCAACGAAATTGACCATGGGAATTATTGAAAACAAATTAAAGGAACATAATCTGACGAACCACACAAAGCGCAAGGTGGTGAAATTCGGTCAGTCCATCAATCTGGGACAATTTCGCATTGAATTTATCAAAACGAACCACAGTATCGTAGATGCGGCGGCTTTGGCAATTTATTCACCGGCAGGCATCGTGGTGAACACAGGAGATTTTAAGGTGGATTATACGCCGGTATTTGGTGACGCCATCGATCTGCAACGTTTTGCAGAACTTGGAAAGAAGGGTGTACTGGCGCTTATGTGCGATTCTACCAATGCGGAGCGACCGGGATTTACGCCTTCTGAGCGGACGGTAGGAAAAACATTTGATATTTTATTTGAAGAGCATAAGAATACGCGTATCATTATTGCCACTTTTGCTTCTAACGTGGACAGAGTGCAGCAGATTATCAACTCTGCCTATAAGTTTGGGCGGAAGGTAGTGGTGGAAGGCCGCAGTATGGTGAACATCATCGAGACGGCGACCAATCTTGGTTATTTGAAGATTCCGGAGAATACCCTGATTGATACAGAGCTTCTTAAGAATTATCCTGATGAAAAGACGGTCATTATTACTACAGGAAGTCAGGGAGAAAGCATGGCGGCTTTAAGTCGTATGGCGGAGGACAACCACCGAAAGATTTCTATAGGACCTACAGATACCATTATTTTTTCCTCTCATCCGATTCCCGGGAATGAAAAGGCGGTCACAAATGTAATCAATGAACTGCTGCTGAAGGGGGCAGATGTCATTTTTCAGGACGTACATGTTTCAGGACATGCCTGCCAGGAAGAGATCAAGCTGCTTTATACGCTGGTGCGTCCTAAGTATGCTGTGCCTGTCCATGGGGAATATAAGCATTTGAAGGCACAGGCAAAAATTGCGGAAGAATTGGGATTCTCTAAAGAAAATATTTTTATTCTGCAATCCGGCGATGTACTGGAATTGACGGAAGAAAAGGCACAGGTAACAGGTAAGGTGCCGGTGGGAGATATTCTGGTAGACGGACTGGGTGTCGGCGATGTGGGCAATATCGTGCTGCGGGACAGGCAGCATCTTGCAGAAGATGGAATTTTAATTGTAGTGCTTGGGCTGGATGGAGCAACGGATGAATTGGTAAGCGGACCTGACATTGTGTCGAGAGGGTTCGTGTATGTTAGAGAGTCTGACGAACTAATGGATGAGGCAAGGATTGTGGTAAATGAAGCGATAGAGAGCTGCCTTGGAAGGGGAATTGCCGATTGGGGAAAATTAAAGGGTTCTATCAAGGATTCCCTTGGCGAGTATGTGTGGAGAAAAACCAAACGCCGTCCCATGATTCTGCCGATCATCATGGAAATATAAGGAGATGAAGAAGAATGCTGGACAATCATATGGAAGCAGCAGCCGGAAAATTTGTAAAGGCGATTAAAGGCACGGATACTTATAAGGGATATTGCTACCAATTAGAGAAAATTAAAAAGAGCCCGTCACTTTTTAAACAGGTCAATGAGTTTCGGCAGAGGAATTATGAAATTCAGAATACAAGCCAGGTAAATGAGCTGTTTGATAAAATGGATGCTTTTGAGAAAGAATATGAGAAATTCCGTGAAAATCCTATTGTTGATGATTTTTTGAAGGCAGAACTGGCATTTTGCAGGCTGATGCAGGAAATCAATATGATCATTACTGAAGAATTGGATTTTGAGTAAATTTTTCCTTAAGTATGTCAGTTTTAAGAGAGGAACAATTGTTTTATGGACATCAAGGGTTTAGTGGTTACAATAGTGGAAACGATTATTAAAGTTGCAGTGCTGGCAGTGGTAATCGTGTATGTTTTTCGTGCTGCCACGCAGGCGTATGACTTTGGCTACCGGGTATTTGCGGACGAACCGGTTTCTGCTTCAGGAGGCAGAACGATTACAGTCAGTGTAGCGCAGGATGCTTCTGTAAAAGAAATTGCAGATATGCTGGAAGAAAAAGGGCTGATTGAGGATGCGAATCTTTTTGTGGTTCAGGAATTGCTTTCTGTTCATCATGGAAAAATTGCTTCCGGAATTTATGATCTCAGCACGGAAATGACAGCAGAACAGATGTTGGAAGTTATGTCTCCGGATGTTGATGAGACGCAGGAGGACATGGGAGCAGGCGATCAATAAATGCTGCATAAAATCGATAGAGCATAAAGGATGAAAAACGTGATTACGGAAGAAAGAATCAGTACCTTTATTAATTCCTTTGACACGGGAAATACTCCGTTTTTAAATGATTTAGAACAATTTGCATTGAAAACCAATGTACCTGTTATCAGACCTCAGATGCAGAGTTTTTTGAAGCTCTTGTTGGCAATAAAGCAGCCTAAGCAGATTTTGGAGGTAGGGACAGCCATTGGTTTTTCTGCATTGCTGATGAGCGAGTATGGTCCTAGGGATTGTAGGATTACTACCATAGAAAAGTATGAAAAAAGGATTCCTGTGGCGAAAGAAAACTTTAAAAGAGCTGGTAAGGAGGATCAGATTCTTTTGTTAGAAGGAGATGCAGCTCAAATATTAAAGGAGCTTAAAGGATTTTATGATTTTGTGTTTATGGATGCTGCAAAGGGACAGTACATTCATTTCCTGCCAGAGATTTTAAGACTGATGCCGAAAGGAGGTCTTTTGATTTCCGATAATGTACTGCAGGATGGAGATGTGATGGAGTCGCGGTTTGCGGTGACAAGAAGGGATCGTACCATTCACAGCCGGATGCGGGAATATTTATATGAACTCAAGCATAATGAAGCACTTTTGACGGATATCCAGCCTATAGGTGACGGCGTGACGGTAAGTGTAAAGTTGTAATGGGGGCTTATATGGAGGCAAAGAGTATGCAAATGGGAGCAAAAAGGCATAAACCTGAATTACTTATACCTGCCAGTTCGCTGGAGGTTCTTAAAACAGCAGTGCGGTTCGGCGCGGACGCTGTATATATAGGCGGTGAAGCCTTTGGTCTGCGCGCCAAGGCGAAAAACTTTTCTGTTGAGGAAATGAAAAAGGGAATTGATTTTGCGCATAAATATGGGGTGCGGGTTCATGTAACGGCAAATATACTCGCGCACAATGACGATCTTGAAGGCGCACGGGCATATTTTCATGAACTTAAGGAAATGGAGCCTGATGCGTTGATTATTGCGGATCCAGGCATGTTCACGCTTGCAAAGGAAATCTGTCCCGATATTGATGTTCATGTTTCTACGCAGGCAAATAATACCAATTACATGACCTACCTGTTTTGGCATCGGCTGGGAGCAAAGCGGGTGGTATCTGCCAGAGAACTTTCCTTAAAGGAAATAAAGGAAATAAGGGAAAAAATTCCGGAGGATATGGAGATTGAAAGCTTTATTCACGGGGCTATGTGTATTTCCTATTCGGGCAGATGTCTGCTCAGCAGTTATTTTACCGGAAGAGATGCTAACCAGGGCGCCTGCACCCACCCATGCAGATGGAAATATGCGGTGGTGGAGGAAAAGCGTCCGGGAGAATATCTGCCAGTGTATGAAAATGAAAGAGGAACTTATTTGTTCAATTCTAAGGATCTGTGTATGATAGAGCATATACCTGAGATGATTGACGCCGGAATCGACAGTTTTAAAATAGAAGGAAGAATGAAGACGGCATTGTATGTGGCAACGGTGGCACGGACCTATAGAAAGGCAATTGACGATTATATGGAATCGGAAGAAAAATACCGTGCAAATATAGGCTGGTATAAAGCAGAAATTGCAAAATGCACGTACAGGAAGTTTACCACAGGATTTTATTTTGGAAAACCTGACGAAAATACACAGATTTATGACAGCAATACCTATGTGAACGAATATATTTATTTGGGGCTGGTGGAAGAGGTGTCAAAGGATGGTCTTGCGCGTATTGAACAGAAAAATAAATTTTGTGTGGGTGATTATATCGAGATTATGAAGCCGGATGGCAGAAATATTCCAGTACAGGTGTGCGCTCTAATGACCCAGGATGGGGAAACGGTAGAAAGCGCTCCTCATTCTAAGCAATTGCTTTGGGTGGACTTAAGTGAACGGGCGGACAGATATGATTTGCTCCGGGTTTGTAAGGAAGCGGAAGGGACAGGGGGAGAATGAGCATTGTACAATATGCTTATTCCTGCTAAAGTCCCTAACGGTTTTTTGTCGAATACTGATAAAAATTAAAAAAGGTATTGCATTTTAGCGGATTATACGGTATCTTAAAAAAAGTAAAGGAAAGAGTCCTTCCAGATCATATTCCGAACGAAGATGTTCCAAAGTTTTTTGGGGCATTTTTTCTTTTTCTGAGGGAAATCATGAGACGGATTCATTTTAGGAAAGGGAGTATAAAAGTATGAGTGAAATGATTAATGTTGAGGAGATTTTTGCCAGTAAAGTGTTTACGCGCGCTACTATGAAAGAGCGGCTGCCTAAGAACGTTTACAAGGAAGTCATTAAAGTGATGGAACAGGGCGGCGAGCTGTCGCTGGCAGCAGCTGATGTGGTTGCTAAGGCAATGAAGGATTGGGCGGTGGAAAATGGTGCCACCCATTATACCCATTGGTTCCAGCCTCTTACAGGCATTACTGCTGAGAAGCATGATTCTTTCGTTTCTCATCCAGATGAAGATGGAAAGATGATTATGGATTTTTCGGGAAAGGAATTGATTAAAGGTGAGCCCGATGCATCTTCATTTCCTTCAGGAGGGCTTCGTGCTACGTTTGAAGCGAGGGGCTATACGGCATGGGATATTACTTCGCCGGCTTTTTTAAAGGAAGACGCTACAGGCGTGATTTTGTGTATCCCTACAGCGTTCTGCTCTTATAAGGGAGAAGCGTTGGATAAGAAAACGCCCCTTCTGCGTTCCATGGAGGCGATTAGTGAACAGGCGCTGCGAATTGTAAGACTGTTTGGCAACACAGGGGCGTCCAAGGTAGTTGCAAGTGTAGGTCCTGAGCAGGAATATTTTTTGGTGGATAGAGAAAAGTACTTACAGAGGGCGGATCTCGTTTTTGCGGGACGTACCTTGTTCGGCGCACCGGCGCCTAAGGGACAGGAGCTTGAGGATCATTATTTTGGAACGATTCGGGAGCGCATTGGTGCATACATGAAGGATCTTAATATTGAACTTTGGAAGCTGGGAGTTACGTCAAAGACACAGCACAATGAAGTGGCTCCTGCACAGCATGAGCTGGCGCCAATTTATGAGACAGCAAATATTGCAGTAGATCATAATCAACTGGTTATGGAAACAATGAAAAAGGTTGCAGGGCGCCATGGACTCACTTGCCTGCTCCATGAGAAGCCCTTTGCAGGCGTCAATGGTTCCGGTAAACATAATAACTGGTCATTGACGACAGATAATGGCGTAAACCTGTTAGATCCGGGTGAGACGCCCAATGAAAATATTCAATTTCTTCTAGTTCTTGCCTGCATCATCAAGGCGGTAGACAGGCACGCAGATTTGCTTCGTCAGAGTGCATCGGACGTAGGGAATGATCACAGGCTTGGTGCAAATGAGGCGCCGCCGGCTATTATTTCAGTATTTTTAGGCGAACAGCTTGAGGATGTAGTAAAACAGCTTGTTGAAACCGGTGAGGCAGCCCGTTGTTTAGAGGGGGGTAAGCTGGAAACCGGCGTTTCTACGCTTCCTGATTTTACCAAAGACGCCACGGACAGAAACAGAACTTCACCTTTTGCGTTTACTGGAAATAAATTTGAATTCCGTATGGTGGGATCGGCAGACTCCATTGCAAGTCCAAATACTATATTAAATGCAATTGTTGCGGAAGCGTTCTGTGAGGCGGCAGATGTTTTAGAGAAAGCGGAAGACTTTGATTTGGCAGTACATGATCTGATTAAGGAATATCTGACAAAACATCAGAGAATTATCTTTAATGGAGATGGTTATTCTGACGCATGGGTGGTAGAAGCAGAAAGGAGAGGACTGCCTAACATCAAGTCTATGATTGAGGCAGTGGATACGCTGACCACAGAGAAGTCTGTAAAACTGTTTCATAAATTTGGTATTTTTACAGAAGCGGAATTAGAATCCCGGGAAGAGATTCTTTACGAAACTTATGCGAAGACGATCAATATAGAGGCACTTACCATGATCGATATGGCTTCCAAGCAGATCATACCGGCAGTCATTCGCTATACCAAGTCTTTGGCGGATACTGTGATTGCGGTCAGGGATGCAGGTGCAGATGCATCTGCTCAGATAGACTTGTTAAAGGCGGTTTCTGATAAGCTGTCTGCAATGAAGGCGGCGCTTACGAAACTGGAAGAGGTGGAAGCAGAAGCAGGAGCCATTAGTAATGCAAAGGAGCAGGCATTTTACTATAAGGATGTGGTTAAAGAAGCTATGGAAAAGCTCCGCGTTCCTGTGGATGAAGCAGAAATGTTGGTTGATAAGCAGGTTTGGCCGATGCCTACTTATGGCGATCTTATTTTTGAGGTATAAATTTCAAATTACAGTCAAAAAACCTCCCGGAAACGCATTCGGGAGGTTTTTGTAAAATCAGTCAACTTTTACTTCCATGTAACCGAGAAGCTTGCTCATATCATATTCAGAAACAATTCCCAGATTGGAATCATAAAACTTGCCGTCATAGTGTACTAGGTAATGGCAGTAGAGTCCCATTTTTTCCATTAGGATACAGCACTTAGGAAGCGTTGCATCGTGTCCTTCCGTGTATACGATAATGTCGCTGTGATCAATTCCGTAATAATTGAGAGCGGAAATGACGCGCCCCATGGTCGCCTGCCATTCGCGGCAGTCCATGACGCTGATTACTTCAGCAAGCGTAATACCTGCCAGCATGGCGACACAGGATTGACCGCAGAGTCCGTCCTCGGGCTGGATGATAACATCAATACTGTCAATTTTACGGATGGGATTTTCAAAACTGTAGGGGCTGTTCTGATTCATCTGAATTAAACTTCCCGTAATGTGCAGCAGTATTTTGTGAACCTGTGTAATGTCGATATGAGAAACATCTTCATCCTGAAGGTGAATTTTATAGTTGCCCTTTGCTTCAGGTATAAGCTCGCAATCAATAATTTTATTGTCCAGGACAATGTCTGCTTTGATTACATCGCGTTTTCTACAGACTTCCCAGACGTTAAATGGGATGCGAATCGTGTAAAGCGCATCCTGCTTTTCGATTTTTCCGTTAAAAAAATACCTCATAAATCTTAACCTCCTGAATTTCAAAACATGTGTAAACCTTCCCGCATTTCAAAGATAACAAATTTTTCGGAGGTTGAAAACATCTTTTTTTAAGGAAAGCAAAAAGTATCTAAAAAAAAACAGCATGTCAAAAAAGTAACGAACTTTATAAAAAAAGTTTCAAAAAATACTTGCCAAGGACAAAATTATCATGTATAATACCAAAGGTAAACGACATTGGGCTATCGCCAAACGGTAAGGCAACGGACTCTGACTCCGTCATTTCAAGGTTCGAATCCTTGTAGCCCAGCTATTTAAACCTAGTGGAACACCTCCACTGGGTTTTTTGTATAATATGTTCTTTTGGGAAGAATCATGATATAATTTAATTTATCTGTTGATGAGGCAGGTATATGCTTGATAAGGAAGGACAGGATGGTAAAAGAAGATGTATAGTTATAAAAGCAGAATCAGATATAGCGAGTTAGATGAGACGGGACGTTTAAGGTTGGAATCTCTGCTTGATTATTTTCAGGACTGTTCCACTTTTCACTCAGAGGACATTGGATTGGGAGTAGATTATTTAAGAGAACGGAATATGGTCTGGGTCATGTCTTCATGGCAGATTGTGGCAGAACGTTTTCCAAAGTTAGGTGAAATGGTTACGGTGGGAACAGCCCCTTATGAATTTAAAGGTTTTGTTGGATTTCGAAATTTTTTGATGACAGACGAGGGGGGAGCGCGTCTTGCTTGTGCCAACACCATCTGGAGTCTTCTTGATACCAGAACAGGCAAGCCTGTAAGACCCACTGAAGAAATGATGAAGGGATATACGCTTGAACCAAGGCTGGATATGGACTATGCACCCAGAAGGATACAGGTTCCCAAAGAGATGGAACGGCAGGACGATGTGCAGATCAGAACGCATCATCTGGATACCAATCATCATGTAAATAATGGGCAGTTTGTGAGAATTGCACTGGACAGCCTGCAAAAGAGCTGCGGGGTAAGGCAATTGCGGGCAGAATACAAGAAGCAAGTGATGTTGGGGGATGTGCTGACTCCTTATACAAAAGAAACAGAAGATGGAAGTTATGTTATCGTGCTAAAAGATGCAGAAGAAAATGTGTGTTGTACGGTGGAGCTGCAGGAAGAAAGGAATTGAAAAGTGTTGCGATTAGGAGAGAGACAGGAATTAGCAATTATGAAAGAGGTAGCGTTCGGCGTTTATCTTGCCGATCCGAAGGACGGCAGGAATGCAGAAGAAAAAGTACTTCTGCCGGGAAAGGAAGTGCCGGAAGGGGCGCAGATTGGAGACAGCATCAGCGTTTTTATTTACAGAGACTCGAAGGACCGTGTGATAGCGACTACCAGACAGCCCCAACTTTCCGTAGGGCAGACGGCGGTGCTCAAAGTAAAGGAAGTGGGAAGAATCGGAGCTTTTCTTGAATGGGAATTGGAAAAGGACCTGCTGCTTCCATTCAAGGAGCAGACCAGAGCAGTTAAGGAAGGGGAAGAATGCCTGGTGGCGCTGTACATTGACAAGAGTGGGCGGCTTTGCACCACAATGAAGGTATATCCATATCTTCGGGTTGGCAGTCCTTATCAAAAGGATGACAAGGTTACTGGAAGGGTTTATGAAGTTACAGAAAGATACGGAGTATATGTAGCCGTTGATGATTGCTATAGCGCGTTGATTCCCAAGGAAGAGCCGGTAAATGATCTTTCGGCAGGAGACCAGATAGAAGCAAGGGTGGCACGGGTGCTTGAAGATGGAAAACTGACATTGAGTCTTAGGGAAAAGGCTTATATTCAGATGAACAGCGACGCCCTCCGAATCATGGAAATGATGAAAGCGCAGGGAGGGAGGCTCCCTTTCAATGATAAGGCGGATCCTCAGCTTATAAGAAATGAAACGGGCATGAGCAAGAATGAATTTAAACGGGCAGTGGGAAATCTGTACAAACAGAGGCTGATCGTGATAGAACCTGGCGGAATAAAGATGGTGTAGGGGGTGTACGGATGAACAGTAAAAAAGCAAATTGGGCATTCCTGATAACCATAATCGGTTATTTTGGCATGGTCATAGTAATTGGCATGTTTTTTCCGTTTGTCGCAGATAATTTGGTACTTGCTAACCTTGTCTGTGAGGTGGTAGTAGTTCTTCCGGTCTTGATTTTTGCTTTGGTATCAAAAGAGAAGCTGACATCATTTCTCGGATTTCACAGAATCAAATTTCGCTCCGTGCTGATGATAGGGCTGTTTACCTTTTTGAGTATGCCGGTTTTGTCTTTACTGAATCTGTTTACGCAGTTTTGGGTGAAAAATGAAATAGCGGATACCCTCAGTACCCAGCAGGAGAACATCCCTTTCGCACTCATGTATCTATCGGTAGGGATTATTGCACCGGTTTTTGAAGAGATTGTATGTAGAGGTGGGTATTATCGTTCCTATTGCAAATCGGGAAGTACATTTAAGGCAATGATTTTGTCTGCCATTATTTTTGCACTGATTCATATGAATTTTAATCAGGCGGCTTATGCCTTTATTATGGGGATCTTTGCAGTGCTCCTGGTGGAGGCGACGGGAAGTTTATGGGCATCAGTTTTATATCATGGCTTTATCAATGGAAGCCAGGTGATTCTTCTATACGGAGTAATGAGTGAAAGTATAGATTCCTACGGTGAAGAGATGGCAATTGCCCCTGAACTCCTGATGGTTGCGATTGGAGTTTATGTGATTTTTACGGCTGTGACGCTCCCATTGGCATGGGCAGTGCTCATGTGGATTGGCAGAGTGGAAGGAAGGAGTCAGATTTTATCTGATATCTGGACAAAAAGAAAACAAAAGAAGGATAAGATGGTTACCTTACCCTTCCTGCTGGCAGTTTCTATTTGTCTTATCGTTATGACTGGATTAATCGGCTTTATATTAGAACAATTCATAAAATTAGTTTTAATGAGACTGCCGTCTTAAACAAATAAATCAATGTTACCGCCTATATAAGGATTTACAGAAAGTTCCATGGAGCGGTCCATCATTTGGATCAGTCCTTCTCCCGCAGCCTGAGAGTTTTCAAGCGCTTTGTCAAGTACGGCGAGACCAACCTGATTCATTACCTGTGTGTTTGCTAAGGCAGTTGATAATTCTGGAATATTCATTTTATCATTCCTTTCTTTGAAAAAATGGTGAGGCAGATTTTTATAAAAAATCATACCTATAATAAATATATCACAGATCAGCAAAAAGTGGAATATCCGTTTTTCCGTTTTGCTGATCTGGTTTTGTATAGGTTGTATATTTTTAAAATTGGTAAAAAACGTCAAAAGCCATAAAAAATACACAAAAACATTACAAATGAAGGTAGATTTTTTTGTACATTTATATTAAAATGAAAAAAGGAGTTTCATTGGGGGAAACTTAAAGTATGATGATCTACATAAAATATTGTTGAATTTGTATAGCGCCTTAAAAGACAGAAGGAGTGGGGTAAATGATTTCTAACCAGATATTGCAGAATACGATTGAAGGGCTTAAAACGATTGCGAGGGTGGATTTCTGTGTAATGGATACGGATGGAAAGGAAGCGGCGTCTACCGCTGCCAATATGTCCGAGTGCGGTCCCGAGACGGTGGAGTTTGCCAAATCTCCGGCAGATTCCCAAGAAATACAGGGCTATCAGTACTTTAAGATATATGATGAGCAGCAGCTGGAATATATATTGATTGCCGCCGGAACCGGAGAAGATGCGTATATGGTGGGCAAAATGGCGGCATTCCAGATACAGAATCTGCTGGTGGCTTATAAGGAGCGCTTTGATAAGGATAACTTTATCAAGAACCTGCTCCTTGATAATCTGCTCCTGATCGATATTTACAGCCGTGCCAAAAAGCTTCATATTCAGACGGATGTCAAGCGCGTGGTCATGATTGTTGAAACTGCCAACGGGAAAGACAGCAATGTGCTGGAAGCGCTTAGGACCTTTTTCGGAAACAGCAGCAAAGATTTTATTACTGCTGTAGATGAAAATAATGTAATAGTAGTAAAGGATCTTTCTGACGGAGATCACGCGAAAGACATTGAAAGGTCGGCAAGTGGTATGGAATCTTTTCTGATGCGGGAAGGGATGACAGGCATACATATCGCATACGGAACTGTGGTCAGAGAAATCAAAGAGGTCAGCCGTTCCTATAAGGAAGCAAAGATGGTGATGGATGTAGGGAAGATATTCTTTGATGAGAGGAATATCATAGCATACAGTGAATTGGGAATCGGGCGTTTGATTTATCAGCTGCCTATCCCTCTTTGCAAGATGTTCATCAGGGAAATTTTTGGAGGCAGGAGTCCGGATGAATTTGACGAGGAGACGCTTACCACCATAAACAAGTTCTTTGAGAATAGTCTGGGCGTATCAAAGACATCCAGACAGCTGTTCATTCACAGAAATACGCTGGTATACCGTCTGGATAAGCTGCAGAAGAGCACTGGTCTTGATCTGCGCGTCTTTGAGGATGCAATTACATTCAGGATTGCGCTTATGGTGGTGAAATACATGAATTATATGGAGAGTCTTGAGTACTAAGTCATTAAACAGGGAAATACAGGTGGAGGATAATGGTGACAAAAGGTGATGTAAAAACGAAAAGGAGAAAAAAACAGGCAGCCGGAAACGGTGAAATCATTACATTGACGAATGTGAGCAAAGCATATGCCACAGGGGCTCCGGCGCTTAACGGAGTCAGTTTACATATTAATAAAGGCGAGTTCGTATTTATTGTGGGGGACAGTGGTTCTGGAAAATCAACCATGATCAAGCTTCTTCTCCGGGAACTGGTGCCGACTTCAGGTGAAATCAACGTGATGGGATATGATTTGGTTCGGATCCGTCATAGAAAGATACCTAAATTCAGAAGAAATCTTGGAATTGTATTTCAGGATTTCCGCCTTTTGAAGGACCGGAATGTCTATGAAAATGTGGCTTTTGCCCAGAGAATCATTCAGGTATCCAGCAAGGATATCAAGAGAAATGTTCCCAGCATTCTGGCTACGGTAGGGCTTGCAGGTAAATATAAGGCAAAGCCGAGACAACTTTCGGGAGGGGAACAGCAAAGAGTGGCGATTGCCAGAGCGCTGGTCAACCGTCCTACGATTCTGCTGGCAGATGAGCCTACTGGAAATTTGGATCCCAAAAATTCATGGGAAATCATGAAGCTGCTGGAGCAGATTAATGAAAACGGAACGACTGTGCTGGTAGTGACCCATAATCGGGAAATTGTAAATGCGATGCAGAAACGGGTGGTTACGATGAAGAAAGGCGTCATTGTCAGCGACGAAGAAAAAGGTGGTTATATCGATGAGGATTAGTACGTTTTTTTATACCATCAAACAGGGATTTATCAATATATTCAGGAATAAATGGTTCTCACTGGCCTCTATAGCGACGATAGGCGCCTGCCTATTTTTGTTTGGACTTTTTTATGCCATTCTTACAAACTTCCAGAACATTGTAAAGACTGCACAGGAAGGGGTTTCCGTCACAGTATTTTTTGATGAGGGAATCAGTCAGGAAAGAATAGAAGAAATCGGCGTACTGATTGATAAGCGCACGGAAGTATCCAAAAAGAGATTTATCTCCGCAGATGAAGCATGGGCTGAGTTCAAAGAAGAATACTTAGGAGAATATGCAGACGGATTTACAGAGAACCCGTTGGCGGATTCAGCGAACTTCCAGATTTATCTAAATGATGTTTCCATGCAGCCGGCTTTGGTTACATATTTAGAGGGGCTTGAGGGAATCAGGACGGTAAATCGTTCTGAGGTCACAGCGTCCACACTGACAGGTGTCAATGCGCTTGTGGCATATGTGTCTGTGGGAATCATTGCAATTTTGTTTGCGGTATCTATTTTCTTAATCAGTAATACGGTAACCATTGGCATTTCTGTCAGGAAAGAGGAAATTACGATTATGAAATATATTGGGGCGACAGACTTTTTCGTACGCTCGCCGTTCGTGATCGAGGGCATGCTGATTGGTGTAATAGGTGCATTGCTTCCCATGGGAATCATATTTGTTCTTTACAACAAAGTAATTGAATATATTATGCAGAGATTTTCTACTCTGACAAAATTATTATCATTTCTGCCCGTGGAGACGATTTTTGCCACACTGCTTCCCATGTCCATTATAATGGGCGTAGGAATTGGTTTCCTTGGCAGTATCACAACCGTTAGAAAGCACTTGAAAGTATAATCGAGGTAAACATGAAGCGTTTGAAGAAGATATTTTGTGTGCTGATATGCCTTTTGCTGGTTCTGGGAGCTGCGGATCAATATAAAACCACTGTCTATGCCAGTGAGCTGACAAATGATAGCATTAAGCAGAAAGAAGAAGAAATAAACAGAGCAAAGGAAGAGAAAAAAGAGCTTCAAAATGGACTTACCAATGTTAAAGAGCTGAAAAAGGAGTTGGAAAATTCCAAGGCAGATCTCGCCAACTATGTTACCCAGTTAGATGCCGATCTTTCTGATATACAAGCAAAGATCAATGAACTCAAGACCTTGATCGAGGAAAAAGAAGGGCAGATCGAGGAGAAGACGAAGGAACTGGAAGATGCGCTGGAAGTACAGAAGGCGCAGTATGAAGCGATGAAATCTCGGATCAAATTTATGTATGAGAAGGGAGATATGCTTTATATGGAGCTTGTCTTTGTGGCAGATAGCTTTGGCGAGATGCTGAACAAGGCGGACTATATCGAAATGTTGTCCTCCTATGACCGCAAAATGTTAGACGAGTATGTGGCATATGCAGAGTATGTTGCTCTATGCAAAGAAGGGCTGGAGGAAGAAAAAAATGTTCTGGACGAGGCACGGGCAGCAGTGGAAGAAGAGGAAGCAGCGCTTAATGAACTGATTTCCACTAAGGAACAGGAAATGTATAAGATGTCTTCAGATATACAGAGTAAGGAAGCGGCGATTCGGGAGTATGAGGCAGAAATTGCATCTCAGAACGAAACCATTAAAGCGCTGGAGGCAGCAGTTGCAGAGGAAAGAAAGAGGCTGGCGGAGGAACAGGGACGTAAATACGATGGTGGTATGTTTACCTGGCCTGCACCTTCTTATACAAGGATTTCGGATGAGTATGGAAACAGACAGCATCCTATCTTAGGGATTCAGCAGTTCCATAATGGTCTGGATATGGCAGCGCCGGGTGGGAGTTCGATTCTTGCCGCCTATGACGGAAAGGTGGTAGCTGCAACTTACAGCAACAGTATGGGAAACTATATCATGATTGATCATGGAGACAGCCTTTATACGATTTACATGCATGCTTCGGCTCTTTATGTTTCAAAGGGTGCGGAGGTGTCAAAGGGAGATAAGATAGCGGCAGTCGGAAGCACAGGGCGTTCTACAGGAAATCACCTGCATTTCAGTGTGCGGCTGAACGGAAATTATGTAAACCCATGGAATTATCTGCGTGGATAAGTAAATTTGAAATGGAGTGTTATAAGTGGACAGATCAGAAGAAATAGACAACAAGGTAGAAAGCCAAAAAAGATCCAGAGAGTTTCGCAACGGTGTAATCACGGGGGGTTTGGTAACCGCACTTTTATTTGTCGGTATTTATGCCGGAGGAACGGCATATCAGATGTATAAAGTGCGTGAAGCCCAGGCAGATGCAGCGCAGAGTGATGAGAGCGTAATCAATGCGGATACCCTTCAAAAGATGAAGTTGATTGAGGATGCGATTGCAAGTTATTATTATTATGAAGATGATATATCCTATGAGGAACTGCAGGACGGTATCTATAAGGGAATGGTTAATTCACTGGGCGATCCCTATTCGGAGTATTATTCCAGAGAAGAATTGGAAGAGGTCATGAGCAGCAACATGGGTATTTCCTATGGAATTGGCGCATATATTTCCATCAATAAGCAGATGAATATGGCAATGATCAGCGGAGTCATGGAGGAGTCTCCGGCGCTGGATGCGGGGCTGAGAGAAGGAGATATCATATATGAGGTAGATGGGGAATCTACTCAGGGCATGAGCCTGACACAGGTGGTCAGCCGTGTGAAAGGAAAAGAGAATACGGACGTACATCTCACGATATATAGAGAAAGCGAGAATGATCTTCTTGAAATAGATATCAAGAGAGCCAAGCGTCTTGAGACTAATACAGTGGACTATGGCATGCTGGAGAATACGGATCAGTTAGGCTATCTGCGCATCCGTGAATTTGATGCCGTGACGGTGGATCAATTTACAGAAGCCATGGCGGAACTGCGGGGGCAGGGAATGAAAGGGCTGGTATTGGATCTTAGAAGCAATCCTGGTGGGGATTTGGCGGCAGTGGTCGATATCGCAAGGAAAATTCTGCCGGAAGGATTGATTGTATATACAGAGAATAAGGCAGGCAGTCGTAAGGAATATACGGGTGATGGAAAAAGAGAAATCGATATCCCGCTGGTGGTACTGGTCAATGAATATTCGGCAAGCGCTTCGGAGATATTGGCAGGCGCTATTCAGGATTACAATAAGGGAACCTTGATTGGAACGACCACGTATGGCAAGGGAATTGTTCAGCAGATTCAGAAGCTGGATGACGGTACAGCACTAAAACTGACCATCAGCGCTTACTATACACCTTCCGGGAGAAATATACACGGAATCGGAATCGAGCCGGATATTGAACTTGAATACGATTATGAAGCCAGTGAAAATGAAGGGATTGATAATCAGGTAGAAAAAGCGATTGAGATCCTGGAAGGGAAAATAAAACTATTACAAGTACAGAACAAAAGTTCGATTTTGCTCTGTACTTTTTTTATATAGTTTGGTATAATAACATAACGCGTTGCCGGGAAGGAGAAAAGGAATGATTTATTCTGAAATCAGGTCTTATATTCACAGTCATAAAAAAGAGTTATTTGAGAAATTAGTGAAAACCAGAATGGGAAATGAATATAAAGAAGAGAATTTCAGGACTAATTATGCATTTGTATTAAAGGAGTTATTTCAATCGGTAGGCGTTGAAGGAAAAATAAGAGTAGAGAATGAGTTTACAGTTTTTGAGGGAAGGATTGATTCTTTATATGGCAATTTTTTAATTGAATACAAGTATCCCACAAGGATTTCGGGCTCAAATAAGGATGTAAATAAGAAATTTATAGAGCAGGTACAAAGGCAGATAAATGGATTTGAGATAAAGACAGGAATACCTTCCAATAGGATGATGGGAGTTGTTTTTGATGGATATTATGTTATTTATATAAGAAAGCAGGGAGAAGGCTGGGATATAAGCATGCCGCAGGAAATGACGGTTGACTCACATGAAATCTTTCTTATGAGGCTGTTATCCGTTAATTGTGATGGGAAGGCGCTGATTACGGAAAATCTGGTCAGAGATTTTGGCTCATCCAGTGAACAGTCGGTTTGCGCTATATCAATGTTATATAACAAATTAGCAAATAATACAGAGTACAATAAAGTCAGATTACTTTTTGAACAATGGAAGATGCTTTATCGTGAAGTGTGTGGGTATAGTTTTGAGGCGAAAGACATAAAAGTAAAGAATTTAAAAAAGCAATATGAACTGGAAGGAAATGAGATTCACTATGCACATCTGATTTTTGCTATTCAGACTTATTTTTCTTTATTGATTAAAATATTGTCATTGAATATACTGACATACTTAAAAGGCAGTCCATTTACAGAGAAATATGGCTTTCATGCAGAGAGTTTAAAGGAATTAAAAAATGATTTTATCGAACTTGAGGAGGGAGGCAGATTTCGCCGGCTTGGAATTTCAAATTTTTTAGAGGGAGATTTATTTAGCTGGTATCTTTATCTTTGGGATGAAGATATAAGCATTTTTTTACAGACATTGATAGAAACCTTTTCGGCATATGATTATTCCATTATTATTCTGGAAAAGGATATTGCCAGAGATCTTTTGAAAAACTTATATTATGAGTTACTGCCATCTGAATTGCGTAAAAATTTGGGGGAATTTTATACGCCGGACTGGCTTGCAGAATTTTTGGTGGAGGATGCAGTAACTTCTATAAATAAAGATAGTGTATTTTTGGATCCCACCTGCGGCTCCGGTACGTTTTTAGTCATTTTAATTAAAAAACTTATAAATTTATTTGGTGATGATTGTACATCGGAAGAGCTTCTAAAAATAATTGTCAATCATGTACGGGGATATGATTTAAATCCACTGGCTGTTATATGTGCACGCGCAAATTATTTGATTGCATTAGGTGGATTGCTGTCTGACCTGGAAACACCTATTGAGATTCCTGTATATTTATGTGATGCAATGTTAACTGTTTTAGAAGGTTATGAAGAAAATGAGGGATGTTATATAATTCCGACGAAAGCAGAAGTCTTTATGATTCCTAAAAAGCTTGTTGATATAAAAAATATCAACAATGTACTTGATCTTGTCAATGACTGTATTCGGAGAGGCGTTGGGAAGAATATATTTGAAAAGCAGATAAAGATAAATCTGCCTATGATTAGTGGACAGCTATCGGAAAGGGAGTATCAAATACTTCTGAATTTTTACGGGAAGATGGAAGAATTAAATAGAAGAAATTTGGATGGGGTTTGGGCAAATGTCATAAAAAATGCGTTTGCACCGGTATTTCAGGAAAAGGTGGATTATATAATCGGAAATCCTCCGTGGATAGATTGGCAGAATCTTCCTGAGAATTACAGAGATTCTATTAAAAAATATTGGTATGATTACAGAGTATTTGATCATAAGGGGCAAAAGGCACGGCTGGGAAGTGCTCACGATGATATATCTGTACTTATGACGTATGTAATCATGGATCATTTTCTGAAGGATGGAGGAAGCCTTGCCTTTGTAATAAATCAGAATTTGCTTCAGGCTTCTGGAGGCGGCGATGGTTTCAGGAAGTTCATGATCAAAGAAAAGATTCCAGTGGGTGTAAAATCCGTAAATGATTTTGTTGAGGCTGAGCCGTTTAGGAGTCTGGGGGTAAGCAATAAAACGGCAACTATTGTGTTAAAGAAAAACGAAAAGACGCAATATCCGGTTATCTATAAAAAATGGTACAGGTGCGGGACAAAAACAATTGATGCTAACGAGACAAAAGAAGCCGTCTTTTCAGAAAAGATAAAAGAAAAGGTGTTGTATGCTTCACCAATTAAGGAATATCATTCGCCATGGCTGATTGCTTCGCTGAAGGATAAAGAAATTTTTGAGAAGATGGTAAACTGGGATAGAGATTCGGCGTACAGGGCGAGAAAGGGAGTGGATACCAGTGCGAACGCCATTTTTTGGGTGAAAGAGAGGAAGAAAGTAAATTCAAAATTAGTCTTCATAAATAATTCGCCTGAAAGAAGCCGTAAAGGCATTAAGCAGATATGTGATTTCCCGATAGAAAAGGACATCCTATATCCTCTGCTAAGGGGAAAGGATGTAAAAAGATGGAGATATGATTTGCAGTATTCGATTGTCCTTCCTTATACTTGCGATGGAAAGGTGATTGCCAAAGAAGAACTATTGTCAGGGTACCCGAATGCATTTGATTACTTTTTTGAGGAGAGACATTCGTTTAGCGCTATTTTGAGGGAAAGAGCTACCTACCAAAAATTAATTTTAAAACAGGATAAAGATGCGCCAGAGTACGCATTGTATGACATTGGGAAATACACCTTTTCCCCTTATAAAGTCATATGGAAAGCCTTGCACAAAGGTGTTTGTGCGGTCACTGTTTCAAAGGATGCGGGACGAATGATTATACCTGATCATAATCTGCTGATGATTCCATTGGAGGATGAGACGGAGGCATACTATTTGTCGGGCGTATTAAATGCAGATATCGTATCACGGTTTGTGAATGCATATGTGGCATGGTTCATATCGGGTCATATTTTGGAAAGAATTAAAATACCGAAATATAGTAAAGATAACAAAATACACAAGGAAATTGCAGATTTGTCAAAGAAAGCTCATATGGAAATAGACGATGAAAAAATGATGGGGGAAATAGAGATAGAACTTGATGAAAAAGTGGAAACGCTGCTTTTAAAGTAAATTCATGGAGGAATTATTTGTGGATCATTTTAAATTAGTGTCTGAATATCAGCCCACCGGCGATCAGCCTCAGGCGATAGCCGATTTGGTGGAAGGCTTTCAAAAGGGAAATCAGTTCCAGACATTGCTTGGCGTGACCGGCTCAGGCAAAACGTTTACCATGGCCAATGTGATAGCGGCGTTGAACAAGCCGACCCTGATCATTGCCCATAACAAGACGCTTGCAGGTCAACTTTACGGGGAGTTCAAGGAGTTTTTTCCAGAGAATGCGGTAGAATACTTTGTGTCCTATTATGATTATTACCAGCCGGAGGCATATGTGCCGTCCTCTGATACCTATATTGCAAAGGACTCATCGGTCAATGACGAGATCGATAAGTTGCGCTTATCGGCGACGGCATCCCTGTCGGAGAGAAAGGATGTCATCGTGGTTGCCAGCGTATCCTGCATTTACGGTCTGGGAAGTCCTGACGATTATCAGGAGATGATCGTTTCGCTCCGTCCGGGCATGGTCAAAGACCGGGATCAGGTCATAAGAGAGTTGATCGACATACAGTATGACAGAAATGACATGGATCTTGACAGAGGGTGCTTCAGGGTCAGAGGTGATGTGGTGGAGATTTACCCTGCCCAGGGTGGCGATTATCTGATTCGTGTGGAATTTTTTGGAGACGAGATAGATAGAATTGCACAGACGGATCCGCTTACAGGACAGGTTCATGTGGTGCTTGAACACATAGCTATCTTTCCGGCGTCTCATTATGTGGTTCCTCAAGAAAAGATTAATGCGGCATGTAAGAATATAGAGATTGAATTGGAGGAGAGGATTCGTTTCTTTAAAGGGGAGGACAAGCTCTTAGAAGCGCAGAGAATATCAGAGAGGACCAACTTTGATATTGAGATGTTGAAGGAAACAGGATTTTGCTCTGGAATAGAAAATTATTCCCGGCATCTTGCGGGGATGGAGGCAGGTGCTATGCCTCATACGTTGATGGATTATTTTGGAGATGATTATCTGATTATCATAGATGAGTCTCATATAACCATACCGCAGATCGGTGCTATGTTTACGGGGGACCGCTCCCGAAAGACCACGCTGGTGGATTATGGGTTCCGTCTTCCTTCTGCGCTGGATAACAGACCTTTGTGCTTTGCGGAATTTGAGCAGCACATCGATCAGATGATGTTTGTGTCGGCAACGCCTTCCACCTATGAAAAGGATCATGAACTGTTTCGCACAGAGCAGATTATCCGTCCTACAGGGCTTCTTGACCCTGAGATTTCCGTGCGTCCGGTGGAAGGGCAGATTGATGATCTGATTTCTGAAATCAACAAAGAGACAGAAAAGCATAACAAAGTGCTGGTGACTACGTTGACGAAACGGATGGCGGAGGATCTCACTTCTTATATGAATGATGTGGGAATCAGGGTGAAGTATCTCCACTCGGATATTGATACCCTTGAGCGGGCACAGATTATCAGGGACATGCGTTTGGATGTGTTTGACGTGCTGGTGGGAATCAACCTCCTGCGGGAGGGGCTGGATATTCCTGAAATTTCGCTGGTTGCCATTTTGGATGCGGACAAGGAAGGCTTCTTGCGTTCGGAGACTTCCCTGATTCAGACGGTAGGCCGTGCAGCGAGAAATGCGGAAGGACATGTCATCATGTATGCCGATCACATGACAGATTCCATGGATGCGGCAATCAAGGAGACGAATAGGAGACGCGGCATTCAGCAAAAATATAACGAGGAGCATGGTATTACACCCACCACGATCAAAAAGGCGGTACGGGATCTGATTAGTATTTCCAAAGTGATTGCTAAGGAAGAACTGCAATTTGAGAAGGATCCTGAATCCATGAATCGCACAGAATTAGAGAAGCTGATCGGCAAGGTTGAAAAGCAGATGAAGAAGGCAGCAGCAGATCTCAATTTTGAAATGGCGGCAGAACTGCGCGATAAGATGGTAGAACTCAAGAAAAAGCTGAAAGAGCTGGATGATGAAAAGGGGTAAAAAGACATCAGGAATAAATACTGGATAGAAAGGTATGGTTGTTGAGATGAAATTATCAGATAAACATGTGGAAGCGCCGAAGATGCGCCCACGGGAATTTATTAAAATACGAGGTGCGAATGAACATAATTTGAAAGAATTGAATGTGGATATTCCGAGAAACGAACTGGTGGTACTTACTGGTCTTTCTGGTTCCGGTAAGTCTTCACTGGCATTTGATACGATTTATGCGGAAGGGCAGAGAAGATATATGGAGTCCCTTTCGTCTTATGCGAGACAGTTCCTTGGACAGATGGAAAAACCAAATGTGGAAAAGATAGAAGGACTTTCACCGGCAATTTCCATCGATCAGAAATCCACTAACCGGAACCCCCGGTCCACCGTGGGAACTGTCACGGAGATTTATGATTATTTCAGACTTCTCTATGCCAGGATTGGGATTCCTCACTGCCCCAACTGCGGAAAAGAAATCAAGAAGCAGAGCGTGGATCAGATGGTGGATCAGATCATGGAACTTGCAGAAGGGAGCAGGATCCAGCTGCTTGCTCCGGTAGTTCGCGGCAGGAAGGGTGAGCACAGCAAGGTATTTGACCGTGCAAAGAAAAGCGGATATGTGCGTGTGCGTGTGGACGGCAATCTGTATGAATTGACGGAAGAAATCAAACTTGATAAAAATATCAAACATAACATAGAAGTAGTGGTTGACCGGCTTGTAATTAAGCCTGGCATAGAGAGAAGAATTACCGATTCCGTTGAAGATGTTCTCACACTGGCGGAAGGACTTTTGATGGTGGATGTGATTGATGGTGAGACCATTCAGTTCAGCCAGAGTTTTGCCTGTCCTGACTGCGGAATCAGTGTCAGCGAGATTGAGCCTAGAAGCTTTTCCTTCAATAACCCTTTTGGCGCCTGTCCGGTATGCTTCGGATTGGGATATAAAATGGAGTTTGACCCTGACTTAATGATTCCCGATAAGAGCCTAAGTCTTGGTGAGGGTGCAATCCAGGTGATGGGCTGGCAGTCCAGCAGTGATCCCGGCAGTTTTACCAATGCCGTTCTGCAGGCACTTGCAAAAGCATACAGATTTAGCCTGGATACTCCTGTGGAGGATTTGCCGGAAGAAGTTTATCATGTGCTGATTCACGGGACAGGCGGCAGAGAAGTAGAGGTTCATTATAAGGGACAGCGGGGGGAAGGCGTCTACCCTGTGGCGTTTGAAGGCTTGGTTAAAAATATGGAACGCAAATACAGAGAGACGGGCTCCGATATCATCAAGCAGGAATATGAAACATTTATGCGCATTACGCCCTGCAAAGAATGTGGCGGTATGCGTCTGAAAAAAGAATCGCTGGCGGTTACAGTATGCGATAAGAATATTTTTGAGATTACTTCCATGTCAATTCGTGATCTTTTTGCATTCCTTGAAGGGATGGAGCTTTCCAGACAGCAGCAGCTGATTGGAAAGCAGGTGCTGAAGGAAATCAATGCGAGAGTAGGATTTTTGATTGATGTAGGGTTGGATTATTTGTCACTTGCAAGAGCGACGGGAACACTTTCGGGGGGAGAAGCGCAGAGAATCCGTCTTGCCACCCAGATTGGTTCTGGTCTGGTGGGGGTGTGTTATATTTTGGATGAACCCAGTATCGGACTTCATCAGAAAGATAATGATAAATTGTTAAACACGTTGAAAAACCTCCGTGATCTTGGAAACACGCTGATTGTGGTGGAGCATGACGAAGACACGATGCTGGAGGCGGACCATGTTGTAGATATCGGTCCGGGAGCCGGATCTCATGGCGGGTATGTAGTAGCGCAAGGCACTGCGAAGGAAATCATGGAGGTGGAGGAGTCTGTCACAGGACAGTACTTAAGCGGAAAGAAGCAGGTTCCGGTGCCGGAGGTGCGCCGCAAGCCTAAGGGATGGCTGACGGTGACAGGTGCTAGGGAAAACAACCTGAAAAATATTTCTGTGAAGATTCCACTGGGTGTGATGACCTGCGTAACCGGTGTTTCTGGTTCGGGGAAAAGCTCTCTTGTCAATGAAATCTTATATAAGAGACTTGCAAGAGATCTGAATCGTGCCAGGACGATTCCGGGAAAGCATAAGAGCATTACAGGCGTGGACAAGCTGGATAAAGTAATCGATATCGACCAGTCGCCCATCGGACGGACACCCCGGTCCAATCCTGCCACTTATACAGGCGTTTTTGACATGATCAGGGATTTGTTTGCAGGAACCCCGGACGCCAAGGCGAGGGGATACAAAAAAGGCAGATTCAGTTTCAATGTAAAGGGCGGACGATGCGAGGCATGTGGCGGAGATGGCATCATTAAGATTGAAATGCACTTCCTGCCCGATGTGTATGTGCCCTGTGAGGTCTGCGGCGGCAAACGCTACAACAGAGAAACTCTTGAAGTTAAATATAAGGGCAAGAATATTTATGATGTTCTTGATATGACGGTGGAGGAGGCAGTGCCGTTTTTTGAAAATCTGCCCTCTATCCGGAGAAAGATAGAAACCTTGAATGATGTAGGACTCTCTTATGTGAAGCTGGGACAGCCTTCCACCACCTTATCGGGAGGAGAGGCACAGAGAATTAAGCTTGCCACAGAACTGAGCAAACGCAGTACGGGAAATACCATTTATATTT
Source organism: Lachnospiraceae bacterium (assembly GCA_011959285.1). GTDB lineage: Bacteria > Bacillota > Clostridia > Lachnospirales > Lachnospiraceae > Suilimivivens. The sequence goes on along the minus strand of BLLW01000013.1, from coordinate 26,298 downwards.
TGGATGAACCTACTACGGGTCTTCATTTTGCTGATGTGCATAAACTTGTTGAGATTTTGCACAGGCTTGCGGACGGCGGTAATACGGTGGTGGTAATCGAGCATAATCTTGATGTTATCAAGACGGCCGATTATATTATCGATATGGGACCGGACGGAGGCGACAGAGGAGGAGAAGTGGTGATATCGGGAACGCCGGAGGAGGTTGCCGAGACGCCAAATTCCTATACCGGACAGTATGTGAAAAAAATGTTGAAAAAGTATAAAGAAAATAAAGAGAAATACCGATAAACATTCTAGAGCATGGATGCAGCATAGGAAACGGATGGAGCCGTTTTACATGCTGTATCCATTTTTATAAATTTTTTGTTAAATCTATTTGAAAAAAAATCTGTATGGGTTATAATAACTGCATATGCGTCTGATTTTAGTTGATTTGATTTAAATATAGAAAGGGGTACAACGCAATGCAGTACACAGATATCGGAATCGATTTGGGAACCGCTAGTATATTGGTCTACATCAGAGGGAGAGGCGTAGTCCTAAAGGAGCCCTCAGTTGTAGCTTTTGATAGAGATACGAACCGCATTAAGGCAATTGGTGAGGATGCGAGGCTGATGCTGGGAAGAACGCCTGGCAACATTGTAGCTGTCCGCCCTTTGCGTCAGGGTGTTATTTCTGACTACAAGGTAACGGAACAGATGATGAAGTATTTTATTCAGAAGGCGCTGGGAAAGAAGACGTTCCGAAAACCCAGGATTGCTGTCTGTGTACCCAGCGGTGTTACCGAAGTTGAAAAAAAAGCGGTTGAAGATGCCACACTTCAGGCAGGGGCAAGAGAGGTATCTATTATTGAAGAACCCATTGCAGCGGCAATAGGGGCTGGCATTGACATTTCAAAACCCTGCGGGAATATGATTGTCGATATCGGTGGCGGCACTTCTGACATTGCTGTCATTTCTTTAGGAGGGACTGTCGTTAGCGCTTCCATTAAAATTGCAGGTGACGATTTTGACGAAGCCCTGGTTCGCTATATGAGAAAGAAACATAATCTGCTGATCGGTGAAAGAACAGCGGAGGATATTAAGATAAAGATTGGATCTGCGTTCAAGCGTACCGAAGTGGATTATATGGATGTGAGAGGACGTAACTTAGTTACAGGTCTTCCAAAAACATTGAAAGTTTCTTCAGAAGAGACGGAAGAAGCGCTTAAAGAAACCACGGCGCAGATTATCGAGACGATTCATAGTGTACTTGAAAAGACACCGCCGGAATTGGCGGCAGATATTGCTGACAGAGGAATTGTCCTTACAGGAGGTGGAAGCCTTTTGAGAGGGCTGGAGGATCTGATTGCAGAAAAGACAGGGATTAATACCATGACTGCTGAAGATCCCATGACGGCAGTAGCGATCGGTACAGGCAAATATGTGGAATTTCTTGCCGGTTATAGAGAAGATTAATAGTCAGCGCCTAACAGACAGGCGGCTTAGACGGAAAGGTGATTTATGGTTAAGGGTTTGTATACGGCCTATACAGGCATGTTGAATGAACAGCACAGAATGGATGTGCTTACCAACAATCTGGCAAATGCAGATACCAACGGATTTAAAAAGGAAGGAGCTACGAGTCAGGCATTTGATGCGATTTTGGCATATAAGATTAAAGATTCTTCAGAAAATACGCATCTTGCCAGGAGACTTGGCGTTAATCATCCGGGTGTGAAGATAGGAGAAGGGTATACGGACTTTTCTCAAGGACCGATTAAATCCACGGGGAATGCTTATGACTTGGCATTGACGGATGCAGGATTCTTTGCAGTGGAGTTTACGAGCAAATCGGGGGAGACTTCCGTAAAATATACCAGAGACGGCGATTTTACGTTGACAGAGGACGGACGCCTTGTTACCAGAGACGGTGATCCTGTACTGGATGAAAATGGTTCTTATATTGAAATCAATCAGCTTCTGCCGGCGGAAATTAACAGCAGCGGACAGATTATCCAGGATGGAAAAGTGGTTGCGACCATTCAGGTGACGGATTTTGAAGATTATGATTATCTAGAACGCTATGGAGAGAATTACTTCCAACCCATAGAAGGCGCGCAGGAGAAAGAAGCGGCAGCAGAGATTCGTTCAGGGTATTTGGAAACATCTAACATATCGGTGGTAACGGAAATGGTTAATATGATTACGGTTTCCCGTGCATATGAGAGTAACCAGAAGGTTATCACAACATATGACAGCACATTGGATATTGCAGCAAACCAGCTTGGTAGAATTTAAGGAGGCAGCATATGGTTAGGAGTTTATGGACTGCGGCAACAGGTATGAATGCCCAGCAGACAAATGTAGACACGATAGCAAATAATTTATCAAATGTAAATACGGTAGGATATAAGTCACAGGTAGCACAATTTAAATCACTGCTTTACCAGACCTTGCAGACTGCTACCACTACAGCCAACGGGGATCCCAAGCCGACCAGTTCTCAGGTGGGCTTAGGCGTAAGGAATTCATCTATTAATTCTATATTTACACAAGGAAGCCTTTTATCTTCTAATAGTGATACTTCATTTGCAATAGAAGGAGCAGGATATTTTGCAATCCGCGGCGCAGACGGAGAGACAAATTATACCCGTAATGGTGATTTTACATGGGCAACCAATGGGAATGGCACTATGATTTTGACGAATCAGGATGGTCTTCCTGTTTTGAGTTCTACAGGAACAACCATTACACTGGATGCAAACCGCGTAACTAGCAGGATCACTATCAGTAAGGATGGAACTCTTCATTATCCCGATGCTAATGGGACACCTCAGTCTTTAGGAGTTACTATAGGAATGTACCAGTTCAACAATCCAGGCGGGCTTGTGAGAAAGGGCGACACCTTATGGCAGGTTTCTGCAGCAAGCGGCGAGGCATTGAATGAAGCAACCAACAACAATGTGGTAAAGAGTAGAATGGTTCAGAATTATCTGGAAGGATCTAATGTTCAGGTTGCAGATGAAATGGTAAATTTGATTGTGGCACAGCGTGCTTATGAGATGAATTCCAAGGCAATCACCACCACAGATGAAATGATGCAGACAGCAAATAATTTAAAGCGTTAAGATAAGCTGAAATGAAGATTGCAGCTGTAAAATATAAATAATAGAAAGGATACATACAGATGGAAATTGGTGGAGTTTCTTCTTTGTATACAGATTATCTGCAGAATCAAAGCACTGCAGAGACAAAATTAAAAGAAACGATTAGTGGAACAGATTATTCTCAAGCTTCAGAGGATGAACTGCTCAGCGCGTGTAAGCAGTTTGAGGCGTATTTCCTTGAGCAGGTATTTAAGGAGATGGAGAAAACGGTAGATTGCTTTAAGGCTGACCAAGGCAGTAATCCCAACAATAATTTGGTGGATTATTTTGGCGATAATGCGATTCAGGAATTGGCGTCAACCTCTACGGAGCTGCAGGGACTTGGTCTTGCAGAGACTTTGTATGAGCAGATGAAGCGGAATTATAATTTATAAAGAGAAGTAAAAGAAATAAAGGCTGCTGGAATGAGACGGATTTCCGTCTTGTTTGGGCAGCCTTTTTATCGATGGGAGGATTTTTCTTGGAAACAGTTACCGGGTATGTGGAGCACATTATCTATCAGAATAAGGAAAATGGGTATGCAGTCATGTCGCTGATTGTTGATGGTGATGAGCTGGTCTGTGTTGGAAATTTTCAGTCTGTAGAAGTCGGAGAGACTTTAAGACTTAGAGGAAGTTTTGTTGAACATCCTATGTATGGACATCAGCTCAAGGTGGAGAGCTTTCAGGTGACAGCGCCTGATGATGTGGTCAGTATGGAGCGTTATCTTGCCTCGGGGGCTATAAAAGGTATTGGGGAGGCAATGGCGGCACGGATCATCAAAAAGTTTGGAAAGGATACTTTCCGAGTGATGGAGGAAGAACCGGAGCGGCTTGCTGAGGTGAAGGGAATAAGCGAACGAAAGGCGCAGGAAATTGCGCTGCAGATGACGGAAAAAAAGGATATGCGGGAAGCTTTTGTCTTTTTGCAGCAATATGGCATATCTAATACGCTGGCGATTAAGATTTACCGTCAATATGGTATGAATCTGTATGGGGTGATGAGAGAAAATCCTTATAAACTTGCCGAGGACATTGAGGGCGTGGGTTTTCGGATTGCAGATGAAATTGCCGGGAAAATAGGTATTCACACCGATTCTGATTTTCGCATACGAAGCGGGGTGCTATATACGCTGCTACAGGCAACAGGAGAAGGGCATCTGTATCTCCCGGCAGATTTGCTTAAGCAGAGAACCGCAGAATTGCTTCGTCTTACGCCGGAAATGATTGATCCACAGCTGGCGAATCTTGCCATGGATAAGAAAATTGTAATCAAGTTAAACGAGGGGGAAAAAAGAGTTTATGCATCTTCTTTCTATTATGCGGAATTAAGCTGTGCGCGGATGCTTCATGATCTTAATGTGAGCATGACGGAAGAATTACTTCCAGCACAGGAGGAGAAGGTGAAGGCGCTTTTACATGCCATGGAAGAAGAACAGGGACTGGAACTGGATGAACTGCAAAGGCAGGCAGTGCTTCAAAGCGTAAAGTCAGGTCTTATGATTTTATCAGGAGGTCCGGGAACGGGTAAAACGACTACCATCAATACAATTATAAGGTACTTTGAAATAGAAGGGATGGACATCCTTTTAGCAGCGCCTACGGGCAGGGCGGCAAAACGAATGACGGAGGCTACCGGGTATGAAGCCCGGACGATTCACAGGCTGCTTGAGATTAATGGGGGGATGATAGAGGAGGGGAAACATACCCAGTTTGAGCGGAACGAGGAAAATCCACTAGAAGCAGATGTAATTATTATTGATGAAATGTCTATGGTAGATATTCATCTGTTTAAAGCATTGCTTTCTGCAGTCAGCGTGGGGACGAGGCTGATTATGGTAGGAGACGTGGACCAGCTGCCAAGTGTAGGACCTGGGCAGATTTTACAGGATCTTATTAAAAGTAATGTGTTTCCAGTAGTCATTTTGAAAAAAATTTTCCGGCAGGCAGGGGAGAGTGATATTGTTGTCAACGCACACAAGATAAACCGGGGAGAGGATATTGCACTGAATAATAAGAGCAGGGATTTTTTCTTTCTGGAAAGAGGAGATGTAAATGTAATCTATAAGCATATGATCCAGCTGATCAGGGAGAAGCTTCCGCCTTACGTGGATGCGGAGCCATATGATATTCAGGTGCTTACGCCCATGCGAAAAGGCAATCTTGGCGTAGAGGTTTTAAACGGTATTCTTCAGAAGTATCTGAACCCTCCGTCTCCTGCAAAAAAGGAATACGCACTGGGTGAGAGGTTATTCCGGGAGGGAGACAAGGTAATGCAGATTAAGAATAATTATCAGATCTCATGGGAAATCGTAAGCAGATACGGCATACCGATAGATAAAGGGATGGGTGTATTTAACGGAGATATGGGTATTGTGGTTGGAATTGATGATTCTGCCCAGCTTCTTACGGTAGAGTATGATGAACATAAAAGGGTTGAATATCCTTTTGGGGGGCTGGATGAAATTGAACTTGCCTATGCGGTCACCATACATAAATCCCAGGGAAGCGAATATCCTGCAGTTATTCTTCCTCTTTTAGCTGGTCCCAGAATGTTATTTAACAGAAATCTTTTGTACACTGCTGTGACTCGCGCCAGAAAATGTGTTACCATTCTCGGCAGCAGACAGACCGTATTTGAGATGATCCAAAATGAAAAGCAGCATGAACGCTATACAAGTTTATGTGATAGAATTAAAGAAATAGAGAATAGGGAGGTTCAATGGCAATAAGAGAAAGGGTACTTGATCTGCTTTTTCCCAAGCGGTGCGTGGTATGTGACGAAATCGCGGGTCAGGAGGGGAAAGCTGTGTGCAGGAGATGCAGGGACAAGATTTTGTATGTCCAAGAGCCTTTCTGCTTGAAATGCGGAAAGCAGCTGCAGCACGAAGAACAGGAATACTGTGAAGACTGTAAAAAAAATAGGCATTTGTATATACAGGGGAGCGCTTTATATGATTATGGAAGTATGGCAGATTCCATATTTCGCTTTAAATATGCTGGCAGAATGGAATATGCAGATTTTTACGGAAGAGAATTGTATGAAAGGAAGGCAGGCTGGTTATCCATGGTACAACCAGATGCATTGGTACCAGTTCCAATTCATGCCGCCAGAAAAAGGAAGCGTGGATATAACCAGGCAGAGCTGGTTGCAAGGCATCTATCAAGTCTTTGTGGGGTTCCTGTGAACAATTCTTTAATCTATAGACCAAAGCAAACAGCTCCACTTAAGGACTTAAGTCATTCAGAAAGGCAAAATAATTTGAAAAGGGCTTTTAAAATCCGCCAAAATGATGTAAAATTAAGTACGATTGTAATTATAGATGATATCTATACTACGGGAAGTACAATCGATGCAATGTCGGAGGTCCTGCATCAGGCAGGTATCTCAGATGTATACTTTATGACATTGACGGTAGGAAGAGGAATTTAAGACCAAAGCGACGAATACAGGAGGTAGGGGTTATGAATGTACGTAATTGTAGAAAGTGTGGCAGAGTATTTAACTATGTTATGGGACCCATTGTATGCCCGCGCTGTAAGGAAGATCTGGAAGAAAAATTCCAGGAAGTAAAGAAATACGTTCAGGACAATCCGGGTGCTGATATTACAGAAGTATCTAGTGAATGTGAAGTGGATCCGTCACAGATTCGTCAATGGATCAGAGAGGAGCGCCTTCAGTTTGCAGATGATTCGCCTATCAGACTGCCTTGCGAAGGTTGTGGGACAATGATTAAATCGGGACGTTTCTGCGAAAGTTGTAAGCGGGACATGAGCAATGAATTTAATCATGCCATAGGCAGGGACAGACCGAAGGTAGCGGAGAGCAAACCGCTTCCTAAAAAGAGTGAACGTGATAAGATGCGTTTTCTTTAAAAAACAGGTCATGGCGTGCATATGCATGCCATGACTGCTGGAAGGTACAAAGATATGATAAATGAAGAAAAGGTCATCCTTATGACCAAGCTGGCATCCTATGAATCCAATGAAGGAAAGAAAAATATTCGGATCGTCAACTACTTTAGAGGCGATTATATTGGATTTCAGGTTTTAAAGTCAGTGATTGCAGCTACGATTTCTTTTTTTGCATTGTTTGCAGTGTATGCTTTCTATAATTTTGAACAGCTGATGCAGGATGTATATAAGATGGATCTGCTGGAGTATGGAAAGAGCATCGTCATATTGTATTTGTGCACAGTGGGAGGATATGGAGTCATTTCTTATATTTTGTGCAATGTCAAGTACAGCAAAGCGAAAAGCAGCTTAAAGCACTACTATAACAATCTGAAAAAATTATCGAGTATGTATGATAAATAATGAGGAAGACCATATGACAACCTTACTTGTTGCAAAACAGTATATTAAAAGTTTTATTAGTAAATATGATGTATATTTAAAACCGTTGATGAAGCTGATTCTGGCGCTTGCAGCGCTGATGATGATCAATGGCAAGATTGGCTATATGCAGAAGCTTGACAGCATATCTATCGTGCTTATTGTAGCATTGATGTGCTCTTTTATGCCTGCAAATTTTATCATTTTTGTGGCGGCGGCATTTACAATTCTTCATTTGTATGCCCTGTCACTGGAGTGCGCAGCTGTAACACTGATTCTTTTCGTGGTGATGTTTCTGCTTTATTTCAGGTTTTCACCTAAAGATACATTGGTGGTTTTGCTGACGCCTATGTGCTTTATCCTTAAGATTCCATATGTAATGCCTCTTGCCCTAGGTCTTTTGGGGACACCGTCAAGTGCAGTTTCTGTGGGATGCGGCGTTATGGTCAGCTATACAATTGGCTTTGTCGCTGACAATGCGACAGCTTTGTCAGCAATGGACGCAGAGGATATAGCAACAAAATTTAGATTTATTATCGATGGGCTGATCGATAACAAACAGATGGTACTCACCATTGCAGCCTTTGCAGTGACGATTATGATTGTCTATGTGGTCAGGAGAATGGCGATTGATCATGCTTGGACAATTGCAATTATTGCCGGGGCGCTGGCAGATGTGATGATTCTGCTGGTGGGTGAGTTGATGTTTGATACAAATGTATCTATTGCCGGGATTATAATTGGAACAGCCTTTTCTGTATTGATTGCAAAAGCAGTTGAGTTTTTTGCTTTTTATGTGGATTACAGCCGGACGGAAAAGGTACAGTTCGAAGATGATGAATATTATTACTATGTTAAAGCCGTTCCCAAAATTACGGTTGCAACACCATCTAAAACGATTAAAAGAATCAATTCTTCCAAAAAGAAATATTCCGGCGGTCAATCTAAAAAATAAAAAGGATAGAATAGCTAAATGGCACGTGGATTAGAGCTTGTGGAAACATACCTGTCACGGGTATCAGGAATCAGATGGACTGATATTGCAGAGATAATTATTATCTCCTTTCTTCTGTACCATATATTAGTATGGATTAAAAATACAAAAGCATGGTCACTGCTGAAAGGGATTCTCGTAATTGCGGTATTTATATTGATTGCAGCATATTTTGAGATGAACACGATTCTATGGATTGTGCAGAATATGTTTGGCGTTGCAGTGACAGCGATAATCGTGATTTTGCAGCCAGAGCTCAGAAAAGCAGTGGAGGAACTTGGGAGAAAAAATATTATCAGTGCCATTATTCCTTTTGAATTGGGAAAAACATTTGGAGAGGGCAGATTTTCAGATAAGACAATCAATGAAATCGCAAAAGCATGCGTGGAGATGGGCAAGGTGAAAACCGGTGCCCTTATTGTCGTTGAGCAGGATCAGAGACTTACAGAATACGAAAGAACGGGGATTGATGTGGATGGCATTGTTACCAGCCAGCTGCTTATCAATATTTTTGAACATAATACGCCTCTGCATGACGGGGCTGTCATTGTCAGAGGAAACAGAATCATATCTGCTACATGTTACCTGCCCTTGTCAGACAATATGCGGCTCAGCAAGGATTTGGGGACCAGACACAGAGCTGGAGTGGGCATTTCGGAAGTGACGGATTCTCTGACGGTTATCGTGTCTGAGGAGACCGGCAAAATAAGTGTGGCATACGGTGGAAATCTGGAACGTGGTTTAAATAGCGATACCCTGAAGGAGAAACTCAGAACAATACAGAACAAGCCGGAGGAAGAAAACCGGAAGAGAATTCTGTGGAAGGGACGGTCTAAAGGTGAGAAATAAGCTGATGAAAAATATGGGTTTGAAACTTGGATCTGTTTTTCTTGCAGTCGTATTATGGCTCGTAGTGACCAGTGTCAATGACCCGACAGAAGCCCATTCTTATAATAATATACCGGTAAAGCTTTTAAATGTAGAGTTGATTACAGATTCCGGTCAGGTGTATGAAGTATTAGAGGGCAGTGACATGATCAGCAGGGTGTTGATCAGGGCGCCGCGTTCTGTCCATAAGGAACTGAAAGAGGAGAATATTATTGCAACGGCGGATGTCAGGGAATTAAGCAGCCTTGATACGATTTCCATTAAGCTCACGACGAATCTATATGCTAGTAAGATAAGCAGTATTACAGGCAGTACAGATACTGTAAAACTCAATATAGAAGATAAGAGAAGTAAAGCGCTGACTCTTAGGGCGACTACTTCCGGAAAGGTAGAAGACGGGTACTTGATAGGAGAAGTGACGACAGATCAAAATCTGGTCAGAATTTCTGGACCGCAGTCAGTGATCGATCAGGTGGTGCGCGCTTCTGCGGATGTCAATGTCAGTGGAATGACCAGCGACATTGTGACGAATGCGGAGATTAAACTGTATGATGCAGAGGACAACGAAGTCAGTAATGCAAATATTACCCAGAATATCAAATCGGTAGGGGTAAAGGTAAGTATCCTTCAGAAGGCTTCTGTGCCGGTTAATTTCAGTATTAGCGGGGAACCGGCGCCAGGCTTTAGAGCAACCGGTGAGATTGAAGGAAATGGCGGCATGATTGTCATAGCAGGTAAATCTAATGTAATCAGAGGGGTAACGAATGTTGAAATACCTGCGGAGGTATTAGACATTACAGATCAGACAGAGGATTACACGGCAGAAATAGATATTCGCCAATATCTGCCGGATAATCTTTATCTGGCAAATTCTGAAGATGCAGTAAAGACTGTTACGGTACGCATTGAACCTGAGGTTTCCAAGAAACTGGAAATCAGGGAAGAAAAAGTCAGGGTGATTAATGTTCCTGAAGGATACAACGCTGCTATTGCAGGTCTGGAGGAAAGCTTTGTGATTGAAGCAATCGGTCTCTCTAGAGATGTAGCTGGATTACAGGCAGGCAGTATATCCGGTGTGATTGACATACAAAAGTGGATGCAGCAGGAAGGAATGGAGATGCCGGAGGAAGGTTACTACACGGTGAATGTTGATTTTGGGCTGCCTAGTGGAGTGGCTTTGCTTGAACCGGTAAAGGTCTCGCTGCATATTTCAGAAAAAGAGGAAGAATAGAGAAAGGAAACAGGGATTAATATGGGAAGACTATTTGGTACAGATGGCGTTAGAGGAGTGGCAAACGATGAATTGACACCGCTTCTTGCAATGCAGCTTGGGCAGGCAGGCGCATATGTTCTTACAAAAGAGAATATGCATAAGCCTACGATTATGGTAGGGTGCGATACAAGAATATCAGGGGATATGCTTGCCAATGCGCTGATGGCAGGAATTTGTTCGGTAGGGGCAAACGCTGTTTATGTAGGTGTAATTCCCACTCCTGCAGTGGCATATCTTACAAGAAAGTATAAGGTGGATGCAGGTGTTGTTATTTCTGCTTCTCACAATCCGGTAGAGTTTAATGGTATTAAATTTTTTGATGGCAATGGATATAAACTGCCGGATGCGCTGGAAGATGAGATTGAAGCAATTATTAAAAGTGATATGAACGGTATTAAATTTCCAATTGGTTCAAATGTTGGAAAAATTAAATATCGAACAGATGCGAGGGAAGAATATATCAATCATTCCATTCAGGCAGTTAACATTGATCTGTCAGGGCTTAAAATCGTAGTGGACTGCGCAGAGGGAGCCTCTTACTATACCTCTGTTGAGGCGCTTAAAGAGCTTGGCGGAAATATCGTGGCAATCCATAATATGCCGGATGGCACCAATATCAATGCCAACTGCGGCTCTACCCACATGGAGGAATTGAAAGCAAGAGTGGTTTACGAAAAGGCAAATGTAGGTCTTGCCTTCGACGGAGACGCCGATAGACTGCTTGCCGTTGATGAACAGGGAAATGTGGTGGATGGTGACCAGATTATGGCTATCGTGGGCAATCACATGAAAGAAAATGGAGAACTCACCAACGATACGATTGTGGCTACTGTTATGAGTAATCTGGGATTTTTCCTTATGGCTGAAAAGAACGGAATCAAAATGGAGCAGACAAAAGTCGGTGACAGGTATGTTCTTGAAAGAATGAAAGAGATTGATGCCAGCCTTGGAGGAGAACAGTCCGGTCATATTATCTTCTTGAAAGAAAATACTACAGGAGACGGGCTTCTAAGCGCGCTTCATCTCTTAAAGGTCATGGTTGAAACGGGTAAGCCTTTGTCAGAACTGGCAGCGGTCATGGAGGTGCTTCCTCAGGCGCTTGTCAATGCAAAGGTGCCGAATCACAAAAAAGAAAGATATATGGAGTATCCTGAGGTTGCAGAGGCGATTGGTAAATTGAATGATAAATTTGCAGGTGAGGGAAGAGTCTTGATTCGCCCTTCAGGAACGGAACCGCTTGTCCGTGTTATGATTGAAGGAAAAGATCAAAAGATGATAGAAGAGGATGCGAGGCAGCTGGCGGAACTGATTCAGAATATCATGCTGTAGGCAGCTGTAACTGGTACTTGAGAAAGATTCCAAAAAATGTTATAGTAATGAAAGAGGGATTCTGACGGGAGTATCAGGCAGGAAATTGGAGGGAAATGGTATGGTAAGCCAAAAGGTGGTCATTAAGAACCCAACAGGTCTTCACTTAAGACCAGCCGGCATCTTATGTAAGGAGGCAATGCAGTTTAAATCGTTGATTACTTTTACATTTAGAGATAACACTGCAAATGCAAAAAGCGTATTAAGCGTATTGGGTGCCTGCGTCAAGTGTGGTGATGAAATTGAATTCGTCTGTGAGGGAGAGGATGAAGTGGAGGCGCTTCAAACTCTGGTAAAAGCAATTGAAAACGGTTTAGGTGAATAAACCTGAAAATGCAAGAGGAGTATATGTAAATCAAGCCGGTCCGTTTCTACTTGGATCGGCTTTCTATTATTTAGCGGAATAATAGATGCAGATTTTTATTGGAGGAAGGAAAATGCTGAATTATAAGCGGTATAAAAAGAACCCGGTGGTGAATTACCCAGAAAGGAAATGGCCGAGTAAAGAAATTGAAAAGGCGCCTATCTGGTGTAGTGTGGATTTAAGGGATGGCAATCAGGCGCTCATAGATCCAATGGTGGTCAGTGAAAAAATAGAAATGTTTCAATATTTGATTAAACTTGGGTTCAAGGAGATTGAGATTGGATTTCCGGCGGCAAGTCAGATCGAGTATGATTTTTTGCGCCAGTTAGTTGAGAGAAAGATGATACCAGATGATGTACGGGTACAGGTATTGACCCAGTGCCGTGAGGAATTGATTGATCGTACTTTTGCATCCATAGAAGGATGTAAGGAAGCTATCGTGCATATCTATAATTCTACCTCTACCTTGCAAAGAGATGTAGTATTTGGTATGACCCGGCAAGAGATTATAGACATTGCTGTTAAGGGAACATTGATGGTAAAGGAACGCGCGGCAAAATTTCCCGGAAAGATTATTTTAGAGTATTCGCCCGAAAGTTTCACAGGTACAGAACTGGATTTTGCTCTTGAAATCTGTACTGCAGTACAGCAGGCATGGGAACCTACAAAGGATAATCCTATTATAATCAACCTTCCCTCTACAGTGGAAATGAACACGCCTAATGTATATGCAGATCAGATAGAGTGGATGAATTTACATTTTAAGGATAGGGAGAGTATCATTTTGAGTGTGCATCCTCATAATGACAGAGGCACCGGAGTGGCATCGGCGGAACTGGCAATACTTGCGGGCGCAGAACGGGTAGAGGGAACTTTGTTTGGAAATGGAGAGAGAACCGGAAATGTGGATGTGCTGAACATTGCCTACAACATGTTTTCACAGGGAATCAACCCAGATCTTCATATAGAAAAAGTCAATGAGAGCATTGAAATTTATGAGAGATGCTGTAAGATTCCCATTCATCCAAGACATCCATATGCGGGTAAGCTGGTGTTCACAGCTTTTTCAGGTTCTCATCAGGATGCCATCAATAAGGGTGTGAAGGCAATGAAGGAGAGAGGAAATGCGTATTGGCAGGTGCCGTATCTTCCAATCGATCCGTCAGATATTGGAAGAGAGTATGAACCCATTGTCCGGATCAATTCCCAGTCGGGGAAGGGTGGCGTAGCTTTTGTCATGGATACCTATTTTGGATTCAAGCTGCCGAAGGGAATGCACAGGGAATTTGCAAACGTGATTCAGGCGATTTCCGAAAAACAGGGAGAGGTATCGCCGGATGAGATTATGCAGGCATTTCGCAGAGAATACTTAGAAAAGAAAGAGCCCATTCATTTCCGCAAACTTCGGGTAGATGATTTGAGCGATGAGGTGCAGTCAGAGTTTGATACACGGGTATTTGTGACTTATACAGACGCAGGAATTGAAAAGCGGTTTGAAGCGGTCGGAAACGGACCCATCGATGCCGTACAGAGAGGATTGCAGCAGGAACTTGATACCAGGATCAAGATTTTAGATTATGAAGAGCATGCATTGCAGAGCGGATCTAATTCCCAGGCAGCGGCCTATATTCATTTACTGGATGCGGACAGCGGTAACGTAACTTATGGTGTGGGTGTCAGCTCCAATATTACCCGGGCATCAGTGCGTGCCATTTTCTCAGCAGTCAATAGAATGGGACTGGGAGAAAAATAACATGTAAAAAATCCTCCGGAATTTCCGGAGGATTTTAAAATTATATAAAATTATTGTATATGATGCTTTTAAATTAATCAGCTTCGATTGTCTTTCCGTCTACTGTGAAGGTGTCACCGTCTTCTAGGATGCAGACCATAGTTTTTCCGGTGTTCAGCTTGATTTCGTTTCCAGCGTCATCGTAGTATCTGGTAGCACCATAGTCGGAAGTCTTTTCCCATGTTACGTGGATGCCTTTGCCGTTGGTGAAGAACCAGCCGTCGCGGGTGGTGTCATGGCACTGGAAGGCAAGGTAGCCTTTTTGGTCTCTAACTTCATAGTATGTGTTTTGAATCAGCAGGTTCTTAAAAGAAAGCTGCTCATTATTTGCCAAGTCAACGTGAGGACCATCGCTGTCACCAGATAAATGCTGAAATCTGTCGTATAAGCCTGTTGCTTCATTATAAACAAAGTAGCAGTTTGTGACAGGGTAAGCAGGGGACATATCAACTTTGGAAGCTGCGATTGCATCTGAATACTGATCCAAGGTATTGGGTTCTTTTTCAGAAGCAAACATATAATGATGCTCGTCCGCATATCCGTCTCTGTATTCTAATGGATAATTGTAATGAGAAGCAGCATCCTTGATTCTATCGGTAGAGGTAAATGCATTGTCGGTTGAATTCTTTGCAGATTCTCTGAAGGTTGCATTGCCGTATTCAATACAGTTGATATTCTGCGTGTCAGATCTTCCGATGATATCATCTATGTAGAAAGGACCGCCATAATGAATGTAAATCGCATCCCATTCAAAAGCCCAGTATACGTAGTAGTCACGGCAGCTTCTGATGTTACCCAGCTTCTTTACGTCGCTCCAGTCTTCAAATACGCCCATAAGTCTTGTCATGCTGCCTTCTACGTTGCATTCATAAAGAACTGATACTTTTGAAATGTCGTATTGGCTGGCGGTCTTTGAATTAGGAATCATTACAGCAATAGGGCGGGTCTTTGCAATATCTTCATCTACCCACTCGTTAGTAAGACGGCTTCTTACCATTCCCTCTGCGGGAGGTGTTTCCGTTTCTTCCGGATCTTGAGCCTGTGTCTCATTCTCTTCGGGTGCACCAGGTTGAGCCTCGATAATGGGTTCAACAATCGGGGTTGACGCTTCTTCAGAATCTTTTCCACAACCAAACAATAAAAGAGATGAGGATAAGGCTACAAGAAAAAGAACTTGTAATCTTTTCATTGTGTTTCCTCACTTTCAATTCATATAAAGAGTGATTGTAATCAAATCACACGGTTATTATTATAGCATATAAGAGAACGAGAGTCACTAGTAAATTGTGTAAAAACCTATACAAATATATTAAGAAAATATTACGAAAAGTTTTTTTATCCAGATGAATATACAAAATGGATGGTCAACACAATAAATAATGACGGGGAACTACTTGTCTAAAATGAATTTAAAGGGTAAAATAAATAGCAGACATTGAGAAAATGTGAAAGGAAAATATAAGTGATGGACAAAATTATCGTAACAGGTTGTAACGGACAGTTGGGACGTGCAATCAATCATGAACTTATGGGAAATCATAATATTGAATTCATCAATACGGATGTGGCGGAACTTGATATCACCAATATTGATAAGGTCATGGAACTTGCGAGGGAAGTAAAGCCCTATGCCATTATTAACTGTGCCGCCCACACGGGGGTGGATGCTTGCGAGGACGAATGGGACAAGGCATACCGCATCAATGCCATCGGTCCAAGAAATTTAAGCATTGCCGCTTCTGAGACAGGGGCAAAGATGGTGCATATCTCTACAGATTATATATTTGACGGTAAGGCAGATAAACCATATACAGAATTTGACAAACCGAATCCTCAGGGAGCATACGGCGCAACGAAGCTTGCCGGAGAGAATATGGTAAAGGATTTTGCTGACCGATATTTCATCTTGAGAACAGCATGGCTCTACGGAGATGGAAAAAATTTTGTAAAGACCATGCTCAGACTTTCTGAAAGCAATGACCAAGTCAGGGTAGTAGGTGATCAGGTAGGAAGTCCTACCAGTGCAAAGGAGCTGGCGGCAGCGATTGCAGATCTTCTCTTTACAGAGAACTATGGTCTGTTCCATGCAACTTGCGAAGGAAGCTGTTCCTGGGCACAATTTGCAGAAGAAATTTTTAAATATGCAGGAAAGGCAACCAGGGTAGAAGCAATTACAACGGAAGAGTTTGGCGCAAAGGCACCCAGACCTGCGTACTCGATTCTTGAAAATTATATGTTTAAACTGACTACAGATTATAAGTTTGCAGACTGGCATGACGCTTTGTCTGTTTACATGAAGGAACTGGTATAAGATGAACTTTGTTGAACAACTGCTTCAAAATAGAATTTTTGTTTCTGCAGCCATCGGATGGATGGTGGCTCAGGTGTTGAAGACCCTGATCCATTTCATACTCACCAAGAAACTGGTAGCAGAAAGAATGGTGGGAAGCGGCGGTATGCCAAGCTCTCATTCGGCAACTGTGTGTGCGCTGGCAACTGCTACCGGAATTCAGTATGGGGGCGGCGGATTTGAATTTGCCGTAACGGTCATGCTTGCCATTATCGTTATGTATGATGCCATGGGTGTCCGCAGGGAGACTGGAAAGCAGGGGCAGGTATTGAATGAAATGCTGGAAGTGTTCATGAACATGGGGAAACAGATCAGCGCGGAAGCGAAATTAAAAGAATTTGTGGGACATACCCCGCTGCAGGTCCTCATGGGGGCAATATTAGGAATTGTGATAGCAGTCATTATTATGAGTATATAAATATCAAAAGGTAAAGGAGATCAATATGCAGAAGGTAGCGTTAATTACAGGTATTACAGGGCAGGATGGTTCCTATCTGGCAGAATTGCTGCTAGAGAAAGGATATGAAGTGCACGGTCTTGTCAGAAGGCACAGTATCAGCAATACGGCGAGAATTGACCACATTTTAGCTTCAAATTATAACAATGTAAAATTTTTCCTCCATTATGCAGACACCACAGATTCTAGTAATCTGATGAGGCTGATTGGTGAGATTCGTCCCACGGAAGTATATAATCTGGCAGCCCAGTCCCATGTGGGGGTATCTTTTGACGTGCCGGAATATACGGCAGAAGCTACTGGAGTAAGCACGTTAAAACTCCTTGAGGCGATTCGCGTAAACGGAGGAAACTGCAGATACTATCAGGCATCCACATCGGAACTGTTCGGAGGACTTCCCGAGACGGCGCCCCAGAGTGAGGATACGCCTTTTTATCCCAAGAGCCCTTACGGCGTGGCAAAGCTGTATTCCTACTGGATTACAGTCAATTATAGGGAATCCTATAACATGTTCGCCTGCAACGGTATTTTGTTCAACCATGAATCTCCGAGAAGAGGAGAGAATTTTGTCACAAGAAAGATTACCCTTGCCATTGCAAATATTATTGCCGGTAAGCAGGAGAAGCTGTCTTTAGGCAATATGAACGCAAAGCGTGACTGGGGTTTTGCAGGCGACTACGTGGAAGGTATGTGGATGATGCTTCAGCAGGACAGCCCGGATGATTACGTGCTCGCTACCAATGAGACGCATACGGTGAGAGAATTTGTGGAAGCCGCATTTAAGGAACTTGGTATTTCAATCAAGTGGGAAGGCACAGGTGTGGATGAAAAAGGTTTTGATGCGGATACCGGCAAGCTGCTTGTAGATGTTAATCCTGAGTTTTACCGTCCGGCGGAAGTAGAATTTTTGTGGGGCAATGCGTCCAAGGCGGAAAAAGCGTTGGGTTGGAAGCGCAAGGTGGATTTTGAAGGTCTGGTAGCCATGATGATGGACAATGATATGAAGGAAATCACTGGAATGAGCTGCAGCGAATATAGGGAAAGCAGGAAGTAAGATAGGGATACAAAAGTAGAAGAGGAAAGTCGGATGTTTTCGGTCATACTCATTTGGCTGTATATGCTGTTTACCTGTTATGTGATTGGCTTTGCCTGTATCAGGCTCCTAAGAGGGAAAGAAGCATATCAGTGCAGAAAAGAAACCAGTTACCTATATGCAGGTATAGGAGCAGTCACGGTCTATGCCCAGTTTTTCAGTATTTTCTGGAAGGTTGGGCTTTGGGCTAATTTGATACTGCTCCTTATCTGTATCTTGTGCGTTGTGGCTTTAAAAAGGCAGTTTTTGGAAGAACTGCAGACATGCAGATTGACGATTTCGCCTATAAAGGCGGTCTTGATCCTGGCGCTGTTTTTGATTTTCGCCTATGGGACTTCCACGGGCATTATTCATTATGATACAGGTCTGTATCATGCCCAGAGCATTCGGTGGATAGAAGAATATGGAGTTGTACCGGGGCTTGGCAATCTGCACAGCCGTCTTGCCTATAACAGCGCGGCGTTTTGCCTGTCGGCGCTTTACAGCATGGCGTTTTTGGGAGGGCAGTCTTATCACTGCGCTGCAGGCTTTTTAGCATTTCTGCTTGCGCTGGTCTGCATGGAAGCGTTCACCAGGGAACGGATCAAAAGCCCGCGGATTTCGGATTTTGCAAGGCTTGCCGCTGTGTATTATCTTTTGATTATATTTGATGAAATGGTATCGCCGGCTTCGGATTACTTTATGGTATTATTGGTATTCTTTATTATAATCAGGTGGCTGGACCTGATGGAATGGAAGGAAAGGCTTTATCTGCCTTACGCCTTTTTGGGCGTGCTTGGTGTGGTGGTGCTTACGGTGAAGCTTTCCGGTGCGCTGATTCTGTTTCTGGTGCTGAAGCCGGCGTTTATGATGATAAGGGAAAAGAGAGGGAAAGATATTTTCCGCTTTTTGAGTTTGGGTGTTCTGACTGTGCTTCCCTTTTTAGTCAGGAATGTGATCTTGTCGGGATGGCTGATTTATCCTTTTACAGCGCTGGATTTCTTTTCTTTTGCATTTAAGATTCCTAAGGGAATGGCGGAATATGATGCCAGAGAGATTCAGGTATATGGAAGGGGATTTTCTGATGTGGAAAGGTACGGGGAGCCTATTATGGATTGGCTGCCTGAATGGATCAGGAATCTTGATGCAACCAATAAAGCTTTCCTGGCGATGGCGCTTGGCGGAGTCATTCTGCTTCTGCTTTTAACCGTATATGCCATTTGGAAAAAGAAAAAGGATATGATAGATTTTCTCCATGTAGCAGGGACGCTTGCGGTATGCTTTTTGTTCTGGCTTTTCAGTGCGCCGCTGATTCGGTATGGATGTGTGTTTTTGTGGCTGCTGCCGGTTCTTGTGTGGGGTTACCTGTATTTGAAGATCAGTCCCCATCTGGACAGGTTTAAGATATATTTTATTTTGCTGGCAGTATTTGGGGTTTATAAATTGTCTGCTTTTGGCATAGAAGTTTATAAAGGGGCTTCCGGCAGATATTTAATCTATCAGAAGGATTACGAAAACTTTGAGACAATGAGTTATGAGCTGCATGGAGTCACTTTCTATTATCCTGTTTCCGGAGACCGTGTGGGATATAGAGATTTCCCTTCAGCGCCTCAAAAGGCGGAAGACATCTTTTTAGGGGATACCATAGAAGATGGATTTAGGGATATCATCCATAGTTAAATGGACCATAACAATTATTAAATGGAAGAAGGAGTTTGTGTGATGGAAAAGAAGGATAAAATTTATGTGGCTGGTCACAGAGGACTGGTAGGAAGTGCAATTGTAAGGAACTTGAAGGAAAAGGGATATACCAATATTATAGGGCGAACGCACAAGGAATTGGATTTGACCGATCAGGTGATGGTACGGGAGTTCTTTGAATCCGAAAAGCCCGATGTGGTGGTTTTAGCGGCAGCTAAGGTGGGCGGCATCAACGCTAACAACACAGCCCCTGCTGATTTTGCTTATCAGAATATGCAGATTCAATGCAATGTGATTGACTGCTGTCACAAGTATCAGGTAAAGAAATTGCTGTTTTTGGGGAGCACCTGCATTTATCCCAAGATGGCGCCTCAGCCGATTCCCGAGGATGCGCTTTTGACGGGACCTCTGGAGGAGACCAATGAGGCTTATGCGATTGCCAAGATAGCGGGACTTGAGATGTGTAAATTCTATAAGAGGCAGTATGGGGATGACTTCATCAGCTGTATGCCCACAAATTTATATGGACCTCATGACAACTACGATCTTGAAGGGTCTCATGTAATGCCGGCAATGATTCGTAAATTTCATGAGGCGAAGGTAAGTAACGCGCCCCAGGTGGAGCTCTGGGGAACAGGCACGCCCCTTAGAGAGTTCCTTTATGTGGATGATATGGCGGATGCCTGTGTATTTCTGCTTGAGAATTACAGCGGTGAACAGCATGTGAATATCGGAACCGGTAAAGAGGTTACCATCAGGGAACTTGCCGAGACCGTGAAAAAGGCAGTGGGCTATAAGGGGGAAATCAGATGGAATAAGGATATGCCGGACGGAACGCCGAGAAAGCTCACCAATGTGGATAAGCTTCACGAGCTTGGATGGAAGCATAGGGTAGAACTTGAAGAGGGTGTGGAACTGGCTTATCAGTGGTTTAAGGACCACGTGGACAGCGCGAGGATGTAAAGAAGGAAAAATTAGTTACAGTCGTTTCACGTAAATGGTGTCGATTTTTTTTAGGCTGGGAGCATGATAGGCAAGGTCGGCGACGGTGACGAACATGGCATCTAAGGGCAGATCCAAGTCCAGCTTTGTCTGCAATTGCCCTACCTTATCGAGGAACTGTTGTGCGAGGGAAAGAACCTTGCCGGTTTCCTGGGAATTAGAGGACAGAGAATCCATGTCAAATAATGTCTGTTCGGATTGAGACAGAGCAAAATAAAGCTTTTTTGACAGGTCTTCTGTTAAGGTGGGAATATCCAAATCTTTTTCCTTGATAGAAAAGGAAGGTGTGGCTTTTTTCTTTTCTATCAAGGAATTTTCTTTTAACAGGTCGGCAAGGCATAGTTCGCCCTGGCTGCAGGCATCGGCGGTTCCTGCCTCGGAAAAGCATCCGTTTATGATGGGAATTCGATAATCTCCTCCGCAGTCGTAAAAGAGCTGGTAGATAAATTGTGAGCAGACCATGGGCTTGCCGGTGTGATGGAGAAGTTTTTGGTGAATAAAGCGGTCAAGCATAAGGATGCCCGCTTCTAAAATCAGCTCTGTGCATTTGAGAACCTGGGGAGATGGGATGATCTTATGATAGATCAGAAGTCCTCCCAGAAGATACAGACCGGGAAAGTCATAAAAGGTATCTGACTGTAGGTATGTATCTGCAGATTGTTTGAGGGGCGCAAAGTCAAGTTCAGGCGTATGGCGCATAAGATAAGCTTTATGCCCCTGCTGTTCGTTGTCCTGAAGGGAGATCTTATTGACCTGGGGACCGTCGGCGAGGATTTCTATGATGGAATCCTCTGAATAGACCATGGAGGCATGGGTCACTTCTGCGTTGGTGAGGTAGGAAATCGACCTGCTCAGCCAAGTGTCTCCTGCAAAAAATAAAATCATGTCTCCTTTTTGTAATGCTGTTTTCATTTTTATTCCTCCTTTTTGCTTATGGGTTTAACATCACAGAGCTGTAAAAAACGTTGTCTTTAAGCTCAAATTGTGCGGAGCCGCGGTATTTTTCTGCAATTTTGCAGATAGAAACTGTGCCGATTCCCATGCGGGATTCTTTTGCCGATGTAAAACCATCTTTGCAGGGAACAGGGCACAGGGTACAGGTGTTATCCAGGGCAACTATAATCATGCGATGTATGGGCTTTATGTGAAGGGAAATAAAAGGATCCGTCACAGCTGCCCGTATACAGGATTCCAAAGCATTTTCCAGAAGGTTTCCGAATAGGATAACGGCGTCGGAAGATAGGATTCCGTTTTCCGGCGGATAATCAATGTCAGCCGCAAAGCGGATATGATGGTCTTTTGCCATATTTTCGTAATAGACGATCAAAGCATTTAATGCATAATCATCGCAATAGACAATAGGCGAATCTGAAGGGAGGGTGGAACTATATTCGTGGATATAGTCGGAAAGTTTTTGATAATCCCTGCTTTGCAAAAAGGACTGCATGACAGATAAATGCTGCCGCAGATCATGCCTTGCAATCCGGGCTTCTTCTATACGGCAATTCAGGTTTTCATATCGAATGGACTGCAGGGCGAGGTGATGGTTTTCCTTTTCCAGAAGCAGCTTGTCATTACATTCCTTGAGGAGCTGGAGAATCAGGAAGGTGACGAAAAGAGCGCCAAGATTGTACAAAAAGGCAAAGAATACATTGCTGCCTTTGGAAGAAAAAGCCATAGTCCCGCCGTTGGCATAGAGATTGTAATAATAAGAAAGGCAAAAGGTGGCAGGAACCAGCCAGAGAAAACGCCAGTATCTGTTATTGTCTGCCTCGTCGGTCAGAGGGCTGATTTTTTTAATCATCATCTGATACATGAAGGGAAATGTGAACAAATAAACAACCAGCAATAGGATGCTGGACAAAAAAGAATAACGTTCAATGGAAGAGAAGGGTAAAAGATAACTTAGGCCGTTGACGACGATTGCCTTAAAGCTGCCGTAATTTAAAATGGTCAGCAGGACAAAGAGCAATATGGGGACAGGAAGTTTCAGGCAGGCAGCATACAGAACAAGGTATACGCCAATCCATAAAATGGTGAGGACTTTGGCAGCAGGCAGCCCCTGAACCGCAAACAGCCTGCAAATGAAAACCGTCAAAAACAGCAGAGGAATAGTCAAATAAGTTTTTAAGCACGAAAAGCGGAAATGGCGCTGGAAGGGAGACAGCGCCAGAATCAGGCAGGGAGTCAGATCCAGCAATACATATAAGAAAATTTTTAAAATTCTGATGGGTTCCATGATTGATTGCTCCTGACTTTTGCAAAAATATAGTTGTTATAAATCTGAGACAGCCGCCCATAATCTTTCTGACGTATGGGAATGTGCTCCCCTTCAATGGTCACGAAATCCAGATGCTCTATTCGGATCATATGATCCATATTGACAAGGCAGCCCCGGTAACACAAAAGAAATTGAGGGTATGGCAGGAGGAATTTAATAAATTTTTCAAAGGAAATACGGGAACGCAAAAGTGCGCATCCACGGGCGTGAATCTGGACGTAATGACCGGAGGCGTCGCAGTAAATGATATCTTTTAAGAAGATTTTAAGCTGCTCCCTGCCGCAGGAGACCTGGATGTATTGCTTTTCCAGCAGTATATTCATATTGATCAGCGACATGGTCTCTGTTATTTGGGCATAGGTCACAGGTTTGACAATATAGTCGGAGGCACGGACTTTGTAGCAGTCAATTGCATAGTCCCTGCTTGCCGTGATGAATATGATAGAGACAAAAGAATCGAGTTGGCGGATCGCTCTTGCTGTGTCCAGCCCGTTCATTGTATGCATGAAATAATCGATTAGAATCAGTTCATACAGACCTTCTGCAAAATGCGCAATAAACTGCTCGCCGCTTTCAAATTTCTCGATTACAGCGGATTCGGGGCAGAAGGCTTCGTGAAAATATTGATAAAGATAATTTGCAATAATTATTCCGTCGTCCGCTGAGTCATCAATAATTGCAATTCTCATTTTAAAATCCCCCTTACTTTTAAATTATACTTTATGACGTGCAAAAAATGGAATTTTTTGTAAGTGCCGGTCCATTTTTGTCAGAATATACAAAACAAAAAACACAGTTTGACATAATTGGTATAGATAGATGTAGAATTTGGAAACTCTGAAAAATTTTATACAAGGGTATCGGAACGGAATAAAATCTGCATAGAATTTCGTTGCCAAAAGAGCGCCTCTTGATGCCACATCCTTTTTTGAGGGAATTGCTTTGCTATAATAAAAGTGTAATATGAAAACCCCAAATGTATGGAAGGAGGAAACGAAATGGGACAGAAAATGGTAGTATTAGAGGGAAAGACATTTTCAATTGAACTGCAGTCAATGCTGGGCTCTTCAGGGTATGGCTGGTGCCTGGCAGGACTGCCGGAGGGAATTATCCTGTTAGGAGAAGACAGGATCGCTGCAGGACCGGCAGTATTGCCTACCCTGCAGAAGTTTTATTTTGGCGTGTCATCGGCAGAAGAGGCGGAGGGGGAGCTTACCTTTGTTATGGCGTGCACCTTTGAGCCGAAACGGATTGAAAGGGAATATAAAGTGGAATTGAGTATCATTCCCTGCAACACGGAGGATTTCGTTGCTTACAGCGAAAATGCAAATCAAATATATGGATTTGAGCTT
Organism: Lachnospiraceae bacterium; assembly: GCA_011959285.1. Classification (GTDB taxonomy): domain Bacteria; phylum Bacillota; class Clostridia; order Lachnospirales; family Lachnospiraceae; genus Suilimivivens. Next base: position 1,941 of record BLLW01000013.1, on the reverse strand, counting down.
AACCAGACAAACAGCGCAATTCCATACGGTGTTCTTCCGCCCTGGGAGAGGGCGCAGGTGCAGAAGCCTTATGGTGTGTTCAGCGGAAGAAATATGGATGAAAGATTTGGCAGACAGTCTGCGGCAGATTATGATTTTCCGGATGCCAAGTGGTATCCGCTGGTAGCATATGGATATCCTTGCGGGGCACAGGATGCAGGCATGAAGTATGGATACTTTTGCGGAGCGCAGGATGCGGGAATGAAGTACGGATACTTTTGCGGAGCGCAGGATGCAGTTATGAAGTATGGATATCCCTGCGGCGCGCAATCCGTGTCCAATGAATGTGAGCCGTTTATTACCAGACCCCGTTATCCGCGCCGTTAAGGAGGAGCCAATATGAAATACCAACCGATTACCTGTGTCTGGGAAGTCACCATGGGATGTAACATGCGGTGCAGTCATTGCGGCTCATCTTGTGCAGAGCCCCTTGCGGATGAGCTTACTACGGAAGAAGCGCTGAATCTCTGCAATCAGATAGCAGAATTGGGGCTGAAATGGATCACGCTTTCAGGAGGGGAGCCGCTTACGAGAAGAGATGTGCCGATGCTGGTGGAACGTCTTTCCTCATCCGGCGTAGCCGTGAACATCATCACAAACGGCTGGCTGCTTAGCAAAGAAACGGCACAGGAGTTAAAGGAAAGGGGAATTTCAACCGTTGCCATCAGCATCGACGGCACGCCGGAAATCCATGACAGAATCAGAAAAGAAGGCGCCTTTGAACATGCCAGAAACGCCTTTCAGACCATGAAGGAACTTGGCATCTACACCGGTGCAGTGACGACGATTACCAAGCAGAATATCGATATCCTGCATGAGTTAAAAGAAGAGCTGATTGGCATGGGGGTCAAGAGCTGGCAGGTGCAGCTGGGACTTCCCATGGGAAACCTTAAAGAACGCCCCGACTGGGTACTGGAACCGGAACAGATCAGGGATATCATCGACTTCGCCTATGACACGGCAAAGGAAGGAAGAATTGCAATTTATCTGGCTGACTGCATTGGTTACTACACCAAAAAGGAAATAGAAATCAAAAAGATTGCCTACCAGACAAATCTGATTGCCCCCTGGGATGGATGCAACGCAGGTACCCGCGGCTTTGGCATCTTGCAAAACGGAGACATTTTAGGCTGCACCTCCATCCGCTCCAAGGAATTCATAGAAGGCAATATCAGACAGCGCACACTGCGGGAAATCTGGGAGGATGAAGATAATTTCCTCTGGCGCAGAGAAATGACCAAAGACAAACTATCCGGCGCCTGCAGAAACTGCACTTACGGCAGCAAATGCCTGGGCGGATGCCCCAACACCAGATTGACCATGAACGGAGATATTTACTCCGAAAACCAATACTGCGCCTATCACCTTTCCCTGAAACAGATGGAAGAAAAGTATACGCTGTGCAAAGACAAAGAATCGCTATTTAAACTTGCAGACACCCTCATGCGGCAAGGCGAATACCAAGAAGCCGCATATGCACTTAAACAAGTGCTCCAGCTTGATCCCGAAAACACAGACGCACGCAAAGAAAAAGGCTACTGCGAATTTATGTGCGGCAATTATGCGCTCTGCCTTGAAGCGAACGAGAAAGTACTTAAAGCAGACGAAAAAGATTCCTACGCCCTTGGCGGCTATGCACTGGCACTTTACCGAATGGGACAGAAAAAGGAAGGACTCGAAAGAATGTGGCAGGCAATAGAATTGACTGGAGGAAGGGATCAGAACCTGCTACAAGACCTAAAATTCATGCTTGCAAATGAAAACAACTAATCAGAAAAAGAAAGATATTCCCAGCTGATTCCATCCGCTGGGAATATCTTTATATATCATGGAATTACCTGGTATTGGAGTGAGGGAAGGGATTGGCAGGGGTATTTTGGCGCGGCGGGTATGGGACAAGCT
>BLLW01000012.1 GCA_011959285.1 Lachnospiraceae bacterium | reverse complement strand
CTTTTTGTGTCCAAAGTATTGACATAGGTCCAATCTGGTGGAGCTGGCACAGCCGGAAAGCTACGGGGAGCAGTGGAAAAAATGGACGTATGAGAGCCTGCCCGTCAAGCCGGAAACATGGCGGTATGAGGTGAAGCCGGACACGAAAGCGCAGTATGACGTGCTTTTCCAGTTGATGCACAGGGAGGACGTTTCGGCTACGATCTGCGCCACTGACGCCGGACGGGAGGGAGAGCTTATCTTCCGCCTTGTGTATGAAATGGCAGGCTGTGACAAGCCGATCAAACGCCTGTGGATTTCCTCAATGGAGGAAAGCGCCATTCGTGAAGGGCTTGAAAATTTACAGCCGGGGAGCGATTATGACAACCTGTACCATTCCGCACTGTGCAGGCAGGAAGCGGACTGGCTTGTGGGCATCAACGGTACAAGGCTGTTTACGGTTTTATATGGCGGAAAGGTTTTAAAGGTGGGGCGGGTGCAGACACCCACCCTTGCGATGTTAGTAGACCGGGAAGCAAAGATTATGAATTTCCAGAAGGAAAAATATTACATGGCACATATTCTGATGGACGGGATGGATGCCGCCACCGGGCGTATTGATGATAAAAATGAAGCGGATGAGATTGCGGGGGGTTGCCAAAACGGGCAGGCTCTTACCACGTCCGTTGTGAAAGAGGAAAAAACGGTTATGCCGCCGAAGCTCTATGACCTTACCACGCTCCAGAGGGATGCGAACCGCTTGTTTGGATTTACCGCAAAGCAGACCTTAGAGTACACACAGAGCCTTTATGAGAAAAAGTTAGCCACATATCCGAGGACGGACAGCCAGTTCTTATCCGATGACATGGGGCAGACCGCAGAGGGCGTGATTGAAGCAGTGTTCAGTTCCCTGATGTTTGAGGAAAACAAGGTTTCCAGACCAGACATAAAGCGGATTCTGAACAGTAAAAAGGTGACAGACCACCACGCCATTATCCCCACAATGGAGATAGCGAAAGCTGACCTTGCGGCACTGCCGGAAACGGAGCGTAAAATCCTGTCTTTGGTTGCGAACCGCCTGTTATGCGCCACCGGGGAGAAACATCTGTATGAAACGGTAAAGGCGGAGTTTTCCTGCAATGGACATACTTTTGCGGTTTCCGGGAAGTCCGTCACGCATAACGGGTGGAAGTCCTTTGAGGATGCCTTTAAGCGTTCCTTTAAAATCTCCGGGAATCAGGAGGAAGAAAAAGAGGAAAAGAAGCTGCCGGAACTGTCGGAGGGACAGGCATTTGACGGTGTGCAGACGAAAGTCAGCGAGCATTTCACTTCGTCGCCGAAGCACTTTACGGAAGATTTATTATTATCGGCAATGGAACGTGCCGGGGCGGAAGATATGGGCGATGACGTGGAACGAAAAGGCTTGGGTACGCCTGCGACAAGGGCGGACATCATTGAGAAGTTAGTCAGGGACGGGTTTGTGAAGCGTGAGAAGAAGCAGATCATACCAACAGAGGACGGAATGAAGCTGATTACGGTGCTGCCGGATGTGGTGAAGTCCCCGAAACTTACCGCCGATTGGGAAAATGCCCTGACACTGGTAGCGAAAGGGGAGCTTCCTATGGAGGACTTCATGGCGGACATTGAAAACATGGTGTCGGAACTGATACATACCTACCATGAGGTCAGTGACGAACAGAAAAAGATGTTCGCACAGGAGCAGGCGGCTCTTGGGGTATGCCCGAACTGCGGCGGTCAGGTGGTAAAAGGAAAATTCGGCGCTTACTGCGTGAAAAAATGCGGTATGAACGTGAGCCGGGTAATGGGTGCTGCCCTTACCGATGCACAGGTGAAGGATATGCTTGCCGGAAAGAAAATCCTGTTAAAAGGGTTAAAGAGCAAGGCGGGCAAGCCCTATGATGCTTATATCATTCCGAGTGGGATGGAAGAATACCATTACACCAAAGACGGGGCAGAAAAAAGCGGGGTACAGTTTAAGTTTGTCATGGAGTTTCCGAAAAAGAAAACTTCTGGCGGGAAGAAGAAATAAGGGAGGAAGAAAGATGTTTACAACCGGGGATAAGTTATTAAACGTGATGAAAGAGGAAGAAATCAGCATTATCGAGCTTTCCAGAATGTCGGGAGTGCCGGAGAGGATAATCATGGATATTCTGGCGGGCATCAGGGAGCCGGAGCTTGGCGTGGTATGCAGGATTGCGGACGGACTTGGCATCTGCGTCCATGAACTTCGTGCCGATGAGGAACAGTATGCCATATCCGTACAGAAAGATACCCTTGCAAAGCTGATCGTGGTCAGCGAGATAAACGGTGTGGAGCTGGAGGAACTGATACATACCATTCTGGAAAAAGGCATTGAGGAACATGGCTTTTATGAATAATGAAAATTTAATATAGTTGATAAAAATAGACTGTAAAGCATTTAAAAGTGTTTTGCAGTCTATTTAGAAGTAGTTGAGATTTATGTGGTTAAAGGATATAATTAGAGAAAGGTTGTGCTATTATGAAGTAGGGAGATTATGAAAGATGAACTTATTTGAAAAAGGGGAAACAACATCATGGTTTAGGGCTATATCTGATAATATTAGAAATGAAATAAATAATTTGGCAAATACAGAAATATGTAACACCGATTTGGGGGATTTGACAGAGTATTATTTCGCAAAGTATCAAATTGAAGAAATTCAGATATTTACGGAAAACATAACGAAAGAGCTTACCGAAACAAAATTACAAAGATATAATCAGTTCTATCGCCCCGGATATAGTGAATTTGGTTCTCAGTATCATATGTTAGATGGCTATAAAATTACTTTTACAATTCCTTTTGATGGCGATAAAGATTTATTGGATTTAAGACCGTCAACTTTTTATAGGCAAAGTTTTCCAGTTGACAGAGTAATAGCACCAACTGACGATGATTATGGGAAAATTATATTTTCTCTGGAGTACGCAAAGAGTGAATTGCAAAGAAGTGAGAATAGTAATGAGATTGTTCAAAAGGGGTTTCAGCGTGAAATAGATACATATTTTAAGACAATAGAAACGATAAATCAGGAAGTGAGAAGCTATAATAACGGTTTGTCAAATATTGTAAACAAATATTTGGAAACAAGGTTACAAAAAGCAAATGATTATTTACAAATGAGAGAAAGATTGGAATTGCCATTAAAGCTGAATGCTAATGCACCCAACACAAAGCCTGTTATTTTAAAAAAAGCAAAGAAGAAAAAAGAAATATCTTTTCCAAATAAGAAAGAGCCTGAGAAAAATTATGAGATTTCCGATGCGCATTACGAAAATATAAAGAGTATTATTTCATTAGCGTGTGTATCTATGGAAAAAACTGCTCGTACTTTTAGTAAGTTGTTGGAAGAAGAATTGAGAGATATTATTTTATCAAACTTGAACACACATTATCAGGGTACAGCTTCAGGGGAAACTTTTAACAAAATTGGAAAAACTGACATCTATATTCCATTTGATAATAAGGCAGCATATGTAGCTGAATGTAAAATTTGGCATGGCAGTAAAAAATTTGTTGAAGCAATAGACCAGCTATGCAGTTATACAACTTGGAGAGAAACAAAAACATCACTTATAATTTTTAATAAGGAAAATAAAGATTTTGAATCGCTGCTTGATAGCATAGATCAGGCTTTGAACGCATCAGATAGGTGTAAAAATATCATTCGACTTGAACATAACCAGTGGCAAGGTATTTTTTCTAAGGAGTCTGATTCAAAAGATACATTGACGATTAATGTAATGGTATATGATTTATACATTAAGCAATAAAGATGTTTGTTTTATATTGAATATTATATTTGGAGTAGCACTTAGGAGAAATCTTAGGTGCTTTTCTTATATTAAAAATCCGAGGAAAGGAGCATACAAAAATTGAATAAAGTTTACCGTCACTGGTGGCAATGGCTTATGAACGAACCATAGCCACCTTTTATATTGCCCAAAAACAATAAACAGGAAATGGAGGATTGCCATGAGAAAATATGACTTAATTTCCATACTCTCCGAAGAAACTTCAAGGAGGGTGACGAGAAATGAAGAAAGCTGGAAGAAATATTTGAACACAGCATCAAGGCTCTACAAATACCCGTTCAAAGACCAGCTCCTTATCTATGCCCAAAGACCGGACGCCACAGCCTGCGCTTCCATAGAGATATGGAATGAAAAAATGCACTGTTGGGTAAACAAGGGCGCAAAGGGGATTGCACTTCTTGACGAAGAAGGGAGTCCCTACACCGGACTGAGGTACGTTTTTGACATATCGGACGTGCATAAGGCAAGGCGCATCGGGCGTTTCCCTCAGCTTTGGGAGATGCGGGAGGAACATCAGGAAGCGGTTCTGAACCGTCTGGAAGGGATTTACGGGGATACTGACAAAGAAGCCGGGTTTACGGACAGGATCAGGGAGATTGCTTCCCGGATTGCACAGGACTGTTATGGGGAGCTTGCTTCGGATATGGAATATCTGAAAGAGGGAAGTTTTCTGGAGGAACTGGACGAACTGAATATTGCTGTTCGTGTCCGGGAAACACTGGCGGACAGCATCGCCTACACCGTCTTAAAGCGGTGCGGCATGGAAGATGCGGAGCTGGCAGAGGAAATCCAGTTCCCCTATATCCATGAGTTTAATACAATAGAAACCCTGTCACATATCGGTGACAGCATATCCGATTTATCCAAGCCTGTGCTTATGGAGATTGGCAAAGCAATCGGGGTGTATGACAGGGAAATCGCCGGAAAGGAAGCAGCGAGAAATTTTGCCCAAAAAGGACTTGCAAATACCTCTGACACACGCTATAATGCTTTAAAGCGTGAAAGCGAAATGGAGGACGTACAACCTACCACACAGACCGGAAATGCCGGGGAAAGGGGAAATAATGATGAATCTGACCTACGAGAAGAACGGGGATTACATGATACCGATGTTACAGGTGGACGAGCAGCCGGAGGGGACGCTCACGAAATACGGGCTGATGAGGAAGAATTACTTACAGGAACACAAGAAGGGGATTTACACCGGGCTTCTGCTGAAAGGAAAGCTGAAAGAGCATCTTCTGACCATTCAGGAGCAGGCGGAGCAGAGGATGGAACTGCTGACCGGGCAGATGATGAAGCAGGAGGGAGTGACGGAAAAACTCAAAGCAGAGAACCAGATGCTCTGGGTTCAGAAGATGAACAACATCAGGCACTCGGCGGAGGAAATCGTGCTGAGGGAACTGGTATACAGCCTGTAAATGAGGAAGAAATAACTGAAAATAAGGAATTGACAGAGCCGGGTAATGGAGAAAGCGCATTATCCGGTTTTTCTTTGTCTGGCGAGGAAATCATTAACAGGCATTGGGCAGAGATTGAAAAGGGGATTTTGCAGTTTGATGAATTTATGATGCATAAATGCCCGGATATTGCCGGGGTAATGCTTTTTGAGCCGGATAAGGATAAACAGACGGAATACATCAAAAACAGTTACCGGCATGGGGAAAACACAGAGTTTTATGTGGGGAAAGAAAGAGCCGGATACAGGGCGGACGAAAGCGGTATGACGCTTTGGAACGGAACATATGCACATCGGAAAGCAGAAGCAGTTATTACATGGGAAGCTGTGAGGGACAGTATCGCCTTTTACATGGAAAAGGGCGAATATCTGAAAGAAGGGCAGATTCCGCAGTGGGAAGAACCGAAGGAAACGGAAGTTTACCAGCAGCTTAGTTTATTCCCCACCATAGAGGAACAGATCGGCACGATAGAAGCGGCGCAGGCAGGAGAGAAATATATCATGCCCGCCGCTTTTTCTCTGCCAAAGGAGCAGCTTGAAGCCATTTTACGCACAGGGGGCGGACGGGATAACAGCAGGAGCCGCATTTATGCCAAGTACCAGCAGGGCAAAACGCCGGAGGAAATGGCGGAGTTTCTGAAAAATGAGTACCGAACTACGGGGAAAGGCTTTGATTTTGGCAGCAATCCCATTTCCGTCTGGTTCAATGAATCCGGCATGAGCGTCGGCTACGGGATGTCCGCAAAGGAAAACCCGGTTGCGGTGATGGGATGGCAGGAAATAGAGGGCGTTGTCCGTTCTATGGTGGAGAATGGCTCTTACATGGGCGCAAATGAAGTGTTCCTTGTGGATGCGGTGGAACGTCAGAGGGTGTCAAATGACCTGTTCAATTTCTTTTGGGACGGTATCGGGGAAGCGCCGGAGAGCATACCGATTAAAAGCCACAACCACCCGGAGAGCATGACAATCCTGTGCGAGCTTTTATCCACACAGGAGGGGCGCGATGTCATCGCCGGGGAGCTTTCCCACGCAAAAGAGCAGATTGAAGCCGGGGAAAAGCAGATCAGGTGGCGGTATGTGAAAAAGCCGGAGCATCTGCTTTCAGAGATTGCGGATTTAAGTACAGAGAAAACGGAATACCCGGTACAGGACAGCATGGAGGTGCTGCATGAGGATTTTATTACACAGGATGAGATAGATGAGCGTCTGACAGGCGGCAGCAACTATCATCATGGGCAGTTCCGTATCTATGAGTATTTTATGGAAGGGCATGATAAGAAAGAAAATATTGCTTTCCTTAAAAATGAATACGGGACGGGCGGCGGCGCTCCCGCCTTAATCGGTTCAGACCGGAGCGATGAATGGCACGATTCCAAAGGAATCAAACTGGGGAAAGGCAGGATAGGCGATCCATACGCAAAAGTGCTTTTAAAATGGAACGTGGTGGAGAAGCGCATCAGGGAGCTTGTCAATGCGGATAAATACCTTACGCCGAAGGGCAAGGAAGCCTTTGCACAGTACAAAAAAGAGCAGGCGGAGGAAGCCATGCGCCGGGAGCAGGAAAAGCTGGAGCATGGTGTCCGGGTAGAATGTAAAGATGCCATAGAAAAAGCGATTGCGGAGAAATTTGACGGTTACACCCTTCCGGGGGATGCCGCAGAGGGCGTTATCCGGCAGTATGGGAAGGAACGTGTGGAAATCGTCCTTGCAAACACAATCATGCACTTATCCCATGACGGGCGGTTTTCCCCCGACAATAAGGAGTGGGCAAAAAGCCTTGTCCCTTCCGCTGACTGGCAGACCAGGGATTACCTCGTCACGTCCCACCCGGCTGTGCTGGACGGTTTTACAAACCAGACAAGGCGGTACATAGAGCGTGACAGGGAGCCGGAAAAAATTGCTGTACCGGAACAGGAAGCGGAAATTTCCGGGGAAAAATCCCAAAGTCCCGAACCGGAAAATAAAGCCAGCGACAATGAAAAAGCGCTGATGGAAAGGCTTGCGGAGATGTCCGCTGTGGTAAAAATCTGCGGTGCGCTTTCTATGAAAGATGTGGTCGGCTGGAACGAGGATACCGGGGCGGTTGCCATTGAGGATGACAGCAGGAGGTTAGAGGGCAAGGCGGTCTATGATGCTCTGTTTTTAGAAGCCACTGATTATGTCCTGATGCAGTCATTAAGCGGCAATACGGAAAAAGCGGTGGAAATGGATGCTCTGCTGAAGGAGGCTCAGAAGTATGCGGCACGTTATGAGAGCGAGCAGGAACAGCAGAGGGAAAGACACGCTGCGGAAGTTTCTGAAGCAGAGCTGTCAGAAGAAAAGAAGGAAGAACCTCTCCCGGATGCCGAGCCGGAAAACCTTACAGAAGAACCAGAACAGGAAGAAACAACACGTTTTACGGTTACGGAAACTTCGGATGCCTTTACAGAGCCTTATGCGGTATGGGACAGCGAAGCACAGGATTATTATATAACTGGCGATGGCACAGTGCCGACGTTTGGCACAGCGGAGGAAGCGGATGTTTTCTGCCAAAATCTCAACGGAGATTTACAGGGGAAAGAAGCAGAAAATATGGTTACAGAGCCGGGAACTGTTTCAGAATCAAAAGATACTGCTGAAAAAGATGATTTCCCCGACATTGACACACAGGCTATCCGGGAAGGTCTGGAAAAAGCGGGCATTGTGGACGGGCAGGTTGTAGACGAAAATGCTTTGGAAAACAGCCCGTTTATCCAGCAGGTCATGGGGGATGTGGAAACTCTGACCGGGGGCAATCCGCCAGAACCGGGGAAGGCATCAGGAAAACAGTCGGAGATTGATAAATCAAATGCAGTGAATTACCATATCTCTTTCAACGAAGCAGAGAATACCGGGAAAGGATTTGCGCCGAAAGAGAAGTTCCGGCAGAACGTGGAAGCCATACGAACCCTTGAAAAGATTGAAAGTGAACGCCGCACTGCCACACCGGAAGAACAGGAAGTTTTAGCAAAATATGTGGGTTGGGGCGGTCTTGCAGATGCCTTTGATTCTTCCAAAGCGAACTGGGCGAATGAGTATCAGGAGTTAAAGAGCCTGTTATCCCCGGAGGAATACGCTTCTGCAAGGGAAAGCACCTTAAATGCCCATTATACAAGCCCGGTCATCATTCAGGCAATCTATGACGCAGTGGGGAAAATGGGGTTTGCCAGAGGGAATGTGTTAGATCCCGCCGCAGGCATCGGGAATTTCTATGGCTGTCTGCCGGAGGAAATGAAGGGAAGCAGGCTCTACGGGGCGGAGCTTGACGGGATTACCGGGCGCATCGCAAAACAGCTCTACCCTCATGCGGACATTCAAATCACTGGCTTTGAAAACACCACCTATCCCAATGACTTTTTTGACGTGGCGGTAGGAAATGTGCCTTTCGGACAATATAAAGTGTCTGACAGGCAGTATGACAAGCACAATTTTTTGATACACGATTATTTTTTCGCAAAGACTTTGGATAAAGTGCGTCCGGGCGGCATTGTTGCCTTTGTCACTTCAAAGGGAACGATGGATAAGAAAAACCCGGAGGTGCGGAAATACCTTGCACAGCGGGCGGAGCTTTTAGGGGCAGTCCGGCTCCCGAACACAGCCTTTAAGGAAAATGCGGGTACGGAGGTCACTTCGGACATTCTGTTCTTAAAGAAGCGTGACCGGGTGTTAGACATTGAGCCTGACTGGGTGCATCTGACGGAAAAAGACGGTATCGTGATGAACCAGTATTTCGCAGACCACCCGGAAATGGTGCTTGGAAAAATGGAGATGGTTACAGGGGCGCATGGCATGGAGAGCGCCTGTCTGCCGGATGATTCCCTTCCCCTGTCGGCACAGCTTAACCATGCGCTTTCCCATGTGGAGGGCAGCATCGAGCAGGCGGATTTTAACGAGATTGAAGATGAACTGGCAAGGGAGAACATACCCGCCGATCCGGACGTGAAGAATTACAGCTATACCGTAGTGGACGATAAAGTGTATTACCGGGAAAATTCCATTATGAAGCCTGTGGACGTGTCGGAGAAAGCGGAGCAGCGCATGAAGGGCATGGTGGCAATCCGGGACTGTACGCAGGAACTGATAAACTTCCAGTTGGAAGAATACCCGGATGAAATGATTAAAAATAAACAGACGGAGTTGAATCAATTATACGATGATTTCTCCAAAAAATTCGGTCTTATCAGTTCACAGACCAATAAAAGGGCGTTCAATCAGGATTCCAGCTACTGCCTGTTATGTTCCCTTGAAAATCTGGACGATGAGGGGAAGTTTATTGGCAAGGCGGATATGTTCACGAAGCGTACCATTAAAAAGCAGGAAGTTGTGACGAGCGTGGACACAGCCAGTGAAGCGCTGGCGGTATCTTTAAGCGAGAAGGCGGGCGTGGATTTAGCCTATATGTCACAGCTTGCGGATAAAAGCGAGGAAGAAATCACAAAAGAGCTTGCCGGGGTAATCTTCCAGAACCCGGTCACAGAGGAATGGGAAACCGCAGACGAGTATTTAAGCGGGAATGTGCGGGAGAAGCTGTCAGTGGCGAGAACCTTTGCGGAAAACCACCCGGAATACGCCATTAACGTGTCCTCACTGGAAAGCGTACAGCCGAAGGAGCTTGACGCATCGGAGATTGAGGTGCGTATCGGCGCAACATGGATTTCCACAAAATATATTGAGGACTTCATGCGTGAAACTTTTGAAACGCCGGGATACCTGCTTGAACGTAAGACAATGGGCATACAGTATTCAGGCGTGACCGGGCAGTGGAACGTGAAGGGGAAAAATGCGGACAGGGGAAACGCACTTGTCAATATGACCTACGGAACAGGGCGGGCAAACGCATACAGGATTTTAGAGGATTCCTTAAATCTGCGTGACACCCGTATTTTTGACATTGTGACAGAGGACGGGAAAGAAAAAAGAGTCCTCAACAAAAAGGAAACCATGCTTGCAAGCCAGAAGCAGGAAGCAATCCGGGAAGCCTTTAAGGACTGGGTGTTTCGTGATCCGGAGCGCAGGCAGGATTTATGCGCAAAATATAATGAGCTTTTCAATTCCACCAGACCGAGAGAATATGACGGTTCGCACTTAAAATTCCCCGGCATGACACCGGACATTGTACTCAGACCGCACCAGCTTAACGCTGTGGCGCATCAGTTATACGGGGACAACACGCTGCTTGCCCATTGCGTGGGGGCAGGCAAGACCTTTGAAATGATTGCGGCAGCAATGGAAAGTAAAAGATTAGGATTGTGTCAAAAGAGTTTATTTGTTGTGCCGAACCACCTGACGGAGCAGTGGGCGAGTGACTTCCTGCGCCTGTATCCGGGTGCGAATATCTTAGCGGCAACCAAGAAAGATTTTGAACCCGCCAACCGGAAAAAGTTCTGTTCCAGAATCGCAACCGGGGATTACGATGCTGTGATTATCGGACATTCCCAATTCGAGAAAATCCCGCTTTCCACCGAAAGACAGATGGCGATGATTGAAAGGCAGATAACGGAAGTTGAAATGGCAATCGAAGCGCTCAAAGCGGAAAACGGCGAGCGATACTCCATTAAACAGATGGAAAAAACAAAGAAATCACTGTCCGCAAGGTTGAGCCGGTTAAATGATTCCAGCCGGAAGGACAATGTTGTGACCTTTGAACAGTTGGGCGTGGATCGGCTGTTTGTAGACGAAAGCCATAATTATAAAAACCTGTTCCTTTACACAAAAATGCGGAACGTGGCGGGCATCGCACAAACGGAAGCGCAGAAATCTTCGGATATGTTTGCCAAGTGCCAGTATATGGACGAACTGACCGGAGGGAAAGGCATCACATTTGCGACGGGTACGCCAATCTCAAATAGCATGACGGAATTATACACTAATATGCGTTATCTCCAGTACAATACCTTACAGCGTTTGGGATTGGGGCATTTCGATAGTTGGGCGGCATCATTTGGGGAAACCCAGACAGCGATTGAGCTTGCGCCGGAGGGGACTGGATACAGGGCAAAAACAAGGTTTGCAAAGTTTTTCAATCTTCCGGAGCTGATTGCGTTATTTAAGGAGAGTGCGGACATTCAGACGCCGGATATGCTGAAACTTCCTGTGCCGGAAGCAGATTATGAAAATATCGTGTTAAAGCCGAGCGAGTACCAGCAGGACATGGTTCAGTCACTTGCGGACAGGGCGGAGGCGGTCAGGGACAGGAAAGTGCAGCCGAACATCGACAATATGCTGAAAATCACCAACGATGGAAGAAAGTTAGCGTTAGACCAGCGGCTCATCAATGATATGCTTCCCGATGAAGAAAACTCCAAAGCCACAACCTGTGTGGATAAGGCGTTTGAGATTTGGGAGCATACAAAAGAGCAGAAATCGGCGCAGCTTATCTTCTGCGATTTATCCACACCGAAGGGAGATGGGACATTTAACGTATATGAGGACATCAGGGATAAGCTCATGGCGAAGGGAGTGCCGGAGCAGGAGATAGCTTTTATCCATAACGCCAATACGGAAACAAGGAAAGCGGAGCTGTTCGCAAAAGTAAGAAGCGGGCAGGTTCGTTTTTTGTTAGGCTCAACCGCAAAAATGGGAGCCGGAACCAACGTGCAGGACAGGTTGATTGCGTTACACCACCTCGATGTGCCCTGGCGTCCGTCCGACATTGAACAGCAGGAAGGGCGGATTTTAAGGCAGGGCAACATGAATGACAAGGTGAAAATATTCCGGTATGTAACAGAAGGTACGTTCGATTCGTACAGTTGGCAGCTTATCGAGAATAAGCAAAAATTCATCGGGCAGATTATGACGAGCAAATCCCCAGTCAGAAGCTGTGAGGACATAGACGAAGCGGCTCTCACTTATGCCGAGGTGAAGGCTCTGGCAACAGGCAATCCCTATATTAAAGAAAAGATGGATTTAGATATTCAGATATCCAAGCTAAAGCTGTTAAAGGCGAACCACACCAGTCAGAAGTACCGCTTAGAGGACAACATCGTGAAGCACTACCCGGTGCAGATTGCTTCCATGAAAGAACGCCTTGCGGGGTATCGTGCCGACATTCAGACCTACGCACAGAATAAATTCCCGGATAAAGACACTTTCTCCATAAAAATCGGGAACCGGGTATATACGGACAAGAAGGAAGCCGGGGCAGCGCTGATTGATATGTGCCGGAGCGCAAAACAGCCGAATATGGCGGTCACAATCGGGGAGTATCAGGGGTTCAAGATGAGCGTTTCCTTCGATTCGTTCTTTTCCAAGTTTACGGTGAATTTAAAAGGCAGCATCAGCCATGAGGTGGAAATCGGCACTGATCCGTTGGGAAATTTGCAGAGGTTAAGCAACGCCTTAGAGGGCATGACCGGGAAAATGGAAACGGTGGCGCAGAAGCTGGAGAACGTGGAGCATCAGCTTGAAACCGCAAAGGTGGAGGTCACAAAGCCATTCGCACAGGAAACGGAGCTTGCGGAGAAACTGGAACGCCTGACAGAGCTAAATGCCCTGTTAAACATGGACGAAAAGGGCGGCGATGGGATTGATATGGACGATGAGCCGGAGAATGACGGGGAACAGGAGGAACTTGATACAGAGGAAATGGGGCGTGATGCGGAAGCGGTGGCGGATGCGCCTTTCAGACCGCAGGTGAACCGGGCAGTATCGGAGAAGGTGGCGGAGCATGGGAAGGAGAGGATGTTAGCCGACAGTCCGAGAGGGCGCATTTCCGTAAAAGAGAAACTTGCCGAGATGCGTGAGAGGGCATATGGGCAGAAACAGCCGGAAAAGCCGGATATTTCAAAAGGTAAAGGAAAAGAGGAAAGTTTATAAGGAGGGCAAAATGGAAACAGCAGGACAGAACACAAAACAGGTCATGGAGGAAAATGACGCATTAAAGCAGCTTATGGAGCTGCTGAACCAGCAGAACATGAACGAGCAGTCACAGGATTTTATGGGGGTTTTCTGGTATGTGGCGGGTATGCAGGTACAGCTTGCCGCAATGGTGGATGAATTACAGGGTGTCCGGGAGCAGCTTTCGCAGATGCAGGAGAAACAGCCGAAGTCCGTTACGGAGAACCTTATGGAGAAAATATCCCACCTTCAGGAGAAAGTCACAAGCCTGTCGGAACGTCTGACAGCGGTAAGAAACCGTCTGGTGGAAACAGCAGCGCAGGCGGTCAGCACTTTTAAGGAAAAAGGCAGGGCGGAGATGTGCAAGGTTCTCCAGAAAGGAATCTCCGGCGTGAAGTCCATGCTTTCCGGCTACCGGGAACGTCTGGTTGACGTGATAACGGACTGTGAAAAGACAGCCAACCAGATTGACAGCATCGGGGATGAATTGAAACAGATTGGGAACAGCGTTTCCAACGTGGGCAGGCTGTTAGCCGGGAAAGGAACGAAAGAGGCATCGGACGAAAAGCCGGGTGTCGGTCTGACGAGGGCGGTCAACACGCCTGTAAAAAAGGCAGTGGAGAACCTGCGGAAGAAGATTAACGGGGCGGATCAGGCGTTTGAAAAGCTGGATCGGCTCTCTGCCCGTCTGGATGCCGGGAAGGAAGCGGAGAAAGGAGGGCGGGTGTCCGTAAAGGATAAGCTGTCGCAGATGAAGGAAAAGGCGGGACAGCAGAAAAAAGCGCCGGAGCCGGATAAGGCAAAAAGCAAAGAGGAATGTTTATAAAAATATCAGCGAATAAAAATATCCAAAGAGGGGGCAGACAGGGAAACTTATCTGCCCTCTGTTTTTATGGAGGAAAAGGAGAGATAACCATATGGCAGATGCAAGAACTGAAAAACAGAAAGTAAAAGAGATAACGGACAGGCTGGAGGAAGGCTTGAAGGAGCTGTTTGAAGGGGAGAAATATAAAAGCTACCTGAACACCATGTCAAAATTCCACAATTACAGCGCAAACAATATCCAGCTCATAGAGATGCAATGCCCGGATGCGACATACGTTGCCGGCTACAGGGCATGGCAGAGGAATTTTGAACGCCATGTAAATAAGGGCGAGAGGGGTATCCGTATCCTTGCGCCTGCGCCTTATAAAATCAAAGAGGAACAGGAGAAGATTGATCCGGTAACGAATGAGCCTGTGCTTGACCGGGACGGGATGCCCGTCATGGAGGAAGTGGAGATAAAGATACCCGCCTTTCGTGTCGTGACAGTGTTCGACTATTCGCAGACGGACGGGAAAGAGCTTCCCGGACTTGGCGTGAATGAACTGCATGGGGATGTGGAGCGTTACCGGGATTTTATGGAAGCGTTAGAGAGGGTTTCCCCTGTCCCAATCCGATATGAGGAAATGGAGGGTGACAGGAAAGGATATTTTATTGATTTAAGCCGCCCTATCGCCATTAAAGAGGGCATGAGCGAAGCGCAGACCGCAAAGACCGGAGTCCATGAAGTGGCGCACGCAAAGCTCCATGCAAGGGAAGCGGAGCAGGATACGGAGAAAGCAGTCTATAAAGACCGGGAAACCAAAGAAGTGGAAGCCGAGAGCATCGCCTATACCGTATGTCAGCATTTCGGGATTGACACGTCCGATTATTCTTTCGGGTATATCGCCGGGTGGAGCAGCGGAAAAGAAATGCCGGAGTTGAAATCTTCCCTTGACACGATACGCCGGACTTCCTCAGAGCTGATAAAGGGGATTGAAGCACAGCTATTGGAAATTGAAAAAGAACGTGCCGCAGAACAGTCACAGGAGGACATTATCCTGCTTGTGTCGAATACAGACCGTTCCGAATATGACCTTTTGAATGTTAAGGGCATGGAGAGGACGGAAATATTTAACCTGCTGTCCGCTATGAAAGACGATGACAGGCAGAATGTGGAAGCCTACCTTGAAAGAGCCGGGGCATGGGTAACGCTGCTTGCCAATGAACGGAGTGAGGAAGTAGGGGAATACCATTTAGACTATGCCTATGATACGGATACCCATGAGATAACCGATTACAAGGCATTGCAGGAAGAACGGGAAAGGGCGAATGTTCCGATTGAATATGGCGATGTGATTGTGAGAATCTCCACGCCGGACAGCGGAGAATATGAAACCATTAAAATTGCGGATATGCAGTCAGAAGTGGCAAATGTTTTATATGCCATACCATTTTTGGAAGAAAATGAGTGGAATGGAAATGTGCTGGATTATCTGCAGGAGAGAGGTTTTGAGTTTGTGCCGATTATGAGAAGCGGCGGTTTGAATGACGGGTATCCGCAGTTCTATGATTTTGATGTGGATATGAGCGAATGGGAAGTGCATACCGCTTCGGAGCTTCCGGCAACGGTACAGGCGGAGCAGCTTATTAACCGCATGGAATTTCACAGGTCGGTATATGACAGCGATGAGCGCAATCTGATTATGAACCATGCGTATAGGCTGGATGATATGTATAAGACCACTTCCCTTGCACATTCCATTGCGGAGCAGAAAGACGATTCAGCCTTGCTTTGGGAAACGATCAGGGTGGCGCAGGAAGAAATTGACGCTCTCCCGGACGGAATGGTGGGGCTGTCGGAAATGCACGAATACGGATATTCATGGGATGAAATGCTCCCTCTCACAAAGGATATGGCATCGGAGCTGTTTGGGGAAGATGTGTCGGTGTACCAGCTCCACGCAGACGGTTCAGAAACGCTTGTAGAGGACAGGGCGGCATTGCAGGAGCATGACGGGCTGTTCGGCGTGGAAAAAGGCGATTGGAACGCTTATAAGGAATACCTGTCCATGAAGCAGGAATTGGAGGACAGCGAACCTAACCGGGAAGCACAGCTTTTGTATGGCAATGAGGGAAGGTTTGGCATCTACCAGCTTAAAGATTCAGCAGAAACAAGGGATATTCGTTTTATGGATATGGATTACCTTGAAAAAGAAGGTATCCCGGTTTCCAGAGAGAATTACACCCTTGTCTATACCGGGGAGCTTACGGAGGGCATGAGCCTTGAAGATATTTATACCAAGTTCAACATAGGCCACCCGGCAGACTTTACCGGACATTCCCTTTCCGTAAGTGATGTGGTGGTGCTGCATCAGGACGGGGAGAACACAAGCCATTATGTGGATTCCGTTGGTTACAGGGAGATACCGGAATTTACAAAGGAGCTTTCAGTATCGGTGGAAATCAGCACAGAAAAAGATGCGGTCAGGGAGGAAACAGCGGAAATCCCGGCAGAAGCAGCGGAAGAACATACAGCGGCAGAAAATACAATGGCAGAGCCGGACAATGACAAAGTTTCCTATTATGTCATTGAGGATTTATCCACATGGGCGGAGAACAGCCCGGAAAAAAGCAGGCTGGAGCGTTTTGAGAGCCTTTCGGAAGCAATGGAGAAATTCACAGAGTACCGGGGAAAGGAAACGGAGGACAAGCCGGATATGGCGAGGGCAACTTTCGGCTTCCATGTCAATGGCAGCGAATTTGACCTGATCCACGTCAGAAACCATGAAAACTGTCTGTCGCTGGATTTTACGCACAGCAAGGCGGCAGAGGAAAGCAGTCGCTTCATGGAGGATTTGCAGACTTTAAATCACGAGGTCGGCTTTGACAAGGTACGGGTTCACCGGGAAATGTCGCCGGAGGAAATAAAGGATTTTGTGAAACAGCGGTTTGAATACCAGCTAAAGAGCAGCGGTCTTGACGATATTTCCCTCTATATGGACAGGTTTGATGCCCTCTATGGACAGGGGAAAATGGAACACCTCATGCCAACAGCCAACCAGAAGCATATCGTGGAAGATGTACCGTTTACGGAGTGGGAAAATCCGTACATAGATGCCAATGTTAGGGAAGCGGACAGGGTGGAAACAGAGCTTGCCTTCCGTCTGGCAGACCGTTATATCAGTATTCAGGAAGCCACTGAGGGGTATGATTACACCATATATGATATGGACTACCGGGAACTGGACGGGGGTGTATATGACAATCCGGACATAACAATCAGACAGGCACTTGACGAGATTGTGACGGATTTGAAAGAGCCAGCGCACAGGAGCAGTCTGGAGGGCAGTATCCGCACTGACGATGAACTGATACCGATTGATTATGACGGATTGATAGAAAAGGCAGAGCAGGCGGCAAAAGAGCATCTTGAGGAACGTATCAGAACCGAAGTGCCGGAAGCGGTGGAAAGCAAAGTGATAGCCGATTTTAAAGCCAGAACTGAGGAATTATTTAACCCTGTCAACGGGCAGACACAGGAAGATATAGAAATGAGTGTTTATGCTTATTTACAGTCCAAAATTGACGAGTATGGAATGGATATAGAGCTTGTAGATATGGCGGTTACAGGGAGCAGATGCAGAGGTTTGGAAGAACCTGTATCTGACCTTGACGTGGCTGTGGAGTACCGGGGCGGGGAAAACGAAGATACCCTGTTCAATGCCTTCAACGAGGACGGTTTTACAATCGGCGGCGTTAAGGTAGACATCAATCCCATTACAGAGGGCAAGACCGGGACGCTTGGGGAGTATCTTCCGGGTGTGGAAGCCTATCTTGAGGAAAAACGAGCCGCCCTGCAGGAGAAAGCCGCAGAGCAGGCACAGGAGGAAAAACAGACGGTTGTCACCCTTACAGTGGCGGAGTGCGGGGAATTCCACAATTTCGGAGAGTACCATGAGGGGATAGCAGACGTCCCGGAAGCAATCGCTATTTTCAACCGGATACCGCCGGAGAGGATGAACGGTATCCCAAGCATCGGCATCAATATCCATACAGAAGGGACAGAAAGCTATGAGGACACGCAGATGGATATTGTTTCGGGCAGAGTTGCGGATTTGGAGATTCTGGACTATGTGCCGGATATTACAGACAATCCGAAGGCGGTGGAGGTCATTGCGGAGCTGATCGACAAGCTGCCGGATATAGAGGTCAGGGGTTCTCTGGAGAAGTGGCAGGCGGCTTTCCTTGCTGCGGAGATAGACCAGCTTTCCTACAACTACGACACTGTTCAGTACAATCAGACAGTGGAGGACAGGGAAGCGCAGATAGCGAATATCACAGAGGACATCAGGAATGGGAATACCGGGTATCTGAATGATTTCCTTAATGCGCTCATTTCAGACAGTATCCGGGAAGGCATGACGGATATTATCGGGAAAGGGACGGAGCTTGATGACAGCGAGGGCGTACAGACCGCAAGGAAGGCGAAGGAGCTGTTAGATAAGCTGGCAGAATACAAGCCGCTTGCAAAGATTGAGGAACTGGAAGAATGTAACTATAACATGATTGATAACGTCCTGAACAATGAGAAGCCAAAAGAAGAAAAGCAAGCAGGCAGAATTTCCATAAAGGAAAAACTGGCGGAGAAAAAAGCGGTCATCGAGCAGAGGGATAAGTCAGATAAGGAAGTCCCTGAAAAGGGAACAGAGAAAAAATCAGAGAGGGAGATATAAGCGATGGATAAATTTACAGTGGAAGAAATCAATTTGATGTGTGTGTTTGAGGGGCAGGACAGAAAGGGCATGATTGCTGATATAAAGAATGTGATTCCCCACATACAGGACAGTGACATGGTGGAGCTTGCCGGACAGGTTTTAGGGAAATTGGAAACCATGAGCGATGCGGAATTTGCAGAGGTGGCATTGGAAGCGGCGGAGTGATTGACGCAAATCTTTTATAGCATTATTCGACATAACGTGCTATAATTCTCTTAGTCAGATTAGAACGAGTAGGGATAGTCTGCGGTTGTCCTTTCTGGAAACGGAAAGGAGGTCGGTATGAATACGTTAGAAGTGCTTACGTTGGTGCTGGTGATTTTTGCAGCCTTGACATACATAGACAATAAACACAACCGCAAGTAACGGAAAAGGCTATCTTCTACTGCCATAGAGGATAGCCTTGTAATCCGTATTTTTTACGCTTTATAAGTTTCCGATTGTGCAACCGTCGGACACGCTAATATCCTTCGGCTTCTAAGATGATTATAAACCAACACTGCGAATTTTGCAAGAGGGTTTAGGGAATGGGGGTGCTTCGGCACTCCTGTTTTTTTGCAGATTTGTAGACTATATTACAGGAATATGGTCTTGTTTACAAGAATTTTTTTAAATTTATATAATAAAGTAGGAAGGAATGGGTGGGATTCCGTCGCAGTCGGCATTGTGCGTAATGTGTATAACTCCCCGTCTTATGGAGCTGTGGGCAACACTGTTTGCAGGATGTGGGAAAGCTGCCCTTTGCTTTTCCACATGCTGTGAATGGTGTTGTCCATAGCGGAATGGGGAGTTATGCACATTTCCACGATGCTCTTTTGCTTTTAAAGTCTTTTTCAGACAGGGAATTACCGGGAAGGGTTATTATCCCGGTCAGGCTGTTCCTGTGCGCTTTTTGTCGGCTCTGTGCGCCCTAAATACTGGTTCAGGTTCTCCAGTTTCCGGTTCAGCGATTTCAGCTCTTTTTCACAGTTTTTGTATGTGACGGTCAGTTCTTTTTTCTGTGCGGTCAGCTCTTGATACTCCGCTTTCAGCTTGTCAATGTTCAAGCCTTTTAAGGGGATGCCCGCCTGTTCCAGCATACGCCTTGCGCCGCCATAAAGGATGATCTGGCTCTCATGCTTACGGAAATAAGCGTCAGGATTTTTGGACTTCTTATAGGCGATATTATACGCTTTATTTGCCTTGTACTGCTCCGCATATTTGATGATTTCCGCAAGGTCTTTGATGCGGTTCTCCAGCTTGCGGACAGTCTGCTTTGCTTCCTTCCCGGTGGCGGCTGTGGTGGCGATTTTCTGTTCCAGTTCTTTTATAGAGCCAGCTTCATTATATGCCTGTGCCGCAATCTTTAAATTCTCTACCGCCGCCCACCTCTGCAGCCCCGGACTGTTCTGAAATTTCTCATCAGAGGTGTCAATCAATCTCTTATTTGCGTAATCCCTTTTCGGGATAACTGCCTTCCGTTCTCGTTTTAGTTCAATCCGTTCTTTGATGCGCTCCTTTGTGTATTCCTTTCCGAGTGACTTGATGCTGCCACGCACAAAACGGTCTTTGCCGAGTGGACGGAAGGAGATAAATTTGAGGGCGTCTTCCCCAAAAGTTTCCCCTTTTATCTCATAGCCTTTTGCCCGCATCAGGAGCAGAAATTCTTCATAGGTGGAGGATGATTTTATGGCGGCGTTGATGTCTTTCCTTATCTGTGTTTTCCATGCGGCGCTGTTCTTATCTGCCTGCCATTCGTTGTATTTTTTTCCACGCTCCCCACCGGGGATAATGACAGAAAGATTATGCTCGCTGCACAGCTCGTCACTTAATTTTCGGATGCGGTAATAGCTCTGCTTGCAATCATGGTATTTGTCATGTTCTATGTTGTCAGCAGCACAGAAAATGATATGGTTATGGACGTGACCTTTATCAATATGTGTGGTGACAACATAAGAAAATTTTCCCTCTAAAACCTTGTCGGCAAGTTCTTTCCCTATCTGGTGCGCTTCATCAAAACTGACCTCACCGGGAGCGAAAGCCTGTATCAGATGATAGGCTTTATTGGGGCTGTTTTCCCGGCAGTGGTCTAAGGTATATTTAAAGTCAATCGCTGCGGTTTCCGGCGCACAGGCATAGGAAGAAATGTAGATGCTTTCATCTGTCTTGTCCGGGTTGCATATGTAGGCTACCGCTTTATCAACGGTTGCTGTGATAGCATGGATTTTTGTGACTGCCATACCTGTTTCATCAACTCCTTTACTTCGTCCATATCTTCCTGATAGACGTGGTTTGTGCTGTTAATCCTCTTTGCAATCTGGTTCAGGTTAGAGCTGATCCGCCCCAACTCCGTATTGTATTCCCGCAAAAAACTGTAATCCACGTCATAGACATATCCGTATAAAATCAGCTTCCGGATGAAAGCCGATTTGCTTTTCATGCCGGACAGCTTAAACTTCTCATCAAGGATGTACTGCTCTTTGTCATCTAAGTGAAATTCATTCCGGTTGGTGCGTGTCCTGTTTGCCATTTTTACATCGTCCTTTCTAAATTTGGGCATAAAAAAACTGCTGTAACTTGTTCGGTTTACAACAGTCTGGTTTCGTGTCTGTTCAGTTGTTTTGGATAGAATTATCCATGTGTTATTGTAGCAAATCTGCGGAAGAAGGTCAAGGACTTGCAGAGAAAAAGAGGAAAGAAAAGCAAAGAGGGTTAGGGATACTTCCCTATGGAAATTTCATCATACGGACGGCAGGGAAGTATGGGGAATTTTGCTCATGTGTCCGGACATGAGCAGTGCTTGCTACTCTACCCTCGACACTCCCGGAGGGTGTGTTGGTTTGTGGAGTTTTTGTGCCTTTATCATGATTCTCGACTTTTAACTTGCTTTTTGATATAATAAAAACACACAAGGCATAGGAGGAAAAACAGAAATGTTAAGACCGAAAGAAGTTGTTCAGTTATGGGTAGATGCATTCAATAAACATGATGTGGAAGCAATTACAGCCCTTTATCATGAAAATGCGACGAATCACCAAGTAGCGAATGAGCCAGTAGTAGGCATTGAAGCAATCCGTACTATGTTCACAGCCGAATTTTCAACATCGGATATGACAGCTATCGTAGAAAATATTTTTGAGGATGGGCAATGGGCAATCCTTGAATGGCGAGATCCATTGGGGTTACGGGGGTGTGGTTTTTTTCAGGTAGTGAATGGGAAAATTTTATTCCAGCGAGGCTATTGGGATAAGCTCTCATTTTTGAAACAGCACAATCTTCCAATAGAGTAAATATGACATTTTAGGAGAGAATATGGAATACCGGACATTGGAAAATACAGATTCCGTTTGTATATACGAAGCGTTTACACAGGCATTTTCTGATTATCAGGTTTCAGTTGATATGCCTTTTAAATCTTTTGAAACAATGCTGAAAAGAAATGGATTTATGCCTGCGGTTTCAGTTGGAGCCTTTGCAGATAGAACGCTTGTCGGTTTTATCTTGAATGGAGTGAGAGATTGGGATAACGAAAAGACAGTCTATGACCTCGGAACAGGAGTTATCCCCGATTTTCGGAGAACAGGAATTATGGGGGAATTATTGAATCTGGTTAGCACTATATGTATAAAAAATAAAATCAGCGTGTATCAACTGGAAGTGATTCAAGATAATGAGAAGGCGCTCACTTTATATAAAAAACAGGGATTTCGAATTAACAGAATATTGAATTGTTACCAACTGACGGGCAAGATAAAAGAACCGGGCGTACATAAAGTGTGGAAACTGGAACATCCGGAAAAATTACAAGATGATCAATGGACAGCAGTCAAAGATTTTTGGACTTATCCACCTTCATGGCAAAACGCAAAAGACGCTGTTTGTGCAATCGCTAAATCCTTTTCTTATACGATTGTTAAATTTGATGGAAACTTGATTGGATATGGTATTGTGGACAAAATAAAAGGAGATATTGCGCAGTTAGCGGTACATCCCAAATATCGCAGAATGGGAGTTGCCACAGAGATTTTGTTAGATTTACTTAAACAAACAAAGAGTTTAGAGATGAGAGTAATAAATGTGGATGAACGGGATCAGGCATTGAATGCTTTTTTGAAGAAATTGAAATTTAGTGTATTTGTTAAACAATATGAAATGAGAAAACATTTTTCTGCTTAGGATATTGTATAGATGAAGAAGCTGACTTTGAGGACAGTTGTCAGTAAAGGAGCAGTTATGAGATATAACAAAACAATAATATTAAGTAATGGCATGGAATGTTGTTTGAGGAATGGAACAGAGAGTGATGGTCAGCTTGTAGTGGATAATTTCAATCTGACACATAGTGAAACAGATTATTTGCTTACATATCCAGATGAAAACAGTTTTAATGCCGCACAGGAGAGCCAGTTTCTGAAAGAAAAAGCTGAGAGTGAAAGAGAGATTGAATTGCTTGCCATAGTTGACAGTGTAATTGCGGGAACAGCAGGAATTGAGGCAATCGGTACAAAATATAAGGTACGGCATCGAGCAGAATTTGGCATCAGTGTTGTGAGAAAGTATTGGGGACTTGGAATTGGTAAGGCTTTGCTGACTTCGTGTATCGAATGTGCTAAAACAGCGGGATATAACCAGCTTGAACTTAAAGTAGTTGCTGAAAATGAAAGAGCAGTTTCTATGTACGAACGGGCTGGATTTGTCGAGTGTGGAAGAAATCCCAAAGGATTTCGCTCCCGCATAGCCGGATTTCAGGAAGTCATTTCTATGAGATTGGAATTGTGATGATCGACAAATTTATTCCAGTTTCAAAATGGAGGTTATTGTCTACTGGGGTGACTGGTTGGAGTTGTTTAGCAAAAGCCAGTATGGGGAGTAGCCAAATTTTCCTTGATGTTGTTCGGCTGTTTTTATTGTCTCTGCATCTGAACAGAGAATGACAACCTTTACAGGATAATTATCCGAATATTTGATGTTTCTTAAATATTATCTCCCTTTTCAGATTATGGTTGCGATTGCTCTATTTTTTAAATAATTATGCCTTTTCCATATTTTCTGTAATATCCTTACCCGGAAGCATTTGAAGTAATGCAATATTTATCTCGTTTCCCATAAAAAATCCTCTTGTATATTTCGATTTGTTTCTTTGAATATTAGCATAAGTCTCCAGAAAATTTAATGTAAGTCAATATTATTTAATGCTTTCTTTTCAGATGCAGATGTGTTATAATTACTACATTTCCAAAAAGGAGTTAAAAAATATGCGGCAAGGTATTCTTAAATAAAACTATAATCAAATAGTGGGAACAAAAAACTTTGGGATGTCCTTTGGAACAAGGGCTTAGTTTTTTGTGCCAAATTTAAGAATACTTTTGCCTTATTTATATTGACATAGCAAGACAAGTGGCAAGTACCTATTGGTGCGTGTCTTTTATGTGTATGTCCACAGATTATATCCCCAGTGGTAAAAGTATTTTACTGCTGGGGATTTTTATGCCTTTTTTGGCTGTGAATGGAGGACGACATATGAAAATAATTAATATCGGCATTCTTGCGCATGTTGATGCAGGAAAAACAACACTGACAGAAAGCCTGCTGTATACAAGTGGGGCAATCATGGAACCAGGTAGTGTAGATAAAGGTACAACAAGAACGGACTCTATGGCTTTGGAACGTCAAAGGAAAATTACAATTCAGGCTGCCGTTACATCTTTTCGCTGGAAAGGGTACAAAGTTAATCTTGTGGACACCCCCGGACACATGGACTTTTTAACAGAAGTGCATCGCTCCTTATCGGTTCTGGATGGAGCAATTTTAGTAGTGTCCGCAAAAGATGGTGTACAAGCCCAGACCAGAGTGCTGTTTCATGCGCTAAGGAAAATGAAGATACCAACAATCATTTTTATCAATAAAATAGATCAAAGTGGTGTTGTTCTTGAGCAAACTTATCAAAATATCAGAGAAAAATTGACAGAAGATATGATTGTTATGCAGGAAGTTCATTTATGTTCAGAAATAATACTTTCTGATGTTGCAGATTTTGAAAAGTGGGATGCTGTAATTGCTGGGAATGATGATATTTTAGAAAAATATCTTTCAGGAGTCCCTTTGACACTGTGGGAACTGCAAAAAGAAATAAAACGAAGGGTACAAAGGGGAACGCTTTTTCCGGTATATCATGGAAGCGCAAAAGACAATATCGGGGTAAAAGAATTGCTTGAAGTGATTACAGAAGTTTTTTCATTGGAAACAGACGACAGTCAATCGGAATTGTGTGGGTATGTATTTAAAATTGAATATACCGAGCAGAAAAAACGACGTTGCTATTTAAGGCTCTATAGCGGTACGCTTTGTTTACGGGAAACGATTCTTTTGTCAAAAAAGGAAAAAATTAAAATTACAGAGATGTCAATTCCATTTGATGGAGAAATCGTCCCAACAGACACCGCTGATTCCGGGGAGATTGTTATTTTATCTGACAATACATTAAAACTAAATGATGTTCTAGGAGATGAAAAACTATTGCCACGCAAGGCGTGGACGGATAATCCCCTGCCGTTTCTTCGGACAACGATAGAGCCAATCAAAGCAGAGCAAAGGGAAGTATTACTGGATGCCCTTACAGAGATTGCGGATACTGATCCGCTTCTGCATTTTATGATTGATTCTATTACTCATGAAATTATTCTTTCCTTTTTGGGAAAAGTACAATTGGAAGTTGTTTGTTCTTTATTAAATGAAAAATATAGTGTCGAGGTAGCAATAAAAGAGCCTACCGTTATTTATCTGGAAAGACCACGAAAAGAGGCTCATTATACAATTCATATTGAAGTACCGCCAAATCCCTTTTGGGCGTCGATTGGTTTGGCTGTCACTCCTCTTCCTGTTGGAAGCGGAACAGAATATGAAAGTAAAGTGTCTCTCGGTTATTTAAACCAAAGCTTTCAAAACGCAGTTATGGAAGGGATTCGGTATGGATTAGAGCAGGGAGTGTATGGATGGGAGGTAACAGATTGCAGAATTTGCTTTGAATATGGTGTTTATTACAGCCCGGTCAGTACTCCGGCAGATTTCCGCTTTCTTGCGCCTGTTGTGTTGGAACAGGTATTAAAAAAAGCGGGAACGCAAGTTTTAGAACCCTATCTTTCTTTTATCCTATTTGCGCCGCAGGAATATCTTTCACGAGCTTATCATGATGCTGTGAAATATGATGCGGTAATTGAAACAACTTCGTTAAAAAATAATGAGGCAATTTTAACTGGAGAAATACCGGCTCGGCGGATCGGGGAATACAAAAGTGATTTGAATTTCTATACAAATGGAAGAAGCGTTTGTTTGACAGAATTGAAAGGGTATCAGGAAACTTCTGGGGAACCTGTAGTACAACCTCGCCGCCCAAATAGTCGGTTAGATAAGGTTCGCCATATGTTTCAGAAGATAATGTAACGTCTTGCGCAATGCAAGTGTTCATTGCTGGCTATTGCGAAATATCATTGATAAAATCAGTATCAGAGAGGAGGAACTATTTTGAACCAGGAACAGACGAATATTACAACAGGAAAGCAAATACGTCATCTGCGAACACAATCGGGAATGACACAGGAAGAACTAGCCGGGGAATTGAATGTTACCCGGCAGGCACTATCGAATTGGGAGAGAGATGTTAATGAACCCGATTTAAATACGTTGAAAAAAATTTGCTTTCTTTTTGGAGTCCACATGGACGATTTTGCGAAGGAGGTAATAACAAAGATGGAAACATATGAAAAAAAGGAGAAACGACAATTTAATAAGTACGATATGGCAATTGGACTTTTTTATGGTGTTGGTATATTTCTTGGCATTGGTATTTTCTTTGTTGGCGGTTTTATGACAATGTCGGGTGCAGGATGGGGAGCATCACTATTTGGCGGTGGCTGTTTTTCTCTTGTATTTGGCTTGATATGCCATGCAATTATTACATTGAGAAGAAATGACAAATGATGACATATTCTGCTTCCTTAAAAAGAAGCGTTCTGTATAGCGAAACAAGCCACAGTTTTGCAGAGGAAGGAGGTAATTAGGCGGCTAAGGGCAGCCGCCTTTGTTTTAGAAAAGAGATAGGAGAGGGAGTGGATTTACTTCGAAAAATTTTTATATGTCCGAAGATAGGCTTCCACAATAGCGAGAATTGTTATAATCTGTTCTTCTGTACATTGTGACAGATAAACCAACAGCCGCTGGTAGTCGAGGTTGTCTGCCGGGACAGTTGGATAAAAAAACGGATCGGCGGAAATATGTAAGGCTCGTATGAGCTGCCCCAGCTTTTCAAGGCTTGGCACGTTTCCATGATTTTCGATTTCCTTGATATAGCGTGAGGAAACGCCGGATTTTTCAGCCAGTTCTTCATAGGTCAGTTTTTGTTCAGTCCTAGCCTGTTTCAAACGAAATCCCATTTCCTTGTCAATTTTCTTTTTTCTTGCCATATATGCACCTCCATGTATAGTGTATATTGCACATTTTACTTTTGAAATGCACTAATAATTCACTTTATCAGAGGGGCATAATACATAATAAAATAGAATGACTTTGGATATTGCATATAAAAAAACGCAGTATCCAAAGGTTTTTTTGCGTGGTTTTTATCCTTTGGGTACGTTTAGGGGAATTTATGTGTTCTGAACGGTCTGAGGGATATTTTTTTGACTTCGGGAACCTGTCCGTCTATTGGCGTGGGAAGGTTCTTTTATAAGGTGTTTTACTGGAAGTGAAGCAGAATATACCTTAAAGAGTGAACTATACACGCTCGCAGTTTGTGGAGAAAACAGAATAACAGATATGAATAACGTCCAATGGGCATTGAGCCTGTTCGGGCGTTTTTTATATAAATTTTTCAAAAATTTTTACTCCCACCCGAACATCAGCCTATTGCTATTTGGCAGATACAACGGAAAGGGAAAAGGTGTATGCCTTTGTCACGTCACAACGGGGGAGGAGGTGAACTCGTATGAAGAAACCTTCTTGCCATGATGAACTGACAATCAGGCATCGCTTTGACCGCCTGTGCCAGATGTCGCTGAAAGGTGAAGCGATTAACTATTACCGGCACATGGATTACCGCAGGGAGCATGAAGCCATGTTTTCTGAACTGTCTGAAAAGGAGCTGAACCAGTTGTCTGTTATGGATGAGTATGGAGTGGAGAACAGTCATTTTACAGTGCATGGATATGACATTGAAGTAAAAGACACCCTGATAGCGGAAGCGTTGCAGGCACTTTCGGAACGGAAGCGGAATGTAATACTGCTTTCGTATTTTCTGGAAATGAGCGATGCGGATATAGCAAGGGAAATGAACCTTGTACGCAGTACGATCCACGAACACCGGACACGCTCGCTTGAGATTTTGAGAAAGATTATGGAGGAAAAAGCAGATGAAAAAGAAATGTAAGAATAGTGAAGAAAAGAATTTGCTGCCTTTCCATATCATAAAGGCAGCATCAGAAGGCAATGTAATGGCAATCAACGCAGTTTTGAAGCATTACGAGGGATACATAATCACTTTGTCCACCCGGAAAATGTATGACGAGGGTGGGCGGCTGCATTTTTGTGTTGATGAAACGTTGCGCCGGAGGCTTGAAACAAAGCTGATTACGAAGATACTGGCATTTGAAGCGGTATAACGGGCGGTTAACTGCCCTTTTCTATAGCTGATTATCAGCGTCGTACATTGAAAACTGAATACTGTATTGCATACAGGACGTGAGGATATGCGGAGCCACTAGGCAGATGCGCCATGACATACCTGCCCTGTCTTATGGCGGGGCGAACGTGAGGAAATGCTGAAAAACTGCATTGAAGCAAAGGTAAGGAGCGAGTGGAATCTGGCAAAGTGTGTAGCGGTTACAAGGGGCGATGAAGCATATCTGTGATAATGATACTTCCGGGTTGCAGGAAATCTGCAATCCGGTCAATTTGAATGACGGTGCAAGACCGATGTGGGCAGTGTAGCGATCTGCCACCTGTATTGCAGTTTTTTATCTGCTAATAAATGGGGAGAAGTGTATTCTGTCTATTTATTAGCAGATAAGGCTGTGCAAAAAAGGAGGACTATTTTAATGCAGAGAATACCGAAAGCAATTAACAAAAAGAGGTTAGTCAGATATAAGGACGGAGCAGAAATGTACAGTATGGGCATGAATAAATTTCAATCTTTAGCGAAAGATGCAGGTGCTATCTTGAAGATTGACAGAATGGTATTGGTTGATTTAGATATATTTGACCAATATCTTGAATCATTTCGTGTGAAATAGGTAGCTGGTGTCTTGGTTAAGAAAGATTTTTCGTATAACTGAAAATAAGTGTTGACTTTTGGTTTAACTGAAAGTATAATGATTATGAAATGGATGGAGGTGTATATTGTGGCAAGGACAGGCAGACCAAAGTCGGACAATCCGAAGAAGAATCTTATCGGATTAAAGTTGACAGAGGATGAAGCCGCAAAACTCAGAGAATATGCGTCCAAACATGACATGACCATAACGCAGGTGCTACAAAAGGGGATTGATTTGCAGTATGCAATGGAAGAAACCCTGAGCAGCTAGTACGAAATCTCTTTCCTTGAGAAAGGAGCAGAGATGGCAAAATCAAGAAAGGATAATAAAGGGAGGGTTTTAAGGAAAGGCGAAACGCAGCGCAGTTGTGATGGCAAGTATGTATATACTTATACTGATCCGGAAGGAAAGCGCCGGAGCATATACTCAAAGGATATTATGGAACTGCGTGTGAGGGAAGAAAAACTGATTAAAGACCAGTTAGACGGATTGGATACATATGTGGCTGGCAGTGCAACAGTCAATTTTGTTTTTGACAGGTACATATCTACAAAGTCAGAACTCAGGGGAACAACCATGAGGAACTACAAATATATGTATGACCGTTTTATCAGGAATGGATTTGGCAGGAAAAAAATTGCAGCAATAAAATTTTCTGATGTATTGCAGTTTTACCAGCATCTGCTGAAGGACAAAGAAATGCAGATTAACACATTGGAAACAATCCATACGGTTCTTCACCCAACATTTCAGTTAGCAGTGCGGGATGATATTATCCGCAACAATCCAAGTGACGGAGTTATGGCGCAGATAAAAAAACAGCCGGGGAAAAATCATGGCGTAAGACATGCTCTGACTCTGGAACAGCAGAGAGCCTTTATAAACTATGTAGAAAGCAGTCCGAAGTATTTCCGCTGGACATCTTTGTTTAAATTTTTGTTAGGAACGGGATGCCGGATAGGGGAAGCTATCGGAATCAGATGGGAAGATGTGGATTTTGAAAAACGGATAATCAGCATCAACCACAGTTTAGTGTATTACAGTACAGAGTATAAAGAACATCCCATGTGTACGTTTTCTATATCACTTCCAAAAACAGAAGCAGGTATACGCATTATTCCGATGATGGATGCGGTATATGACGCACTCCAGACAGAACTTGCAGACCAGCAGGAAAACGGGTTTAATGAAACGGAGATTGACGGTATGAAAGGATTTATTTTTATGAACCGTTTTGGCTATGTCCATAATCCGCAGTCTATCAACCGGGCAATTAAGCGTATATACGAATCGTACAATGCAGAAGAAGTGGTAAACGCTTCCAAGCAGCACAGGGAGCCAGTGCTAATACCACATTTCTCATGTCATCATTTGAGGCATACCTTTTGCTCAAGGTTTTGCGAGAATGAAACAAATTTAAAGGTGATCCAGTCGATCATGGGACACGCCAACATTGAAACCACGATGGACATTTATGCGGAAGTCACCGATGCAAAGAAGCAGGAAGCAATTCAAAACTTAGCACACAAATTAGATGTATTTTAGGAAAGAGTCCGGCTAGGACTGACAGAGAGTACGACAAATTGTGTGCCATACGACAAGGGTACGACAAATTCGGGTGCTTTAATCAGTTTAAAAGTGTTATTTGACTGATTGTAAGATGCCGAAAAGTGGCTTAATAAAGGGAAATAAGTCATTTTAAAATAAAGTGATAAGAAATCCCTACGATGAAGACGATTGGCAAAGAAAACCAGTAAAATCAAGGGTTTCAGCCACTTGATCCATCGGTTTGACATCAATTTGACATCAAATTTACATCATTTGGTGGACTAATATGGACTGATAAATCACATTTTAGAAATTTTACTCTATCAAAACAAAATAGTTGAATGCTATGAAAGGACATTTTCCAAGTGCAGGAGAGTGTCCTTTTTTGTTAATAGGTTATCTGCGAAACACGCATTAGTTTGATGTTATGGTCTGGTTAAAAAATGAATGTGAAAAATGATCAGATGAAAAGGAGAAAAAGGGTATGGAACAGATTTATAGGATAGGCATTGACCATGGGTATGGCAACATCAAGACCGCCCACCACATTTTTGAATCCGGCGTAATTGAAAGGGAGAGGGCATCAGAACTGGCAGGGATGACCGTAGAATATGAGGGGAAATTTTACGAGATCGGCTCTACACACAAAGAGTACCAGATGGATAAAGTATGGGATGAAGATTATTACATCCTGACGCTGGCGGCTCTGGCAAAGGAATTGAAGGGCAGGGGCTTATGCAGCGCTTCCGTCATTCTTGCGGCAGGGCTTCCCATCAAGTGGCTTGGGGAGCAGGGAGAAAGCTTCCGGAAATATTTATTGCGGAATAAGGAAGTGACATTCCGGTGCAATGATACCCGATACCATGTGAAGATTGAGGACGTGGAAGTCTATGCACAGGGATTTGCGGCTGTCGCAGAGAACCTAAGAGATTATCAGGGTTTCAATATCGTGGTGGATATCGGAAACGGAACCATGAACGTTATCTTTGTGGTGGATGGCGTTCCCGATTCTGCCCGCTACTATACGGAGCGTTTCGGCGTGGACTGCTGTGTAATAGAGATGCGGAGCGAGCTGACAAACAAAGTACACAGCGTAGTGGATGACCTTATCGTGAAAAAGGTCTTGAAGGACGGAACAGCGGATATTGGAGAAAAGTACCTGAAAGCAATCGGGGAGTGCGCTACAGAATATACCGAAAAGATCATGCGGAAGATAAGGGAGTATGGCTACAATGAAGAACTGACAAAGCTCCATTTCCTTGGCGGCGGCGCTATGCTGATGAAGCACTTTGCAAAGCTGGATAAGGACAGGGTGCATTTTATTGAGGATATCAATGCCAATGCAAAGGGGTATGAATACCTTTCCAACCAGCGCAGGATCAGGAAACTCAGGCAGAGGTAGGAGGCGCAGCGCATATGGCAGGAAGGGAAATTGTCAAGAATATCAAGCCTGTGTTCTGCCGCTTTGACATGGACAACGAACAGGAGCGGCGGGCATGGCAGATTATCCAGAAACTTAGCAAAGGGGAAGGGAAGAAGCAGAAATATAATGACATCATTGCAAAGGCGGTGGTGGAATATTATGACAGGGCGGAGCAGTTGCCCATGAAAAATGAGGAACTACTGGAAAAAATAGAAGAGATTATTGACAGGAAGATGGATAACCCCCAAAAGGAAACGCTGCAGATGTCATATCCATTTCCTTATCCTTACTCTTATCCGGCAGTGATGAACACACAGCCACCAGTACCGGTACAGCAACAGCAGAGAGAAGTACAGCCAAAAACCGAAGAACTGAATGAGACCGCCCTTAGCTTTATGGATGGTCTCATGGGAATCTGACAGGGTGCTTTACGCATCCTGTTTTCTTTGGGGAGAAAATATTATTATGCAAGGAGGCAGCATTGGAAGAATACCAGATCAAGGACGTTGATATAAAACAATTCCTGCATTTGGTAATTGGGGCAGACGGAAAGCCACCCATAGATTTTGATATGTTACAGAAGGAAGGGCGTTACATAGTCCATTCCGGTCAGGACAGGAATTTCTGCCTGAAAGAACGGGAGATTTACCTGAAAGAGAGTATGGAGAACCTTATCGCAAAGTCTTTCTGCTATTTCTCACCGGCAGGAACAACTTTTGCCATACACATAAAAGACAAAACCGGGAAAGCTGACATTTCCGTACTGGATAACCGCAGGCTTTCCAAGGCGGTTACAAAGCGGCAGGTCAGGGGGAAATCCCTTACAATCCGCTACAGGGGAGGCGGGATGAAAAAGTGCCGCCTTTCCACCGATCGGTATATCAGAGGACCTTTCGGGGAGAAGGTTGCCCTTATCAGTTATGGCTACCTTGCCGACGGGCTGATGCAGATGCGGCGTGATATGCTTTCTGGCAGAGGGGAGATAAGCGCCATTACCTATGAAGCAGAAAATGAGCGCTCCCTGTCAGCAGTGGCAAGGGAAGCGGCAGCAGGGCGGGAACGGAATCTGGAGGAAAAGACCTTGGATCAGTTTAAGACGGATTGGGAAGAAAGGGAGCTTTTGCAGGCACTGGCGAAACAGAATTACTGCCCGGAGCTTTCGGATAAGGAAAAGCTGGCTGCCATCCGGCAGTTGATCAACGACGGGGGCTACAGGAGGATACCGGCAGAGGCAGCCAAAAAGGCAAGGGAGTTCAGCATTCCCTGTTTTGTTCCGGCAAGGGGAGGAAACATGGATTTTGTGTGGGATGTAAAATCACTGGATAAGAACTTTCCCATATACATAAAAGCAGGATGGGATAAAATGCTGGATATCCTTGTAAACCGTAAACCGGTTCCCTGCACACGGAGCATTTTAAAAAATATGGCAAAAGCGGCGCGGGATGCTTATAAGAATGCCGCGGAGGCTGACAAGCCCCAACTGGCAGGAATGGCGATAAAAATATCTTATTTTCTTGAAGCGGTAGACAAGTATTGCCTTTCAGATATTTTGCAGGGAGAAAGGGGAAAACGTTTGGATATAAAAGCGCCGGATTTCCTGTCAGTACCGGAAAAGAAGAAGTTCTGCTATCTTCTGAATAAAGAAGAAAAGAAGGTTACGATGGTGGCAGACAGGACAATGGAATACTATGGGAAAACCCGCTGATAGAAGTGGGAAGAGCGGCGGCTGCCGATACCCCCAGATACTTTCCGCTTGGCTGTAAATCATTGGGGAGGGTGGGCGGTGTCAAGCATTTTCGGCTAGGACTAAAATGCTTGACGCCGCACGCACTCCCCAATACAATCCAAGAGGCGAAAAGTATCTGGAAGCATGGAGAAATGCTATCGCAGCAGGAAATTTGATTTCCAATGGTGAAAAAATGCTATCTGGAAAGGATTTTTGATATCCCTGAAAAGGGGCAAAAAAAGGCTGCTATCTGGCAAAGGAATTTGAAATCTGAAAAAGAGGGCAATGCAATCGGCAGGCAAAATCTGATATTCAGTATAATGTTTTTGCAATCCCGAAAAAAGAATTGATATCAAAATAAGAAATATGGAGGATTTAAGGGGGTTCGGGGTACTCCCCGACAAGATTTAGCATTTCGTGCCCACGAAATGCGTATCTTGCGGCGTTCCGTAGAACGCCCTCTCCCAAAAAGGAAGGAGAGGCACATGGCAAGACCAAAGGGCGAAAACACGCTCCGGAAGCACTTTAAACTGACCGAAGAGACCGCAAGAATCCTGACGGAACGTTCCAAAGCGGAAAATATGAATGAATCGGAATATATCCGTTACCTGCTCTTAAACCAATCGGAGCATCCAAGGAGCAAAGAGCTGGAACTGGAAGTGATGCGGTTACGGAATGAGATAAACAAAATCGGCGTGAATATTAATCAGATAGTGAAAAATAGTAATTCCCATATATATGGGGAAGATGATAAAATGGAATTAAAATCACAGGTAAATAAAGCAGCGGACTTAATGGAATGTATGGTTAAAAAATTGGATGACCATATATAATTCCACAATCTTAAGAAGTGGGGGAGATTCAGTGTCAGGCATTATCGAAATTGATGTTCATGGAAGAGATGTAGAAACAGCAATCAGGGAGATAAAAAAGCACCTAAATAATGCAGGAACAGGAACGTACAGAATCCGCATCATACATGGCTATCATGGCGGCACAAGAATCCGGGATGGTATCTGGGATGAATTCAGCTATGGGAGGGAGCCTAAAGTAAAGAGGATCACAATGGGAGAAAATCAGGGAATTACGGAACTGGTATTGCGTGAGTTTTAGGAAATTTATCCATTTTCCAATTGTGTATCTATTAAAGATTAGCCTATGAAATGCGTTGTAGAGTAACAGAAAAATATTTTTAATCAAATATATAAATCAAATTTTCTAATTTGAAAAACAGTGGGGACAATATATATGAACGAATTTAGTAAAACAGTAATTGAACTAGAGAAAGAATATTTTAATCTTATTTACGAATTGTTCCATGATTTAATACAAATTTTTACAGAAGACAATATATCTATTGACGAAGCTGTGAAAAAATATTTATCCAAACAACAAAATGCTATATTTGTGCCACGCTATAAAGATAATTATGCATTTAAAAGGAAACAGTTGTTTGAAAGAAATATGGAATTTTGGAATAGAAATAAAGATATGTTTATTAAATTTATATCGAAAGAAAAAAATGTAGGTATATTTGGTGTTGGAGATAGTACATTTACTCCAGAATATTTGAATGAGATAAAAAGAAACTCATTATTTTACGATGTACTTGTGTTCAATGATCCTTTTTATACATATTGGTCTTCGGATAAAGAATTGCATTTTGATTACAATATAAATAAATTTTACAAAGATATTTTATACATTTGGGAAACCAAATGTTATTTATCAGTTGAAGAAAATGAGGTGTTTATCATTATATTTCCATTTGACTCTTTGCTCACCAATGAAGAAAAAACAAATATAATAAGGGAATCACGTAATGCTGCCATTTCTTGGATTAATGAAATATTTGATATTACGGTTGATATAGATAATGTAGTAAGTGATATTGAAAAAGTAAAGAATTTGTCTATAGAAAAAATTCAAAGAGAATTATATAGAAATGGTATTTACATAAATTATTTAGAGGCTTTGAATTATAGTCAAGATCTTCTTAAAGAAAATGTAAAGAAGGAAATAGAAAAATTCTGTTTTCAGTCTTGGGGAATGTTTAATAAAGATTTTGTAAGATGCCTTTTGACTTTGGAAGCACTACCAACTATGGCAGCTACAAGTTACTATGCATATAAACTACATTTCCTTTTAGCATTGCGGCTTAAATCAAATCCTATTATGTCAAGGAATGAATGGGCACCAATGCAAAGAGAATTAAAAGAACAATTGATGAGGGCGTCAAGTGATTATATGTACACTTGTGCTATTCACAGAAATGATCAAATGGCAACACTGATGGAATTAGATTATGATGAAATAGTTCGATATCATAATAAAAAACAATGCGCTGAGTTCCGAAACTTTTTTTATAAAGCAACGAGTGAAATTGTAAATACATTTGTAAATGTGGATGAGATAGCAAATGAGGTTTTTTCTAAAACTGATGACTTGTTGATGAATGAATATAATAATATACTTCATAATAGGAAAAAAACGAGAAAAAATGCAATAATTGGTTTCTTTAAAGGAACAATGGGATATGTGCCGATGCTATCGTATGCTATTTCTGCATATGATACAGTGGTTTCAGCAAAAGATTTTGTGCAAACGCTTAATAATAAAGAATCATTGATTGAGCATCTCAATAATCGACGTACAATAAGTGAGTAAAGAGGACAATTAAATATTTTTTTATAAAAGAAGAGCTCAAAATGATGTGTTTGTGGAATGTAATATAAATCATATTGTGAAAAATAACACTTTCTTGTATATATAGCAAAAAAGACGAAATACACTTAAAAAAGTATACGGAAGAAATAGCTATAAAAATTAGATCAGAAATTTCTGCATAAATATAAATTAAAATGTGTAACTAACCGCTGTAGAATTTATCTGAATAGAAGTCATAATATAATTAAGCATCAGCAAATATAATTACGTTGCAATATTAATTGCAATAAAGCGATTTTATAATTTGAAAGGATAAACATAGTATGGAAAATATTGATGGGATATACAAAGCAGAACTGAATTTTGTAGAAGAGTTTAATTTAAACCGTCACGGTATGATAAAAGAGATTGAGACAGAATTTAATATAATCAGACTATGTATTCAAGAGATGGAAGAATTGGATGCAGAGTATCACCCAATGCTTGACAGGATATTGGTTATGCCTTTGAGAAAGCTGCTATGTGAAAATGGTTCAGTGCTGCTGAATGTGTGTCCTGATTTTAAAATGCCGCCACTTGAGGGTTTGACGACTGTTCTTGAAGACAAGCAGGTGTTGATCAGACCACCATACAAGATAAAGGAAGTTTCAAAATGGATTTCTGTCAGTGAATGGATGGGGCAAAGTATTTCATGGTTTGACAGGGATGTAAATGTAATGGCTGAAATTATACCACAGCATACATATGAAAGTATTTTAAATAAAATGAACGGTAAAAAGTTCAAAAACTTAAAATTGCAGTTTGAAGAAATGTATGATAAAAAGCAGGTTCAATTTAAAGGTGAAGTTTTAGAAGTGTATCGTAAACTGAATCCTATGGATGCAGATGCAAATCAAAAAATAAATGAAATTTTAGATGAGATAGGTTACAATAGGCTTTCTATATATGATTTTATTAAACATATGTCGGATAAAAGAGGGGCGCATATTGATGTAGGGCATTCGCTTGTTGTTGGATTGGTTAATAGTAAGGATGCTATTGGATTGACACCAATTCATTATTTTGCAATTCAGATGATTTATGCGGCAAAAACACAGATTCCTGAATTGGTGGGGTACTGGACGGAAATGCCGGAACTGGTGATGGAAGAATGACTATTTGTATAGAAGAGATGCTTTTTCGTGAGCCCCGGAGGACAGATAAATGAATATAACAAAAAAGCAACATTATGTTTCGCAGGGTATTTTGAAGCATTTTTTGAATGATCAAGGAAAAGTATTTGAATTATTGATTGAAAAGAAATTAATTATTCCGAAGCGTATTCAAGATACAATGGAACAGAATTATGTATATGAACATCCCGCATTTGAGACAAATATGTTAGAAAGAAAGTTTGGAGAAATAGAATCTGTAATATTCCCGCGGATGGACAGAATTATTGCCGATTTGGAAGGGGCATATAAGGATGATAAGAGTGCTGTTAAATATATTGGTGAGATAAAGAAGATGATGTCGCTTCTTTTGGTGTTTTATTTTAGGAGTGGTGCTTTGCTATACGAATATGAATTTTCATCGGATAAACCGAAGCTCGACAGGGTAGAAAGACTGATTGCCAATATCTTTAATTCAAGATATATTAATGGTTTGTGTCAGACAGTCTGTAACTGTTATGAGGCGGCGATTATAGTAGATGAAACAGAACAGTTTCTTATCAGTGATCAATATATGTCAACAGTTGCATTAAAGTATAAGAATAGATTTTCCAATGCTTCAAATCGACAAATAGGAATGAAAGAAACTATGATTTTACTGCCATTGAGTGCTAAATTTTATATGGTGTTTTATAATGGTCATATCCCAAGCTATATTATAAAAGATAAGATTTCTATATTGATGCTTGAGGAAGTACAAAAGATAAATAACGTTATAATTAGAAATTGCTATGTTGAATGTGTAGGAAAATACAAACAGGAATTGGATCGGGTAAAAGAAGATGAAATCATATCGTTTGGTCCAAGCAAATGTTTGATGCGGTATAGTGATGGAACGCTTAAAGATCATATCATTAAGCGTGAGGTGTTCTTTTATGAAGAGGATTGGGACTTAGACAGAAATTCTTATACATACATGGTCAAGTACCTTGAAAAGATAAAGGGAAAGATTGGACGTAATAGCTTATGTATTTGTGGAAGTGGGAAGAAATATAAACATTGCTGTATGCATAAATATGATTTGGCGAAAAATATTCTTTTTGCCACGCAGAATGAGGGTGCTGTAAATTACAATATTTCTGGTGCTACTGCATTTGAAGTAGCAATAGAAGAATTTGCAGGTAAGGAAACAGAATTAACTAATCAAAGAGATAAGGAAGCATTAAAGAAAATTGATGAGTTAATGGAAGAACAAAAAAGAGGGTAGATGAAATAATGGGATGTATAATAATACAACATAAAAATTCTGGAGGTATCTAATCGCAATCACCAAACTATCCTGCATCCACCAGACAGGAAAACGCTACATGGCTATGCACCTTGCAAACGCCATTTCCTACATCACAGACGAAGAAAAGACGCAGGGCGGCGCACTGGTGGGAAGCCATAACTGCAACACCGATACTGCATTACAGGAGATGCTTTCTATTAAGCGGAAGTATGGAAAAGCAGACAAGCGGCAGGGCTACCACTTTATCATATCCTTCAAAAAACAGGAAGTCAGACCAGAGACTGCTATGGAGATCACACAGAAGTTTGTGGAGAGATATTTTGGGGATGATTTCCAGTGCCTGTATGCCACCCACGACAATACGGAGCATGTACACTCCCATATCCTTTTCAACAGCGTGTCATGGCGCACCGGGAAGAAATACCGTTACGAAAAGGGCGACTGGGCAAGGGAGATCCAGCCCATTGTCAATGGACTGTGCAGAGAATACGGTCTTTCCATACAGGATATCGAAGTCGGTACAAAGGAAAAAACACTGAAGAAATGGGATAAAACCAAACAGGGCATTTTCAAATGGAATCACCAGATCAGGCTAGATGTGGAGGATTCCATTTCTTTTGCCACCGGTTATGAAAATTTCCTGAAATTACTGGAACTGAAAGGCTATGGGGTAAAGCAGAAGGATGGGGAAGCCTATCTAAAACCAATGGGGGACAAGCGGTTTATCCGGCTTGCTGATATTTCAGCGTACTATACCAAAGAGGCGGTTGAAGCCCGTCTGGATAAAGGCATCCGACATGAGATGATTCCAAGCAAAAACGGTACGCCAAGAATCATCATCTGTAGGAAAAATTATAGAAAATATACTCCGTTATCCCCTTACCAGAAAGCATTCTTTGCGAAGATGTACCGTACCGGGCAGCTTAAGAGAAAGCCCTACAGCCAGATGTGGAGATACAAAGGGGAGGCGGCAGAGTTTGGAAAATTGCAGTCGGAGTACCTGTATCTTTGCAGGCACAACATCCGCTCCGTAGAAGAACTGGAAAAGAGGAAACAAGACCTTGCCATCCGCATGGACGGTCTGGATGATGCAAGGCACCAGATATACAAAAGGAGATACCCGTACAGGAGCGTCCTTGCCCTGCTTAAAATAATTGAAGAGAATGAAACCCGTGCTTCCTATTACAGAGAGGGAAGCCTTTTTTATGCTCCTTATTATGAAAAATGGAAGGAAGCGGCAGAAGCGGTGGTGCGGAAGGGCTACACATTGGGGCAGGTTCTGGAAATGAAGGAAATGTACCAGAGGGAGCTTGCAGCAGTGACGGAGGCAAAACGAGGGCTTAGAAAGGAAGAAAACCTGATTGACGGAATCCTTTCAGGGAAAAGCAGGGTACGGGCGGTGGAGATTACAGCGCCGGAGGCAGGAGCACCGCACAAAGTACAGGAGATTTTAAGGAAAACAGATACAGCGGGAAACCACAGAAATGATTTCCTGCAAAATAAAAATGTTTATGCCGGGAAAGGGGGTGATGCAGAAAAAACAGGATGGAACAGGACGGAAATACCAGCCCATACAGAAGAAGGTCATATGAAAAAACAGCCAGCCCATCATAAAAAACAGGAACAGCCGGAACAGGCGAAATAATTAGAGGAAAGGAGTACAGATGGCGAAAGATTTAAAAGATATGACAAGGCAGGAAGTGCATTCCTATTTCAAATTTAAGGACTACCGCGGGGAGCAGCTTAAGGTGGTGATGGCAGCCCTTGACTATGGCATTGATGTCAGCTACCTTAGGCTGTTTGATGACACGGGAATCCCTGCTGAGGTCATGGAAAATATGTTCACTGCCATGAAAGAGGACTATGGCGTGGAAGCGGCGGCATTTTTGTCTGCTGTCAGCCAGCCGGAAAATGGCTGCATCCTTCTGGAAGCCTTAAAGTCAGGCGTGCCTTTGCATGAATTAAAAGAGATTTGGGAAGAGGGGATGCTGCCCGTAGAGTTACGGGAGAAGATACTTCCCCTTATGCGGGGAAGGGAAGCCATACCGGAGAAAATCGGGGAAAAGATGGCATTCATCTCGGAAGCGGTAAGGGAGCTGAAAGAAGATTTCTCAAGACAGAACAGCTTCCTTGAGGACTTAAGGAAGGTCATGGAGGAAAACCCGGATCTTTTTTCGGCACAGGGAAAAGATAGGGAAGCAGATACGGAGGCGGATGATTCCTGCTATCTGGAACTGGAAGAGCAGTTCCGGCAGGCAAGGCAGGATGCGGAGCGGCTTCTGGAAGAGCGGGAGGAAACCGGCAGGAGGATAAGGGAGCTGGAAACTGAAAATAAAAATCTTCAAGAGGAGCTGCTGGTGCAGCGTTCCTATGCGGAAGGGCTTAAGGAGAAGCAGGCGGCATGGGAGAGCAGGGATGCACAGGAGAGGCAGCAGACAGGGAACAGCCCGGAGATGGAAAACCGTCAGGCAGTAAAGAGAAGCCGGAGGCAGGAGGGCGGGGCAAAAGGTACACAAACCGGAAAACAGAAAGGGTTTTCCGCCTCATTCAGCTTTCCTTTTATCCGCAAAAAGCCGGACCTGCTGGCAAAGTTAGCCGGGGAGCTGGATGCCGGGCAGATTGCGGAGATACGCCTTGGCATTGAGGACGGTCTTACCGAAGGGCAGTTGATCCTCCTTGCAGACAGGGCTATGGATGCGGAAAAGATCAGGGAGATGCGCATGACCATGAAGATATTAAACGAAAGGAGGCAGAGTGTATGACGCATAAGCTGCAGGAATTTTTATCTGCATCAGAGGAGTTTAAGAAAAAGAGCGGCGCTCTGGCACAGTCCATAGAGATTAACAGCGTGCTCCTTTTGGATAGCAGCATGGAAAAGGCAGGGCAGAGGAATACCGCCCTAAGTAAATTATGCAGGCAGGCGGCGGAGGCAAAGGAAGCCGGGAAAATCATGGAGGCGGCAATGCAGCGCCTTGAAAAGGAGCTTGCGGCAGATAAAGAGCGGCAGTTCCAGTATCAGAAAGAGATGCGGCAGGCGAAGGGGCAGGAGAAAGGGGAGGACAGATGAGCAGCGAGATCACAGATGCGGTTCAGGTCATCCATATTCTTTTTGAGGGTACGGAACTATTCCTCCGTGTCGCCGGTGTGGGAATAAAACCATTGAAGCAGCTTACAAAGCTTCTTATGGCGGTTTTGGCAAAGGAGAAGATGGAAGGGAAGACTTCCATGAAAAACCTGTTAAAGCGCGGCGGCGATATGCAGGTGTTCCGGTTCCCGCAGGGGCAGTTAAAGAAAGTGGAGGCTATGGCGAAAAAATATGGCATCCTCTATTCCCTGCTCCCGGATTTTAACAAAGACGGGATGCGGGAGATGGTCTTCCATGCAGAAACCCTGCCCCGGATGAATGCCCTGATCGAAAAGCTGAAAGCCGGGCAGGTCATGGGCTTGGAGGAATACATCCGGAACACTCCCGACAGGGAGATTGACAAATTTTATGGGGAAATGCCAAAGGG
Organism: Lachnospiraceae bacterium; assembly: GCA_011959285.1. GTDB lineage: Bacteria > Bacillota > Clostridia > Lachnospirales > Lachnospiraceae > Suilimivivens. The sequence goes on along the minus strand of BLLW01000012.1, from coordinate 28,433 downwards.
CAGGGCGGCGGAAAAAGAAATTTCAGGAAAGGAAGCAGGGGTGATGCAGAAAGATATGGGAAATAAAGGGTATTCCGTAAGCAGCATGGGAAGGGAGGCAAAGCCTGAATGGATGGAGACAGGCTACCTTAAGATGAAGGATATTGAAGCGATCCCCTTAGACCAGCGGCTGAATATTTTGAACCATTACCAGTCCGGGGAATATGATCCCATCACCATCACATCCAAGCTGATTGTCCATAGAGAGGAGGATCATGCGGTGGTAAGGCTCCCAAGGCAGTCCGGCAAATTTATCCGCATCCCTGTGGAGGATTTTTATTTCCCTGACGGGAGCAGGACCGCGCTGGCGTTCCTTAAGAAGAAAGAGGAAATGAAGGTGTATGCGGATAAGGAGCTTGGGAGCGTAATGTCTGCCATGAAAGGGAATGACATTTACCACAATTACTTTGATTCCGTCAATAAAAATATCCGCACTGCTATGGAGCATAAGGCGGATGAAAGGCAGATGGAACAGGGAAGCCGGGAAAGCAGGAAAGAGGCTGAAAGGGCAGAGAAGACCAGCCCGCCGGAAGATAGGAAAGCGCCAAAGGATATGGCAGAAAAAGCGGTAAGACATACAGCAGATAAAACAGGGAATCCCAAAAAAGAGATAAAAGAATTAAAACAGCCGGTGAAGGGCAGGTGAGCATTTGAAAAATTTAAAAGTGTTTGCCTGTCTTTTTTATGGAACTGCCATAGCCGGATGTTTTTATCTGGGGTTTTTCCTCGGCAGTGTGGTTTCTCCGGGCATGACGCTGTATACATTTGTTCCGGCGCTTAAGGAGCAGATGGCGCATCCGTTTGGTTTAAAGATGACAGCCTATACTCCCTGCACAACAGCGGCAGCATTTCTCACAGCACTTTTATACCTTATGGTGCAGAAGACAAACCGGAAGAATTACCGTTTCAGGAAAGAGCATGGCTCTGCAAGGTGGGCGGAGGCGGCGGAACTGACAAAGCAGTTAGGGGATAAGGATGGTTACCACCGCATCCTTTCACAAAATTTACGCCTTTCCATGAACACCAGAAAGACCATGCGGAACAACAACGTCTTCTGTATCGGCGGCTCCGGCGCGGGCAAGAGCATGTTCCTGATCAAATGCAACCTTATGGAGATGCAGGGGAGCTTTGCCGCCACCGATCCCAAAGGGGAGCTGCTTGGGAGCGCAGGGGAATATTTAAAAGCAAACGGGTATCAGATAAAGGTTTTCAATCTGGTAAATCCGGGGGAGAGCAATAAATACAATCCCTTTTCCTATCTAAGGACAGAGACGGATGTGATCAAGCTGATTACAAATTTAATGAAAAATACCACGCCAAAGAAAAGCAGCAGCAATGATCCTTTCTGGGAGAAGGCGGAGAACCTTTTCCTTCAGGCGCTTTTTTACTATGTGTGGATGGAAATGCCGCCGGGAAGGAAAAATATCGTTTCCGTGCTGGAGCTTCTATCGGAAGCAAAAAGGGAAAAGGGAGAGCCGAGCAGGCTTGACTGCCGCTTTGAGCTGCTTGCACGGAGCAGCCCTTTAGGGGAGGAGCACCCGGCGGTGCGCCAGTACAGGAAGGTCATGGACGGGGCGGACAATACCATAAAGAGCATCATCATCAGCGTAAACGCAAGGCTTGCCTTTCTTGAAAATAAAGCCATAAAGGAGCTCCTTGAAAGGGATGAGCTGCATTTCGGGGAGCTGGGCACAGGCAGGAACGGGGATAAAAAGACTAAGACTGCCCTGTTTATTGTTACGCCGGATTCGGACAAATCCTATGCGTTCCTTATCGGGATGCTCTATGAGCAGTTGATGCAGGAGCTTTATTTTCAGGCGGACACAAAATACGGGGGCAGGCTCCCAATCCATGTGACCATGTACCTTGACGAGTTTTACAACACGCCCCTGCCGGATTCCTATTTGAATTTTCTAAGCACCATGCGGAGCAGGGAGATCTCAAATGTGGTCGTGGTGCAGAATATCGCACAGATAAAGGAATTATTTAAGGACGGTTGGGAGACCATCCCCGGCAATGCGGACACCCTTGTGTACCTTGGGGGAAACGAGCAGTCCAGCCATAAGTATATCAGTGAATTATTGGGGAAGAGCACCATAGATAAAAGGAGCAGCGGGGAGACCTTGGGAAAGCGGGGCAGTTCCAGCAGGAATTACGACGTCCTTGGGCGTGAGCTTATGACGCCTGACGAGGTAAGGAAGCTGGACAATAAGAAATGCATTGTCCTGATCCGGGGGTGTGATCCTGTGATGGATTTTAAGTTTAATACTTTTAAGCATCCCATGTTCAAAAGAAGCGGTGACGGGAAAGGAAAGTGGTACGTCCATAACCCGCAGGATAAAAAGAAGCTGGATATCATAGACAAAGAAACCGCAGACCGGCTGAAAAAGGAAGCGGGGGAGGGCGGGAATGTCATCATCACCACCATAAATGCGGAAGAACTGGTAAGGCTTGGGAGTACGCCAGCCGGAAAGCCGGGGTTACAGGAGAAATAAGAAATGATTCTATTTTCAGAATAAAAGGAAAACCAGCCCAAAGAAACAGTGGAAACAAAAGCAATTAAAATTCAGCCAGCCCATGATGAACATGGAAACATAGCAGCCATTAACCAGATTTTTTTGAAAAGAAAGGATTCAATCATTATGAAAAGAAAAATTATGACAGTGACTACATTCAGCAGGAAAAGCAGGTTAAAAAGGAAGATTGTGCCCGCTGTGGCAGGGATCGCTGCCGGCGCATCCATGTATGCCCTGCCCGTCCATGCCTCCGGGGTATCGGAAGTCCTTAACCCTATCAACAACTTAAAGACGCTGGTGCTTGCCATTATCGGCGCAGTGGGCGTGATCATCCTTGCAAAGAACGTGATGGAGTTTGCACAGGCGTACCAGCAGCAGGATTCCTCTTCCATGAATTCCGCCCTTAAGGGGATCGTGGCAGGGCTTATCATGGCAGGCATTTCCGCAGTGATGACCTTCCTCGGATTCTAAAGGGGGAAAAGATTATGGAAGTTTTTAAGCTTGGCGATAACATCCTTGCCCTGCTGGAAACCGTGCTTGGGTTCTGGAATAACCAGATAAACCTTGTGTTCTCCCTGCTTGGGCAGTCGCCGGTTTCCTTTAAGGGCGGCGGTCCTTGGGCAGTGGTGGAAAGCCTGCAGCCCCTGTTCGTAGGCGTGGGGAGCGGGCTTGTGGTGCTGTTTTTTGTGGTCGGGTTTTGTGCGGAGAGCGTGGATATCAAAAGTGAGTTCCGTCTGGAAGCAATGCTTCGTATGCTGATACGCCTTGGGATAGCACAGTGGCTTGTGGCGAACAACCTGACGATTCTGAAAGCGTTTTTTAGCAGTATCGGGGCTATGGTGAGCCACCTTGGGAATACGGATATGGCACAGGCGCAGATCGGGGCAGAGGAAGCGGAGGTCATAGAGAATCTGGGCTTTGCAACCAGCCTTGTGTTCCTGATCCTGTCAGTAATACTTTCCCTTATCATACTGATATGCGGTTTTTTTATCATCTACACCGTATATTTCCGGTTCCTGAAAATCATGGTGATTGTACCATTGGCGGCAGTCGCTTTTTCCACCCTTGCAGGCAACCGGACGGTGAGCGTTACCTGTGTCAGGTATTTTAAGTATTTTCTGTCTGTTGTGATGGAAGCAGTCACTATGGCGCTGGCAATCCTTATCTGCAACGCATTTATCAGCGCAGGGCTTCCGTCCTTCACGGGAGGTTATGTGGATTGGGCGCAGGTGCTGATTTATCTTTGTGAAATCACTTTTACCATAGCCTTAACGGTAGGGGCATGTAAGGGGGCGCAGTCGCTGACAGGCAGGGCGCTGGGATTGTAATTGGAAAGCAGGAAATATGGCAGGGCATGATGCTCCTGCTATAAATGAAACAGGAAAACAAAAAGACCGGGAAGCGGTAAATCTTTTAAAACCAGCCGCATCCCGCAGGAAGGAGAGAAGATTGATTATTGAGATAAACAAGGATATAGAAAAATATCAGGAGAGCGTGGCAATGGGGCTCAGTGCAAAGCAGCTTGTGTATTCCATCCTTGCCCTTTTAAGCGGATGCCTGATTGTATTTTTACTGTATGGGAAGATTGGGCTGACCTTTAGCTGCTATGTGACAGTTCCCATTGTTGCACCCATTGCCCTGTGTGGTTTTTATTCCTACAATGGCATGGGGTTCAGGGAGGTGTTCACCCGGTATATGAAGAGCATTTTCGGAAATAAGGCGCTGGTATTCCAATCCGGCGGCTACAGGGAGATGCGGGCGGAAATCCATGCAAAGGAAGAGGCACTAAAGAGAGCGGCAGTGAGGAAAGCGAAAGAGGAGCGGAAGCAGAAAAACAGATGCAGGATAAATGAAATAATAAAGAAATGCATACGGAAAACGAACAGAAAAGGCAGGGGTAAAAAGGAACAGATTTACTGATTTTATGGCTATTTTTCCCCATTTGTGCTATACTATAACCAATGTAAGGAAAGGAGCGGTTTTATATGCTGGTAAGCAGGGATAAAAAATGGGACTATGCGATTGGGATGATAAAGGTTGACGGTCTTGAGCCTACGCCGGAAATGAGGGAACTGATAGAGAAGGAAAAGCGCGGTGAGATTACAATGGAAGGAATCAAAGAGGCGCTTGACAGACGGTATAAGATGAAGGAGTGAGGCAGGTATGCGTGATCCATACCTTTACCCGGATACGGAGGTTTTAAAAAATCTTTTGGGGATCAGGGATAGTAAAAAGCTTCAGGAAGCGGAAGGCGATTATGTGACGTTCAGGCTTTCGGAGATAGCGGAAGACGACAGGATGACAGGAGTATTTGATTTCTCTGCCCTGTGCCGTATGCATTACCGGATTTTTCAGGATATCTACGAATGGGCAGGAAAGCCCCGCATCATGAATATTGAAAAGATAGAGACAGTCCTTAACGGTATTTCCATAGAGTATTCGGATGTTTTTGACATAGAGAGGGATGCAAAAGCAGTCCTTAAGGATATGAATCTTTACGGATGGGAAAAGGCATCCTTTGATGAAACGGTCAGGAACTTTTCAGACTGTATGGCGAAACTCTGGAAATCGCATCCCTTCCGCGAAGGGAACACAAGGACAATCGTTACTTTCTGTGCTATGTTTATAGAAGAAAGAGGCATATATATTGACAGTGAACTTTTCAAGGACAATGCGGAATACATGAGGGATGCACTGGTGGCAGCAAGCGCTGTTTTTTCAGACCTTGGCGACAGGCGAAAGCCCGAATACCTTTACCGCATTGTTGAGGATGCGCTGGAGCGGGGGAAAGAGCTGGAAGAGGACGCAGTCCGCAGGATCATGGAAGCAGGATACCCGGCTGGGAAGGAACAGGTACGGAAAGTTATTTTTCGGGAACGGTGGCAGTGCCGGAAGTACAGTGCCGGAGAAATCAGGCAGTTACTGAAACGTAAAGAAAGGGAAGAACCGGAGCGGGAAAGATGATGAAATACAGGAATTGGGAACGCACTTAAAATCAAGCTTTTAGGTGTGTTTTTTCATGCAGAAAACCAGCCCTGACACACCATTGAGAAAGAAAAGTACAAAGGCATAAATATTTCAAAGAAATTAAAATAGGAACAATCAACCATCAAACCCGGAAGGGAGTGCGGAAAGCCCCCTTGCCGGGATTTTCTGCATAGATGGGGAGTTGTTTTATAAAAGCAGTTCCCCATCCCCTTCCGGCACAAAAGGAAGGAGCAGACAGATTGAAGTTATTTCAGGATAAATTTTCTATCTATAAAAAGGCGGGGGAGCCTTTATACAAAACGCCGAAAAGCGTGCAGGAGTGCATAGAGCTTCTTAAGATTGCGCCGGATGGCATCTTTGAAGTGGCGGGCAACCGTTACAGTAAGAGCTACCTGTTTTCGGATGTGAACTATAACACCACCAGCGAGAGGGAGCAGGTGGGGATATTTGAAAGCTACTGCAGGTTCTTAAACGCAATGGATGTGGAATTTAAAGTGACCATCAACAACAAGAACCGGAACATGAAAGCCCTCCGGGAGAAGGTCTTATTCCAGAAAAAGGGCGACGGGAATGACAGGGAGCGTGACTGTTACAACCAGATCATGGAGAAGAAAATCGTGGAAGGGAAACAGGGCATAGAGCAGGAGCGTTACCTTACCGTCTCCATCATCAGGAAGAATTACGAGGAAGCAAAGGCGGCTTTTGCCAGCCTTGAAGCGGTACTGCAGAAAGGCTTTGGGGAATTAGGCAGCAGCCTTGCCGCCTTAAACGGTGTGGAGCGTCTCCGGGTTCTCCATGACTTTTACCGTATGGGGGAGGAGGAATATTTCTCCTTCGATTTTGAAGAGGCGGTAAGGATAGGCAGAGATTATAAAGATGATATCTGCAACAGCATGTTAAAGTTTTACCCAACTTATATGCAGGACGAAAAGCGGTTTGCAAAGGCACTTTTTATCAAGAAATACCCAAGTTCCTTATCGGACAGGTTTTTGACGGAGCTTGCCACGGTTCCGGCGCACACCATTATCAGCATTGACGTAGCGCCTATCCCAAAGGACGTGACCACCAGCACTCTGCAGAAAAAGTATATGGGTATTGAGAGCGACATCATCCGCCAGCAGAGGGTGCGGAATAAAAACAACGATTTCTCTTCCGACATTTCCTACAGCAAACGGACGGAGAAACAGCAGATTGAAGAGATCATGGATGATGTGAGGGAGAATGACCAGCGGCTCTTTTATGTGGCGGTGACTATCATTATTAAGGCAGATACAAAGGAAGAACTGGAAGCCATAGAGGAAACCTTAGTCACAATCGGCAAACGGAATTCCTGCCAGATAGAGGCGCATTATTTAAAACAGCGGGAAGCGTTAAATACAGCCCTGCCCATCGGGGTGCGTCAGGTGGAGACCATGCGTACCTTAATGACACAATCCCTTGCGGTGCTCATGCCCTTTAACGTGCAGGAACTTTACCTTCCGGGGAAGGGCGGCACTTACTATGGTGTCAATCAGGTCAGCCGGAACATCTTATTTGGCAACCGGAAAAGGCTGGTAAATGGCAACGGGTTTATCTTCGGCGTGCCCGGATCAGGGAAGTCCTTCTTTGCAAAGATGGAGATGGGAAATGTGTTTTTAAATACGGATGATGACATCATTGTGATCGATCCCCAGCATGAATACTTTGGCATAGCGGAGCGGTTCGGCGGTCAGGTGGTGGTGCTTTCCACTTATACCGGGAACCATATCAACCCTATGGCGCTGCCGGAAGATGTGTCTGACATTCAGGGAATCATTGCGGAGAAGGGGGAGTTTATGCTGGGCATCTGTGAGCAGTGCATGGGCGAGGCGCTTAATTCCCGGCAGAAATCCATCATAGACCGCTGTGTGCGCCTGCTCTATCAGGAGGTCAAAGAGGAATGCATGAGGAACAGGGGCAGGCAGGAAGGGGAAAGGACGCATACCCTGTGGAAGCAGAAAACCCTGCATGATTATTATGGCATCCTTGTGGCACAGCCGGAGATGGAGGCGAAGGAGCTTGCCCTTTCGCTGGAATTGTTTATCGGCGGCTCATTAAATATCTTTGCCCATGAAACCAATGTGGATATTGACAGCCGCTTTCTGGTCTATGGCATCCGGGATATGGGGAAGGAATTATCTGCCATCTCCATGCTGGTCATGATGGAGAATATCGGCAGCCGGATCATGGAGAACGCAAAGCGGGGCAGGGCTACATGGCTGTTTATTGATGAATTCCATGTGCTTTTAGATAAAGAGTATTCTGCAAAATACCTGTTTTCCTTATGGAAGAAGGTGCGGAAATTAGGCGGGCTGTGCAGCGGCATCACCCAGAACGTGCTTGACATGCTGCAGAACTATACCGCCACCACCATGCTTGCCAACTCGGAGTTTGTGGCGCTCCTTAGGCAGGCTCCCACGGATTTGGAAAAGTTATCGGAGGTAATAGGCATCAGTCCGGAACAGCTAAAGTTTGTCCGCGGGGCGCAGAGCGGAACGGGCATCTTGAAGCACGGGAACATGGTTGTGCCTATGGATATCACGGTGGATAAGGACAGCCCCATCTATAAGCTGTTTTCCACCAACCCTTTTGAGGGAAAGGAGGCTGCCCATGAAGAAGGACATTGAGAAAGCCCTTATGGAATTTTTAATGGATGTGCGTACCACCGGACAGGAGCGGAAGAAAGGAATCCCCCTCATTACATTTGTATATAAGGAAAAGGACAGGGCAGTGCTTTTAAAGGTGCTGCCTTTGCCATTGGCGGATATCCAGCCGGAGGAGAAGCAGCTTGCAGGAAAAGAAGTATTATACCGTGTGGATTTTTTCAGGGAAGGGGAAGCAAAGGTGTCTTTTGGAATCCTGCCTGTGGTAAAAAAGTCCGCCCCGTTCCTTGCGCTCCTTGAAGATGCGGTAAAAAGCGGCGACCGGAGAGCCGGGCATCCGTGGCTTTGCGATTACCTGAAATTCCATTCGGCGTTATGCGGTCTGGAAGCCCTTGCCAGAAGAGAGTTATCCTTTGCAGGTCAGAAGCGGCAGGGATCAGCGGGTGAGGAAGAAATCAGCCGGAAAACGCAGGATGGGTATACCCTTGCCAACACAGCGTATTACAGTGAAGTCCTCTCTTATGTGCGGACCGGCAGGGATATCCTAAATGCCTGCCCGGCAGGAACGCCCCTTCCGCCATTCCCTGACCGCAGCGCATTCATGGCGAAGTGGTATGGGGAGAATAGGCAGGGGAGCTTATGAGGATAAAAAGGACAGATAAGAATTTCACTGTCAGAAAGAAAGGGGAACGCCAGATCCGCTATGCAGGGAAGAAGAAATCTACGGAAAATGCCGCAGGTTTTTCTACAAAGGAAAAGCAGGATATGCTTCGTCAGAAAGAGCTTCCCGGCGGGGGAGCAGGGAGGCAGGCGGCACAGATACAGAGATCATGCGATTCTGATAGTGGCAGGGGAGAGGCTTATGCAGGCGGTACAGGGGATTTGTACCAGCAGGAGCAGGGGAAGAACAGCGTCAGTGGAAGCAGAAGCCTTGCAGCATCAGGGATTCTCCATGTAAAAGAACAGCCGCAGGCTTACCGGCAGGAGCCGGTTTTTGACAGGAAGCTTCCAACAGCAGAGGAAAGCCCGTTTCGTCAGGAGACGCAGAGACCTTCCTCTTATCATGAAACTATCATAAAGACGAAAGAAACCGTCCTGCACAGGAAAGCAGATACAGCACCCGGTTTCAGCAGGAAAGGCATTTTCAGTGTGAAAGACCATTTGAAAAGGATGCCGGAAAAATCTTCTGCCAGAGATAAAAAAAATACGCTTCCTGCCAGCGTGTATGCACAGCCTTTCCCGGAAAAAAGAGAAAACCGGATATCCGGCTACAGGAGAGGGAAGTATTTAAAATCCCGGAAGCAGCACCAAAAGGGCAATGAAGTACAGGAGAAATCAGATACGGGAAGAAAAGAGACAGGAAAAGGTGCAGGAGCAGAAAGAATGCAGAAAGCATATCTGGAAGAAGGCGTGCAGCTTCCGGTAATGCAGAATACAGCGGGAGAGAGCATTTTGCCAAAGGCAGGTTCTTCTCCCGGCAGTGCCAGCCATCTCCGCATAAGGAATGCCTCTGATTCCATCCGCCAGCGCGGCGGGGAAATCCCCGGAAGGAAAGGAGCGGACGGGGCAGATGGGAGACGCGGAAAGAGCAGTGAGAAAGACAGTAAGAAGGGTAAAAATACGAAAAAGGATAACAGCCATAAACCGAATGGCAGAAGCAGGAAAAACAGGGCAGCCGCTTTCCGGCTGCTCTCCTATGCCGCGGATAAGTTTTCACAGGAAGAACAGAAGGACAGTCTGTTACAGGTGGCAAAGGATCTGCTGACAGGCAGAGTAAAAGCGGTTGCGGCAGGGAAACTCCTTTCCATAGGGGCATCCCTGCTCCCGGCGCTGGTCCCTGTGTTTGTCATGGCAGCCGCCATTACCCTGCTTTTTAATTCCCCCTTCTCCATTCTGCTCCCGAAACTGTCAGAAGAGCCGGGAGCGGTGGAGGTGCTTTCGGAATATACGGAAGAATTCAGGGAGAAGGTGCAGGAAGAGCTTGCCGATTCCGGCAGCGGGGATGAAACGGAACTGATTTATGAGGACTATGAGGGAGACAGCAAGCCGGACAACATGGCGGATATCCTCATGGTCTACATGGTAAGGCATGGCTTTGGCGATACCGCAACGGTGATGACGGAAAAGAACAGGAGGCTTTTGAAAGATACCTTTGATGAAATGACATCCCTGACAATCGATTACCGTACAGAGATCAGGGAACAGCCCTATGAGGAAGAGGATTTCTGGGGGAATGTCACCATAAAGACAGAGGAAGTGGAGGTAAAGATAAAGGAAGTCCGCATTACCCTCCTTACCAGTGAGGATATCGTAAGGACAGGCATATTTACAGAGGATGAAATAGAAATCTTACGGTTTTTGATGTCGCCGGAAGTGCTGGAAAACATAGAAGGGCTCAGGGGCGGCTATGGAAGCCCCGGTGCAGGGAGCCTGACGCCGGAGGAAGCGGGGAGGCTTAATCTTGGCGGTGATGTCGGTTCACAGGCAGTTAAGAATGCCCTTGTAAGGCTTGGGAAGCCATACAGTCAGGCAAAACGTGACAGCGGCGAATATTACGATTGCAGTTCCCTCACCTTTTACTCTTATAAAGAAGCAGGGATAAATTTATCTTATCATGGCTCGAATACCGCCGCCTCACAGGGAAAGCTCCTGTCCGATAAAGGATGCGAAGTCGCTTATGAGGATATCCGGCCGGGAGATTTGATTTTCTACAGCTTTACAAGGAATGGAAGGTATCAGAATATTTCCCATGTGGCGGTCTACGCCGGGAACGGATATCTGGTGGACGCATCTTCCTCAAAGGGCTGTGTGGTGTTCCGCCCGGTTTACTCTGTGGGGAAGATTGTCCTGTGCGGCAGACCGTCATGGCTATAGGGAAGCAGAAGGAGAATGCGGGGGTGCAGAAAAAACGGGAAAGGGGGAAGCAATGAAAGGGATCATTTCTACAAAAGAAATCTACCGGGAGATCGTGCCCAGGATCATTCAGGATGAGGATTCGTGGGGCAGGTTTTTAACCTTTTCAGCAGTCCATTACCAGATGGGCTTTGAGAATGCCAGCCTGCTCTATGCCCAGAGACCGGATGCGAAGATGGTGGAGACTTACAGTAAGTGGCAGGAAAAGGGAAGGTATGTACGCAGGGGGAGCAAAGGGATCGCCATAATAGATTCCAGCGGATACCGCCCCTATGTGGATCATGTGTTTGACATTTCCGATACCAACGGAAGGGTGCGCCCACAGATTTGGCGGCTGGATAAAGATAATGAGAAAGAGATACTTTCCCAGCTCCATGCAGGGGATGTGCAGGGTTATGTGAGGGAGGCGGTGGAATCGGAAATCTATGGGAAGGGCAAGGGTTATATCGAAAACATCAGCGATTTGTGCCGCTTCCATGATTCCCAGAACCCGGAGCATATCTATGACATCACAAAGGCTGTGATCCAAAGCGCACAGTATATGGCGGCGGCACGCATGGATGTAAAGCCGCCGCCTGTATCTTCCCTCCTGCCTGTGCTTTCCACCGCCCCAAGGCTTATGGTGTACGGGCTTTGCAGCACCGCTTTGTCGGTGGCGGGGCAGGTGCTGAAAGGCGTTGAAAAGGTTTTTGAGATGAAAAAAGAAAAACAGAGGGCGGAAATGGGGATGGAAGCAGGGAAGGAGCAGGACGTTGGAAAGCAGTATGGGAGCACAGAAAAAGGATGCGCCGGGCAGGGCATACCAGCCCTCCGGCATCAGCCTCACCAGAACGCAGATACCCTTAAGCGGCAGGGCAATGGAAGCCATAAGGGAACTGAAAAGGCAGGATATGAACAGCTATCGTTATCTTTTGATGGAGGATATGCTGTTTGCGGCTGTGGAAGGGCTCTGTAGGGAGCAGGGGGATATGGCGGAGATAACCGCCGGGTATATGGAAGCGTTTTATAAAAAGGAAATGGAGGCAGGGGGAATCAAGCCTGTATGACTGCATAAGTGAAAAAGGGCAGAATCCGGCGCAGCCGGAAAAGTGTTTCAGGGAAAGACAGTAATCTTTAAACATATGGGAAAAAACCTCAGGCGGAAGCTGCCGAAAAAGTGAAAATAAGAGCGCAGAAATCTAAAATAAAACAGCGCAGAAAGAGGCAGATATGAAGGAAAATAATGCAATGAATACAAACAATACAGGAAGCATGGATATCCAAGTGACCGTAACGCCTATGCAGAATCAGGAGGGCTGCCTTAAGGCAAACGCCTCCTTCATCTTAAATGGCGCATTTAAAGTGACCGGAATCCGTATCGGCATCTCGCAGAAAGGCAACGTCTTTGTCTCCATGCCTGACTATAAGACCGGTCGGCTGGATGATGCCGGGAAGGATATCTATCAGGATATCGCATACCCTGTGACAAGGCAGTTTCGGCAGGAATTGTATGATGCGGTTGTGAAGGAGTTTAATGAAAGAATGGTAGTATAAGACTTTGGAAGAAGATAGTAAGTTTATGATTTAGGCATAACCATACCAAGGTCATTTTGAATGACCTTGGTGATTTATGCATGAAACTATAAGTTTTGGATGCATTACACTATGGTGTATAGGATGCGGTAAGGGGAATTTTTAAGTATAAATATGTTTTTTGCTTTTGAAAAGTTCTATTTTGACAAATGATGCTAGGTTTGATATTTTATTATCAATAATATCGAAGGTATATGAACTAAAATAAGTATTGAACTTTTATATAATAAAGAAGGAATAAGTATTATGCTAAAGATTGCGGTATGTGATGATGAAAAATATTGTGGAGAAAAAATAGTCAGTTTGTTGGAAGAGTCATTAGATAAGTATGGGATAAGCGTTTATGGAATAGATACCTATTTGTCGGGCAGAGAATTTGTTGAAAAGAATGATAAATCGTATGAATATGATGTTATTTTTTTAGATATCAATATGCCTGATATTAATGGTTTGGAAGTGGCTAAAAAAATTAGGGAGGTTTGTCCTGATATTTTATTGGTTTTCATCACAGCATTTATTGATTTTGCATTAGAGGGGTACAAAATGGAGGCAGTACGCTATTTGTTGAAGGATATGCTGGATGAAATGTTTCCGGAGTGCATGGAGATACTGATCAGAAAATTGTCATTGCAGGCTAAAAAAATAAGATATAATTTTATCGAAGGGGAAGTGGAACTGGCAGTTGACAGAATCCGTTATATTGAAAGCAATATGCATAAATTGATATTCAATGTTCTTGGGAAAAAGCAGGTGCAATTTCGTTTGTACGGTAAATTAGATGACATTGAGCCGGAACTGCTTAAATATGATTTTTTAAGGGTTCATAAAAGCTTTTTGGTAAATGTAAAGTATATTGCGGAAATTATAAACTATAAAGTATATTTGAACGATGGTGTTGCATTGCCGGTTCCAAGAGAACGGTATCAGAAAGTAAAAGAGAGATATTATGAAATAAAAGGTGACATGATATGACATACTATATTCGGGCGTTTCTTTTGACTTTGATTGAAGCGTTGTGCTGTAGAAATTTTTTTGAAGTTTTTTTGAAGCAGGACAATAAAAGGATAAAGTGGTTTGATAAGTTATTGCTTGCCGCATTGGTCTTAGGGTTTGTAGGGATTTCTTTAATTTTTACAAAGAGCTACATATGGAAGGCAATCTTGTCTATTTGCCTGATAAGCGGTATTATGATTGCTCAGTACCGTGCAAAATTTATGCATATATTTTTTCTTTCCATTGCATATTATGGGATATTAATTTGTATAGACAGAATCATGCTGGTAAGCGTAGAAACTCTGCTGGGTTCAGGAACAGAGGCAATACTGAATGATCCGGTAAATATTACAATAATTGCGTTAATATGTAAGACAGTGCTTTTTCTTTTTATTGTATTATTGAATAAGGCATTTCATTCAAATGATAGTTTCAATTTAATCACAGACAGGGAGTGGGTTCGTTTTTTATTTTTTCCCTTTATGACCATTGTCTGTATGTCAGCACTGGCGGTTGAGGAAAAGAGGGGAGGGCGGGCAGTACTTGTTGTGAGTTTTGTGCTGGTTTTTTTCAATTTTCTTGTATTTTATATTATCCGTGATGTGGTGTCCAGGGAAAAAGAAATGCGTGAAACTTGCCTGTCCCAGGAAAGAATAAAAAATCAGATGGCAATGTACCAATATATGGAGGGAGTCTATGGCGAGCAGCGTAAACGTACACATGAATTTAAAAATCACTTGATCTGCCTTAGCGGTTTGCTTAAAGCAGGGGAATACTTAAAGGCTAAAGGCTATTTAAATAAAATAAGCGACAATTGGGTAGAAGAAATGGATTTTATCAACACGAATAATATGATTGTAAACAGCGTGATCAATCAGAAATTTAAGGCTGCAAAAAAGAAAGGGATTCCACTTCTGCTTTCAATAAATGATTTGGGAAATCTAAAAATGGAAGAGGAAGATATTGTAACGCTGGTCGCAAACCTTCTGGATAATGCGATTGAGGCGTGCGAGAAAATAACAAAAGGGAATAGGGTAATAAAATTACGATTTCTGGATGAGGGAGGGAAAATCATTATTTCAGTGCGTAACCCGGTTGCGGAGCAGGTACACCTTGGAGAAAAGGGTTTGTTTACAACAAAAAAAGATAAGAATGAACATGGGATTGGAATGCTTAATATAGAAAATGTTGTAAGAAAATATAGTGGAGAAAGCATATGTAGCTGCAATGATGGCTATTTTACGCACAGTATCATAATTAATTTCTAAAAAATGTTAAAGAACTGGAAAAGCGGAAGCGACGGTGAGAAACCGTCGTTTTTTGTTTTTGACCGCCGATTCCTGCCATGAATATTTATTTTACTTATTTTTATGATATATTGAAAAAAATAAATTAGGTGGTAAACATGCATCGAATATCAGTTTGCTTAACAGATTATTTAATAGTAAATAGAATAATTGCAGATGATGTGCGGGAAGACCATATTTATGGGTTTGAAGTATTATTGGGAAAGATTATAAATTACACAACTTTACTTTTTCTTGCGTATATAAATGGCAATTTTGTTCAGACTCTTCTTTTTATGATGACATTTTTCCCTTTGAGGGCGAGAACTGGCGGTTATCACTGTAAAAAAGCATTTACATGCTATTTAGGTACGTTTGTTATATATATGGTGGTAACGAATGTGGTAACAAAATTATTTATAGAGCATACCGGTATAATGATTTTAACAATATTTTTGTCAGCAGTTATTATTTATTTTCTTGCACCAATTAATCATCCTAATTTAGGTCTGGATAAAGAAGAGATAAAGCAATGCAAAAGTTCAGCAAGATGGCTGATGTGGTTAATAGGAATTTGTGTTTTGGTTCTGTGGTGGTTGAATATCATTCCAGATAAAATTGTATATATCGTAGCTGGAGTTGGTGTAGATGCTGGACTGTTAATAACAGCAAAAATATTAAGACAGGAGGTAAAGGAGGAATGAAAAAATGGAAAAAAAGTTTTTTGCTTGCTGTGTCAAAAGCAGCCAGGAGGCAATTTGACGGTGATGGTTGGCCGCCGCCATGTATAGGCTACATTTATCAACCAAAGAGACCTAAAAAGCATACTAAATAAATGTGCTTTTGAAGTTAAGTTTTGTACCATTTTAAACTGTATGTTTAAGGAGGAAATATGATGAAAAAAACATTGAGAAAGGCCTTGCAGGGTATTTTGGCTTTTGCAGTTGCACTTAGCTGTATGATTATGCCTGTCAGCGCTGAAGAAAAGGCTGATGTAAATGACATTCCAGAAGGGGTTGAAATAAAGCATTTATCAGCAAATGATTTTTTGCCAATTTCACAATTAGAGCCACGGGTAGCCGCAAAACTAAATGGATTCCGTAATAGTCTTTCAAGGGAAACTGCTGTTGCTGGAACAGGGGATCAGTACGAACCAAATAACAGCATTGCAGAAGCTACTACAGGGATGCAGGGTAAGTTGATTCAAGCCACTATTCATAGTGAGACGGACATGGATTTTTATCGGTTTGAAGTGACAGCTAATGAACCTTTATCTATTTTGTTATTTAACATCCCAAGTGGCTGTGATTATGATTTATATTTATTTAATCATGATCAGACAGGATGGTACACAGATTTTCAAGATGGTTCTGTATCAGAAGAATTTTATATATCATTAGATAAATCTGGTACATATTATGTGGCGGTTGATTCTCATTCAGGTTGTAGCAACAGTCCTTATTCTTTATACTTTGGAGATTCTTACATGTATGGAAGTACAGGATGGGTTAATCCTAATTTCTCATTTGCTTTTGGTTCAGTACCGCGCGGAACTACAAAAACATCACTTTCAAAAAATATCAATTTGACATATGATGCATCAATCCCCAATGGAGCAGTAGTTACAACATTTTATTTATCAAAGGAAGGAACTGGTGGAGATTATGGTGGATTCTATAAGTATTTAAAACCAGATTCAGGGAATACCATCAAACAGCTTGGAGGAGCTCCGGTTATGACGGTTCCCAGCAATACTTTGGTAAAACAAAATTGGCAAATATGGGGATCGGTTGAATATAGCAACTATTTTACATGGGAGCCAAGATATTTTATCCAATACAAATTTTTTGTTACTCCATTGACAACACGATTTTTATAAAATTTCAAGGTATGCCCATAAAATAATATAAAACATTATACAGGGGAAGTTTGTGGAGACTATTGTCCACAAGAGTTCCCCTGTATATGATCTTTAACGCATGGACCTTTTTGGGAGTGCGTGTGGTTCTGAATGACAGAGGAACTACTGAAAGGAGCATATATGTCAGTTGAATCATTATTAACAAAACAATGGAACAATACACGCTATGACGCACGTCCTAAATCTTCCCTGAAATGTAAAAGTCAGGGATCGGCTTGGGGTACAGATATTGCACCGGAATTTCTTAAGTCCGGCAAAGAAGAGAAATGCATTAACAAAAATATTGCAAGGCGATTGAGCAATTCTACATTTAGTTCTTGCTATACTTCGTCAATCATTAAAACAGTGGAACCTTTTTGTGATTGCGCTGAAAACAAAAGAGTGATTCATCCATATCAGCAACAGCAAAGGGAATTGTCTGTTTCGGAAGAACAGATTAGTGCGCTGCTTAAAGATCAGGATACTATATCCGAAAATGGACAAAATTTTACGAAAGGTACATATACCAGTAATACGCCCAAAGAATTGGATACAGTCTTTTACACCTATTACTCGCCGGAATGCATCAAATGTATTAGGGAGGGAGAAAGGAATCCTGAAAACCCTGACGAGAAGATAGGGGAAGATATACTCCAGTGGGAAATAAAACTGGACAGCAAGGAACAGTATGATAAAATTATGGAGTTTCTTTCTGGTTTTCCGCAAGAGGATAATTTTCGGTTTGCCACAAGGCAGTTTTTTTGGAATGATTTCTTAGATGGAAAAATTGATATGGATAGCTTTTTTGATTTTTATGCCTGGACAAATGATGGCAGCCCTGATATGGGAAAGGGTGAAAATGGTGAGCAGGTAGGAATTAATAAAGAACGTATAAACGATTCAAATGCAGAGTATTTCAATGACTGGACTTGGATTGGGCATGTGTGGACACAGGAAGAGATGTGGGCGGAATGGTATGCAAAAATAGATGCTGCCAGTGAGGCACAGAAGACTACAGATATTAATCGGTCAGCATTAAAATATCCCGGCGAAACCACATATACAAACAAATATTTCCGATTGGCAGATGAAGCGGGTATTATAAATTATAATGGAACTATATTTACCTGCGATTACAAATCAAATGCCTTAAAGCTGGGGGATTGTAGTAATCTCAAGAATTGTATTCAAATTGCATTGTCTGGTGGAGAAAGTCTTGTTGTCAATAAAGATAATATTGACGAGTTGATTCATGCAATTTCTATGTTCTCACCGGAGGATGTGGCGTGTATTTTGCGTACCATTCAAAAAGAGAGGATGATGCAAAAAGCTCTTAATGAAACAGAAGATAAAATAGCTTCTGAACTAATTGAGAGTTCTGCACCGGATCATGTAAAAGGTGATGTAGAAGGGTTATCGTCCTGACTACTGATATGGCTCACTTTTCATAATTTGATTTCAATGATAAAAAGTTATTCCGGGAATTTTAAAACCCTGCTGCGAAATATATTTTTGCGGCAGGGATATTTGTATATTTGAAAATCATGTGGTTTTTAAGGAAGTGTTGAAATATATAAGCGCTGTTTTGTATTGGAATGCAGAATAGAAGACCTTTAGACACATAAATTATATAAGGATAAAAGGAACAAATATTTTTTCTATTTCTCTCTTATCTCAAATAAATCCCCTACTTCACAGTTAAAGTATTCACACAATTTGAGCAGTAGATTAGCGTCTATTCTTTGGAATTCATCTCTGTAATAACGGTTAAAGTTTGTCCTTTCAATATCCAGATCGTAACATACTCTCTTTTTTGAGAGCCCTCTTTCCGTAAGAAATTCTTCAAGTTTGATGTGTAAATATTTCATGCCCGTACCTCTCCTTCTTCTTACATTCTATACAAACTCTCGTTAAAAAATAACTCTTTGTATAGACGAACTTATATAGGGAGCGTATAATAAAGAGGTCTATATAGATACATCAGAGGAGAATTACAGTGAATACAGAATTCTTTAATGATATGCAGCCTAATCTGACGGAGCGGTTAGGTCGCTTTTATTGCCGGGATGTTGAATATAAGAAAGCTCTAAAGAGAGAAAACGAATTATTTGGCAGATTAGAAAAAAGTTTTTCAGAAGACCAACTGCAAATGATGAGAGATTACCAGAATGCACTTTATGCAACATGGGGTGTCTGTGAAATAATTGCATACAGGCAGGGTATGCGTGATATGGCGGCGCTGATAGGGATAGAAAATAAAGGAGATTGACGTGAAAGCTGTACAGGTGACATTACTCGTACAAGATATGGAACTGGAAGAAAGGATAATTAACTTGGAGGAAAGATGTGGGAAACTGGATGTTTCCTTACAGGCAGTATTCCAAGCTGCTGCTTTAACAATGCCGAACAAGGCTTTTATAGATATTCTGTTAGGCTTATCTGATTTAAAAATCAGTGATATGGAAGAAGCGGAAAGGATGAAGCGTCTATTCGGTCTGTTTAAAATCCACCGTAAAGGAAAAAGTGAAAAGGATGGATAACCCTCTATTTCATATAGGAATCTGAAGCCCGCATGGGGCTTGCAAAACGCTGAAAAAGTAGATGCTGCCGCCTGTATTTGGTATAATATAGCAATCAAATACAGGCGGCAGCATTATGATGAAACAGCAACAGAAGTTGGCAACTGCCCGGTTGGAATACAGATAAGGCATCTGCCGGGGATTTGGAGAAAGTTTAGAGCACGAAAGAGGTGATTATATCGGACGTTTACTGATACTGGAATTTAATGATAATGAGACAGACATATTCAAAAAGGTAATGGAAGTAGTGGAGGGGCATCCTGATTTTAAGAAATATGAGTTAAGGTCGGAACCAGCATTGCAGATACCGGGGCTTGAGATATACCCTGACAGGAGGAAGATTTACCGTGACCGGAGGGAGGTCAGCCTGACTGCCAAGGAGTTTGACATCCTGTGCTGTCTCGCTGCCAATAGCGGAAGGGTGATGACTTACGCACAGATTTATCAGCAGGTATGGGGCGACTATGTGCAGGATATTGAGAATAACACGATTGGCTACCATATCTGTCACTTAAAGGAAAAACTGTTCCTTTCGTCAGCCTGCCCGTCATTCGATATACGGTGCGTGAGGAGCGTGGGTTACTGTTTTGAACTGCTTCCGGAAAAAGGAGTGGTCTGACCGGCATATTGATACAGTCCTGCCTGTGGAGGGGCTGTATTTTTAATGGAGAAAAAGTTACAACTGTGAGAATACTTGTGGATACAGATAGGCTTTGATAGAAAGCAGGGTGCGGATTTTGTCAATGCTGTTGTCTGAATTTGCGTTTTTCCCAATCAAACCGCAAGGAAACCCTCGTTTAATCTCAAGGATGGTTTTGTATACTCTTAAGGTAACTGTAAATACCGTAAAGGAAGGGGTTGCAGCAGATGGATGGGATTCCATGTGAAGCGTATTATTACAGGATCGGCAGCAGCATCCGCCAGAAACGTCAGGAGAAAGGTCTGACACAGGAAGGGCTTGCAGAGGCGGCAGGCTTATCCCTCAAGATGGTACAGAAGCTGGAGGGAGGGCAGAAGGGCTTCCGCATGGAGACGATTATCCGGGTTGCGGAAACGCTGGGTGTTTCTCTTGGGAGCCTTGCCGATATGCGTGGGAAGGATGAAAGGACTGTTTTCTGTCAGGAGATGTTTTATGAGCTGGTCAGGGATAAAACTTTTGAGGAGATAAGGTACGCAGTGGGGATCGTGGATTCCGTTTTTAAATTACATAGGCAGTATCTGGAATAAAAGTGCTTAATATACTGTGAGGCACAAAAGGAAGCGGTTGGTTTCAATTTTTAACATACAAAAGCAGTCTTGCAAAATAGAAAGGCGTTGTCCTGATAAGGGGCAGCGTTCTTTTTTTCTAACATAGGGATGTCTGGCAAAGCTGGGCATCCGTTGCTCATTTTTAAATGTTTCGTATACGGAAAAACGAAATAGGAACAAACATATCCAAGATTTGTGCAAATAGGTATCTTTATGCCTAAAAAAATGGCGTGGGATTCTGTATGCTTATTACAGGCTTAAAAACATGGTCTTTAACCATCTGTTTTGAGCCATAGGCTTTCCGCCTGAATGTAGGAAATTTGACAACTGAATACCAGTATGCAGCGGCTATAAAGGGTTTTCCCTTGATAAAGTTGCACCGGACAATCAGCTTCGCCATGACCTGCCTGCCCCGTTGGGTAAACCGAAGGACCGTAACAGGAGAAGGAAGGCAGCAAGCGGCATCCGGTGCGGGGCTTTCTGTGGCAGGAAGTTCTAAGGGGAGCCATAATGATACTTCTGCCCGGTGAGGGTAGCCGGAACAGCACGCCGGAGGACGGGCAGGGAAAGGAAAACGTTCCCTGCCCCGGACTATGGAGAGATTTAGCCAATCCGCCCTGCATACTCCCTGCCAGTAGGGGGCTGGGCAAATGAAAATCCCGTCAAGGGTACTGGCGCTTTTCAGATAGAAAGTGATAATGTTGGAAAATGATCTATGAGGCTGCAGAATAATTCAGCCATTCCATGAAAACGTATAGCAGTATATGGCTGTGTTTTTTCATGGGCTGGCTGGAAGGAGGTGGTGTGGAAAATAATGCGTAAGCACAGGGGCTCTGCCCCTGAAACTATGTGAGGGAGCAGTCTGGAAGGTAAGAAACCGACTGCTCCCCTTGTGAAAAAACAAATAAAAAGAAAGGAAAAATTATGGGAAGAAAACGAAGATTTTCAAAACTTCTTCTGTTTGCCGCCATGCTGTCCACCATTGGCGCAGGCGTATTGGGGAGTGTTCCCCTGCCTGTAAGAGCGGCGGAGGAGAAGGAAACCTACACGGTCACGTTTGAAGCTTTTGAGGGAACCTGTGAGACAGAGAGCGTTTCCGTGCCCAAAGGGGAGAGTATCATCCTGCCGGATGCATCCTGTGAAGGGCATTACCTTTATGGCTGGGTGGATGTTGTGGAGGAGGAAGGTATTACCGTTCTTTATGAGATTGGCGTAGCCGGGAGCGAGTATACGCCGGAAAAGGATGTATGCCTGCAAGCCCACTGGAAGCCAAATGAGGGGCAGGAGCCGGAACAGGATATTACCGTAACTTACGAGGCAAGGATTGGAGATACCGGTTATGAAGAACTGGAAGAAGCCTTTGCTAATGCACAGGCTGGAGATACCATCACCGTCCTTAAGGACTGCTGTGTATCAAGGACGCTGGAAGCTGCTGCCGACAATATCACTCTGCAAAGTGAAAATGCTGATAACCCAGCAACCATCAGCCGGGAGGAAGAATTTACAGGAAAAGATTTCTACAGGACAGATCTGGACAATGTCCTTTTAGGAGTTGAAGGCAGCCTTATCATGCGTGACATCATCCTTGATGGCGGTGCGGAACTGGATGGGGATTTCAATAACACCGGGCAGACCTGGGACAGCCCTCTGGTCTATGTGGCGGGTGTCTGTACCGTGGAAGAGGGAACGGTTTTCCAGAATAACTACAATACGGATCACAATGATGATAATCGCTCCTTCAGGACAGCAGGCGCCATCCATGTGGCATGGGGTGGGGAATTTGCCATGACAGGAGGGCTTATCCAGCATTGCTATACCAATGGTGCAGGGGGAGGAATCCAGGCGGCGAAGACCTCTTGCGTGACAATTACATCAGGGGCTGTCAGGGAATGCTATGCCGCGGTAGGGGGCGCAATGGATTTCTTTGGTCTGACCAGCGTGTCCGGCATGACCATTTCCGATAATAAGGCATGGGCGGCAATTGTTGCGGTCCGTGGTGAGACTACATTGTCGGGCTGCCTGATTGAAAACAACGAAGTCACGGGAGATGCCGGAACAGTCAGCATTTCCGAAGATTCCCCTGTTGTGATGGAAGGATGCACGATTACAGGCAACCACAATAAATATACCAGCGCCATCAGTTATTCTGGTAAAGACAGGACAGAGCCGCTTACCATACGCGACTGCACCATATGGGGAAATACAGCAGATGACCTTTACAGCGGTGTCACGATAGACTATATGACAAAAGCGGATCTTATACTGGATGGGAAAATTGTCATGGAAGAAAACGCTGTAGCAGGCGGAAAAGCGTGGGATATCCGTTTTTATTATCAGGATGCAACGCCTGTCACGCTGGGGGCAGATTTTGAAAGTGATTCCGAATTTGTCATGTGGGGATATGATTTTGCTCCGGGAACGCTTCTGGTTGATGCAACTTCCAATGGGAAAGAGGTGGATGCCTCACAGTTCCTATGGAAAACGCAAAATTACAGGACGGAAAAGAGGGATGGCAACATTTATCTTGCGGAGATTCCGAAGACTTACTGTGTCAGCTATGATGCCAACAACAGCCCCACAGGAACAAGCGTGATGTGCTCCGATCCGAACCTTTATACCAGTGAGGACGCTGTGACCATCATGGACAGGGAAGCGCTTTTCCCTCTGATGGGGAACATTGTAAATTTTGGCTATGACTTTACAGGATGGAACACGGAGCCGGACGGAACGGGAACCGACTATGCGCCGGGGCAGGAGACAAGCCTTACAGGAAACCTTTACCTCTATGCAAAGTGGGAGGAGAAAGAGCCTGTCACGCTGACCTATATCTATAATGATGAAGAGGGAAGGACAGACAGCGCACAGGTGATCCCCGGAGCAAATACCGCATTCCCCAACGCTTCCAGAAAAGGATACCGCTTGAAAGGCTGGTATGAGGATGAAGAATTGACAGTATTTGCAGGGAGCGCAGGGGAAAAATATTATGCACCGCAGGAGGATGCTATTTATTATGCCGCATGGGAAAAGACAGAGGAAGCAGCGGTCACTTGTACCATTACCTTTGATCCGAACGGTGGGGAGACTGTAAGGAAGAGCATTACAGCGGAAAAGGACAGTAAAATCATCCTTCCCATCTGTAATAAAAGCGGTTATGAGTTCCTTGGCTGGTTCTTGGCTTCTGACGACAGCATTTGCGCCGGACAGGCTGGGGAAGAGTTTACCGTGCAGGGAGATATGACTTTAAAGGCGCATTTTGAGAAAAAGGAAGCGGTGAAAGTTACCATTACTTTTGATACAGACGGAGGAAAAGAAGCAAAGCCCATCAGGGCGGCAAAAGGCGATACCATACGTTTACCAAAAACAGAAAAGGATGGTTACAATTTCCTTGGCTGGTATACGGAAAAGGATGGCGGAATCCTCCTTGGAATCCCCGGCAGTGAGATGAAAGCGGTTAAGGATATGACAGCTTATGCACTCTGGGAAAAGGAAGCAGTGGAAGATTCTGATAATGGCGCTGATCCCGAAACCTGCAAAGTAACCTTCCACGCCGGAAAGGGAACGGTCAAGACAAAAGAGCTTACCATCATTAAGGGCGGGAGCCTCTACCTTCCCATGCCGGAATGTGAGGGCTATGACTTTACAGGCTGGTATCTGGATGATGCCTTGACGCAGTTTGCAGGGGCATACCATGATGCTTACCGCATTACAAAAGATACTTCATTTTATGCAAAGTGGGAGAAAATAAAAGGAGACAGCAGCAACAATGGAGACAACACGCAGGATGGGGATAGTTCTGATGAAACATTAAACACCTACACCATCAAATATGACGCCAACGGGGGAAAGACTGGAAATGCATCCGTCAAAGTGGTAAAGGGCGGCAGTGTGAAGCTCCCCGGTGCAGAGCGTGAGGGCTATATTTTTAAGGGCTGGTATACGGACAGGCAGGTATTTATCGGAACAGAGGGGGAGACCTATAAACCCGGCAGGAGCATCAGCCTCTATGCAAAATGGGAGAAAGCAGACCATCAGGACAGCAGCACAGGAAATACCAACGATAAGGACAATAAGAACAATTCGGATAAAAATGGGAATACAGGCGGAACTGTCTCCGGCAATTCGGCAGGCAGCCCTTCAGATAAAAATACAGAGACAAAAACGGAAGGAGGGAATGGAAATGCAGGGAAAGGAACAGAGCCGGTCATCCAGACTGGTCATGCGTCACCCTTTATTCTTCTTGCTGCCCTTGGGCTGTGCGGCGTTGTGCTTGCTGCTGCATCTGTGCTTGAAGGGAAGAAAATCTGTCCTTGAAGGACAGATGGAGAAAAGCAGCCTGTAGCGGATGTGTGCTGTAAGGATATTCTTTATAACTCAGGAACAGGCAGGGTTCAAATGACGCTGTGGCGGTCACAGTGAAATGCAGCAGGGGCTTTTGCTCCTGCCATCTGAAATCATGGTGGCAGATATCCGGTCCGTAAAAAGTGCTGGTATCTGCCGCTGTTTCATGTCATTAACTATGGAAGAAAGGAAGCGCATGGAAAAAATAAAAGATTTGGCAGGCAGGCTTGGGGAGAGGCTTTTTTCTGACCTGCCGGAAAAGAAAAGGGTGCGGCTCACTGTGCAGATGATAGCTGGTATTTTTCTTGCTTTTGCTGCTATTGCGGGCATGGGATTTTTCCGCTACAGGGCAGTGAAGCAGCTTGAAAAATATCAGGCGATAGCGGACGCTTATGCACAGCCTGATACGGTTCTGAAAGAAGGAAGGGAAAAATCACAGAAAGAAGCGGCGGCGGAACTGGAAGAAATATTCTCAGAAATGGAAGCAGACGCAGAACGTTACCGTCAGGAATATGAATCAGAAATGAGGGAGAAGGGATTGGAAGCTTATGATTGGGATGCCTTATGCAGCGCCAACGAGGACACCAGAGGCTGGCTCTGTATCCCTGACACCCTGATTAATTTTCCTGTGGTGGGAACGGAGGACAACGCTTTTTACCTCTCCCATGATTTCACGGGGGATAAGAGCAGTGCCGGATGCCCTTTCATGGATAAGGACACGCAGGTGTGGGATTTCAACCGTGTCATTTACGGTCACAACATGGGCGCAGGTTCGCAAGCTATGTTCTCCACTCTGCTTAAGTATGAGCAGGAAGAGTATTTTAAGGAGCACCAGACCATCTATTTTACGGATGCTTACGGAAGTGCCGCCGCCTATCAGGTGATGGCGGTAGTTAAATATAACATAGATGATCTTGCAGAATGGGATTTCCGTACCAGAAACCATGAAGATATGGAAAGCTACAATGTATGGATGGAGCAGTTGCAGGGAAGGGCATTGTATTATGAGGAGCCTGACCATGCGCCCACAAGCATCATTACCCTTGCTACCTGTGACAGAAGGGTGTATGGGAAGGACGGGAGGTTTCTTGTGATAGCAGGTGCAGGCAGTTGATTGGCAAATTAAAAATATGAAAGGATGTTGTTGATGGAAGTAAAAGTACAGAAAAAAGATTTTGTCAGATATGATGAAGGAGCTGCAAGATATTCTATGAGTAAACATACATTTATGAAGCTTGCCCAGGATGCCCATGCAGTATACAAGGTCAACAGGGTTTCTTTAGTAAATACAAAGATTTTTGAAGATTATCTGGAAACATTTCGAGTGTAATTTTAAAAGAAGGAATCACGAATTATTGTATATCTAAATTGACTTTTTGATATACAAGATGTATAATAATATCAGGTTATGAAACGGGGGTGATGGAGGTTGGCGAGAACTGGCAGACCAAGATTGGAGAATCCAAGAAAGGAAGGCGTGTTCATCCGCCTCACACAGCAGGAGCATGTGGAGATAAAAGCATATGCCGCGGAACATAACCTGACCATAACACAAACTTTAGTCGAAGGTTTCAACACTTTGAAGAAACAAGGACAGACTATTGACAATTAAGCATTCGTGACCTCTTTCTAAATAAGAAGAAAGGTGGTACTGATGTCAAAGTCAAGAAAAGACAGTAAGGGAAGGGCTTTAAGAAAAGGAGAAAGCCAAAGGAAAGGTGACGGGCGGTATATTTATCAGTTTACCGATCCGAATGGAAAAAGGCGTGTAATATACGCAAATGACTTATTGGAACTCAGGGAAAAGGAAAAGACGCTGATAAAGGATCAGTTGGACGGTTTGGAGTGTTACTGCTCGGGAAAAACCACACTGAATTATGTGTTTGACAGGTACATTTCCACTAAATATGATTTGAAGCAGAATACAAGGTCAAATTATAAATATATGTATGACCATTGTGTGCGTGAAACATTTGGGAAAAGAATCATAACAGATATAAAGTATTCTGATGTGAAATTTTTCTATTATTCTTTAATCAATGACAGTGGATTGAAGACCAATACAGTAGATACCGTTCACACGGTTCTGCATCCGACTTTTGAGATGGCAGTCAGGGATGGAATTATCCGCAACAACCCTTCAAACGGAGTTATGGCGGAAATCAAAAAGGGCAGTGGGAAAAACAAAGGTATACGCCATGCATTGACGCTTGAACAACAGAGAGCATTTCTTGATTATGTTGCAAAAAGTCCAGTGTATTGCCACTGGCTACCGCTCTTTACAGTACTTTTTGGAACAGGCTGCCGTATTGGGGAACTGATTGGGTTGCGGTGGGAAGATTTGGACTATGAAAACCGTCTAATAAGTATTAACCATGCGGTAATTTATATGTTTATGGAGAATGGTAAAAGTGAGTTCCATGTATCTACTCCAAAAACGGAAGCGGGAACACGTTCTATTCCAATGATGGATGCGGTAAAGAAAGCCTTTCAGGATGAGTATGAGGCACAGAAAGAGACCGGATTTAATACACAGGTTGTCGATGGAATGAGTGGGTTCATTTTTTGCAACAGAGATGGACAGCTTTTGAATCCAAGTGTCATCAATAGGGCAATTAGAAGGATTTATGAGGCGTATAATGCCGAAGAGATTTTAAAGGCAAAAAGGGCAGGCAGGCGTCCTGTACTGATTCCTCACTTTTCATGCCATCATATCCGGCATACGTTTTGTACCCGTTTTTGCGAACATGAAACAAATCTCAAAGTGATTCAGAGCATTATGGGGCACGCTAATATTGAAACAACAATGGATATTTACGCAGAAGCTACAGAACTGAAAAAGCAGGAAGCAATAAAAGCGTTAGAAAACAATAGTACAATATTTTAGGAAAGAGTCCTTGGTAGGGATTTCCTGAAATGTGAATTGACATCAAAATAATAAGAATACATCAAATTGACATCAAATTTTGATATTTTGGTGGACTAATATGGACTGGTGGAGATAATGAAAAATATTGGATTTTCAAGTGATTGGACTTGTAGGGAATCGGGTGGACTAAACCAAGGTTTGTTCCCCACAATGAAAACGCTTGGCGGAAAAGACCAGTAAAATCAAATGTTTACGGTTAGAGGGAAGTAATTTCAGATTAGGCGGTATAGCCCCAATTACAAGGGCTGTATCGTCTTTTTGAGTTCCTATGCGCCTTGCCTTTTCGGTTGCGTAGCAGAAAGGAAATTGAGTTCACCCACAAAGTTGAAAACAATATCTACTTTCTGTACCCGTTTCCCGTCTACCTTTTCCGGCGCATGGACTATGATTTTCTTGATAAATTCATTGACGATTGCGGGGTTGAGTTCTTTTATCCCCACATACTTACGGATAATTGCGGCGAAGCTGTCAAAATCGCTCTTGTTCTGTTCGTAGGTATCGACTTCCTGCT